>CAZUKV010000143.1:0-1505 GCA_964621075.1 uncultured bacterium | reverse complement strand
TACCGTAATCGCTTATTTGCAGTATTTAAAGGGAGTTTGTATTCTGGCACGGAAGTTGCAATTACTATTCTGAAAAGGGAGGTATTATGGAAATATTTGATCATGATTTACTTAAAACAATTTTAATAGAAGAGGGTATCATTTTCGCTGCAGCAGATTATAAACTTCTTGCAGAGTTTGTTTTTTCCTACATGAAAAAGAATGAGATGGAAAATGATAAAGAGAAGATGAGAAAGTTGGTTCTAACATTATTCCTTGAACTTGAAAAAACAGATCTATCCCCAATTGTAGAGTTTACCCTTGGAGAGAAAGAATTGCTTATTCAATCCATTGAAAATAATGTTAGAAAAATGTAAAGAGAAGATGTTTGGTGTTTGTTTAGTTTAATTAAAAAAGGAGGAAATATGATAACTTTTAACAGGAAAATTTATGAAGAAATTATTCAAGAAACAGGTATTAATGGTGATAGCAGGTATTACAATTTTTTAATGGGAGAGATTGGAACCAAAAATTTTAAAAATAGAAAGGAGATTAAAGAGTTTATAGTTAAATACTGGAACCTTTATCAGGAAAAATTTTCAAGTTATAAAGAAATTGCAAATTATAAAATGAATACGAAAATCTGTAATATGACAAATGCATCCCGTTCTGCAAATTTAGGATTGTCAGTTGGAGGAGCTAAGAATATTGAAAATTTTAGAGAAAATATTAAAAATGGATACAGACCAAAATTAAGTTCCATTACCTATGAAGGAATATTTAATGAATACTATTTTCAAACTGATTACAAACAGAATAAAGATGACCTTGTTTCACCTGCTTATAATTATGCAGTAAGTTATAATCCTGTGACAGATGATAAAGAGTATTATCTTTCTCTTGGGCTTTCTTCAAATATTAAAATCAATGATTATAAGAGGGATAAATTAAATTTACTTTTACTTATTGATATTTCAGGTTCAATGAGTGCACAAATTGATGATTATTATTATGATGGGAAAACAAAAAATGAAAATCCTATTTCAAAGATGCAGTTAACAGGAGACGTTTTAAGTTCTGTTATTAAAAGGTTAAATGATGAGGATTATCTTGGAATTGCATATTTTAATGGGGATTCTTCAATAGGTCTTGAATCCACTAAAGTTGGAGATATTGATATTGAAAAATCTGTAGAGAAACTAAAAAGGCTGGAAGCAAATGGTGGAACAAATTTTTCAGCAGGTCTTGATAAGATAAATCTGATGTATGATAATCAGAATATCAACAGGGGTGATTATAATAATAGATTGATTATTATTTCAGATTACATGCCAAATATAGGTGAATTAGGAGGACTTGATGGATATTTAAAAACATTTTCTGATAAGAAACTCTATTCAACCTTTATAGGTATCGGTGTTGATTCAAATACAGATCTAATGGAAGATATAAGTAAGATTAGAGGTGCTAATTATCTTACAGTCAATTCGAAAGATAAATTTAAAAAAAAGATGGTTGATGAATTT
>CAZUKV010000142.1:0-1522 GCA_964621075.1 uncultured bacterium | reverse complement strand
ATTTGAAATTATTAATTTATATAATGGGATTTTTCCAAAATTTTATAAAACTAAAAATCAGGTATTATCAACGGTTCTTTATAATTTAGAAATTAGAGGCAGATCAGCAGATTATACGAATAAATATATTAAAAAATTTAATAACCTTACTCTTGATGAAGTACAGGGAGCTTTTGAAAAATATACAAATCCTGATAATTTTTTCACAGTAATTGTAGGAAATAAAAAAGATATATTACCACAACTTGAAGAAAATAATATTGATGTAAAAATTGTTGATATGTAAAGTATCAACAATTTACCCTACCACAGCGGGTGTTCAGCACCCGCTGCTAATTCAACTATCTTGATTAAAAAATTTTATCTGTTATAATTAAATTATGAAAAAAATATTTTTTATTTTGTTTGGAATTATTTTTTTATTTTCATGTACTCATAAAATTAACATAAAGGATTATAATGAATACTCTCATAAACTTGTAAAACAAGAATTATATAAGGAAGCCCTTTTTTACCTGATAAAAGCAGAAAAAGAAGATAATGATAATTATAAAATAAAAAACAATATTGCTATTTGTTATGAAGGATTGGGGAAAATTCAAAAAGCTGAAAAATATTATAAAGAAGCTTTAAAAATAAAAAAAGAAAACCCGGTAGAAGAAAATTATGATAATTTTAAAAAAGACCATTAATTTTTTAATCTTAATATTAATATTGACATCATGTAGAACCCAAAATTATATAAACATTAAAGTTAAAGAAAAAGCGAATCTCAAAATAAAAGGGAAAGTTATAATTTTACCTTTTTATATTGAAGGTAAAGGGATAAGTCAGTTAAAAAATGTTACAAATCGATTTTATAATAATATTAAAAATAATATTGATAAAGTTGAATTTACAAAAAGTTTTCCTTTACCGGAAAACAAACTTTTAGATATTTCAAAAAAAATCATTAATAAATCAGATTTTGATTATCAAAAATTTAAAAAATCAAATATAAAATATATATTAACATCAAAAATATTTTTTAGTGAAGAACTTTATTCAGAATATGGTCGTGGAGATTCTTTGAATCCCGATTATTCAGCTGATAGAAGTGGTGATCCAGAAATACTTGAACCTCCAACATTATGGAAAAGAAGAGCACTTGAAGATCTATCTCTTGTTCTGGATATGAAAATATTTATTTATGATGTTGATAAGAAGAAAGTTATTTATGAAAAAAATTTTAAAAAAAATAGAATAATTGAAGACTATAAAGATAAAAATATATATAGTGCAAAAATCTATCTCTTTAATTTATTATCCCAGAAGTTATCATCTGAGTTTTTAAAGGAATTTTATGATTATAATAAAAATGTGAGGAGAATTTATCTAAAATGAAAAAAACATTTTTTTTACTGTTATTTATTATTTTAACAGTAAATATATTTTCGCAATTTGGAAAAAATAAAATTAGGAATAAAGATTTCAAGTGGAAAGTTTATGAATCACAAAAATTTGATATTTATTATTATGATGT
>CAZUKV010000141.1:0-1542 GCA_964621075.1 uncultured bacterium | reverse complement strand
TTATAATTATTGGCACCACGAAATAAAAAAGTTTAATTTCGTAGTTCAAGCTCAAGCTTAAGTTTAAGTAGAAAAAAAATTAGTAGATCTAATTTTTAGGATTAGTATTCTAAAAAAGATTGAAAATTTTAACCTTTGATTTAAAAACTCATTCTAATATAATAACACAAACAGGAGGTAGAAATGAAAAAACCAATTGCTTTAATAATAAGAGATGGATGGGGATATTCTGAGAATAAAGAATACAATGCTATATATCAGGCTAATCCCAAAAATCATTTAAATTATATAAAAAATTATCCAACTAATCTTATATACACATCTGGAAAACATGTCGGACTCCCGGAGGGTAATCAGGGTTCCTCAGAGGTTGGGCATCTAAATATTGGTGCTGGAAGAATTGTTCCACAAAATCTTGTTAGAATAAATAATGATATTAAAGAAAATAATTTCCAGAAAAACAAATCTCTTTTAAATGCAATTGAACATACCAAAAAAAATAACAGCAATATACATATATTCGGACTTGTACAGGATCAGGGAGTACATGCCCATACAGATCACCTACTGGCTTATTTAAAATCATTTAAGGATAACAATATATCGGGTGATAATGTCTATATACATGTAATTTCAGATGGTAGAGACACCCCTCCCAAATCTGCAAAAAAATATGTAAAAGAAGTTGTTAAATTTGTAGATAAATTCAACTACGGGAAAATCGTTTCTATAACCGGAAGATATTTTGCAATGGATAGAGATACAAGATGGGATAGAACACAGAAATTTTATGACCTTTTAACTGAAGGAAAAAGTGAAAATAAGATTTTTGATAATATAAACAGTGCAATTGAAGATGCTTATAAAAAAGATGAAACTGATGAGTTTATTAAACCAAGAAAGATTAAAGGTTTTAAAAAAATAGAAGATAATGATACTCTTGTATTTTTCAATTATCGTTTTGATAGAACAAGACAGATAACAAAAGCCTTTGTGAAAAAAGATTTTGATGAATTTGAAACTAAAAACTATAAAAATTTATTCTTTCTTGCAACCACTGAATATTATGAAGAGCTGAAAAATGAAAAAAAAGCTCATGTTGAAATTAGCTATCCTCTTTTAAAAATGAAAAATCTTCTCGGTAAAGTTATCAGTGATAATAAGATGAATCAATTAAGAATTGCTGAAACAGAAAAATACGCTCATGTTACCTTTTTCTTTAATGGTCAGCAGGATACTGTATTTAATAATGAAGATAGGATTCTTGTAAATTCCCCAAAGGTAGCAACTTATGATAAAAAGCCTGAAATGTCAGCTTATGAAGTCACAGAAAAAGTACTGGATGCAATTTCAAAAGATAAATATGATCTAATAATATTAAATTTTGCAAATCCCGACATGGTCGGACACACGGGAGATTTTGATGCAACGGTTAAGGCCATTAAAACAGTTGATGAGTGTGTTGGCAAAGTTACAGATAAAATATTAGAAAAAGATGGTGTGGTATTATTAACTGCAGATCATGGAAATGCGGAACAGATG
>CAZUKV010000140.1:0-1565 GCA_964621075.1 uncultured bacterium | reverse complement strand
AAATCACCCGGTTATGACATCTATTCACATGTTCATGACATTTATTGTTGACAGTTTTATTTGTTTGTGTTTTTTTTAAAAAAGATATTAGTTTATTTATACTACCAGTATGTTTGTAACTAATAGAAAGGATTTATCATGAGAAAAATAAAAAATCAGAAAAAAATCGGTAAATCAATGATCTTTATTGGATTTATATCATCTATTTTATATGTATTTTTTATATTTAAAGACTTAGACAATATGATTAATCTTTTGACAATATTATTATTCAGTATGTTTATATCATTTGGATTTTTAATTATTTATAGGACCAAAAAATCTGAATAAACTATATCATAAATGGGCAACTGATCATTTTAGCAGACAGTTGCTCATTTAAAAAACTACTATTAAGAAGAGTTATGAAAAAAGTTAATTTAAAATATGAATTATATTATAGTTATTATTTATATAAGACTTTACATTGAATATATAAAAAATTATGCTATATTTTATTAAACAAATCCTCCGCAGATATCAATATATGCGGAGGATTTGTTTAATAAGGAGAGTGAATGAATAAAAATTCTTATTACAAGAAAATTAAAGAGGTTTTTGAAAAAAATAATGGATATGCCAAAACGAAAGATATAGTAAAAACTGGGATAAATAAGTATCATCTCTATAAATTATTGGAAAAAAATAAAATTATTAAGCTTAAGAATGGACTTTATAAATGGAATTATCCAGAAAAAAATTCTGATGAAGAATTAGTTGAAGTTAGTAAGATAGTATCTTCTGGAGTGATTTGTTTACTTTCTGCGCTGTCTTATTATGAATTAACAACAACAAATCCATGGCAGTACTATATTGCTATCCATAGGGATGTTCATAAACCAAAGCTACCTGAATATCCCCCTATAAAAATATTTTATTTTTCCCAAAAACAGTATGAAACCGGTATTATAAATAGAGAAATTAATGAAAATAAAATCCAGATTTATGACATGGAAAAAACTCTTTGTGATTGTTTTAGATACAGGAATAAAGTTGGACGGGATATTGTAAATGAAGCTTTTAAAGAATATGTTAATGGAAAATATATGAATATGGACAAATTACTTAAATATGCGGAAAAAGTAGGACCTTATAATGAACTAAAAAAATATTTAGAATTATTATTATGAGCAAAAATATTATAGCTTCTATAAGAGATCGATTATACAATTTGTCTAAATCCGAGAATATAAATTTTGATCAAATACTTTTACTATATTTTCAGGAAAGATTGCTTTATAGATTATCTAAAACAACTTTTAAAGATAAATTAATTTTAAAAGGTGGTTTGATTATATTATCAAAAAGTAATTTTAAAACAAGAACGACCAGAGATATAGATTTTTTAGGAAAAAATATTAGCAATAATTTTGATGAAATACGAGATATTTTAAAAAAAATTGTAAATTTAATATTGATGATGGGGTAGAATTTAAAAAAGAGAAAATAGAGATAGAAAGAATAACTGAAGGTGCTCAATATGAAGGAATAAGATTAAAACTAATTGCTACTCTTGGGCAGGCTAA
>CAZUKV010000139.1:0-1639 GCA_964621075.1 uncultured bacterium | reverse complement strand
ACTAAGATTGAGGATGGAAATATCTGCTGAAATTTATCCTTGATTATTTGATTTAATTCCGATACGGAATATGGTTTTTCTTGATTATTCCCAAAATTAAAACTACTCATTTTGATACTTGTGGGCTAAAATTAAATTTTTGAAAATCATGCTCGTTGTTACAGTTCCAACTCCATTTGGAACAGGTGTTATACATCGGGCTTTATTCTTAACATCATTAAGATCAACATCCCCATAAACTTCTTCACCTTCAACATTATACCCTGCATCAACAACAACTGCATTCTTTTTTACAAAATCATTTTTTATCATTTTAGCTTTTCCTACCGCTGCAATTAATATATCCCCTTCACGGGCAACTTCACTTAAATTTTCTGTTCTTGAATGACATATAGTAATTGTTCCATGTCTATGCATAATAAGAAACCCTACGGGTTTACCAACAATGTCACTTCTTCCTATAATAACAACTCTTTTACCTTTTATTTTAATGTCATAAAAATCAAGAATTTCAATAATAGCTTTGGCAGTAGCAGGAAACAAACCATTTTTATTCAAGTACAATTTCCCAGCATTAAGGGTTGTTATCCCATCAATATCTTTTAAAGGTTCAATACTATCAACTATAATGTTTTTATCAAAATTATCAGGAAGAGGCTGTTCTAAAAAAATTCCGGTGATGCTTCTATCCTGATTCAATTCTTCAATTTTTTTCATTATTACATTCTGGTTTTCATTTTTACTAAAAAGATATTCTTCTGTTTTTATTCCCAGTTTTTTTGCCTTTTTTGATTTAAAATTTCTATACCAGGTTGAAGCATTATCATTTCCTATCTGTACTATAGCCATTTTTAAACTATTTTTAGACGCATATTCTTTTATATTATTTAAAATTTTTTCTGCAACCGGTTTGCCTTTCAATAATTTTTTCAAAGCTGAACTCCTCTTTTCTGAATTCTGGTTATTTTTTCTAATTTCTTATCATTGAATTCAAGTTTAACTCCATTAAACCACGAATCGCCTTTCCCAGGTTTAAATTTAACAGGAAGTGAAGTTCTAAATCTTTCAATTATAATATCTTTTCTTACACCAATTACAGAGTCATGACTTCCGGTCATTCCAGCATCTGTTATATATCCTGTTCCCTTGTTAAGTATTCTTTCATCAGACGTTTGAATGTGGGTATGAGTACCCAAAACAGCATCTACATCACCATCAAGAAACCAACCCATGGCCATTTTTTCAGAGGTGGTTTCAGCATGGAAATCACAAATTATTATATCGGATTCTTTTTTCATTAATTTAACAATTTTTTCTCCAACAGTAAATGGATTATCAACATTTTCTAAAAATGTCCGTCCCAGCAAATTAAAAACACCAATCTTGGTATTTTTTACGGTGAATACTTTAAAAAGATCTCCAGGAACTTCTGTAGGATAATTAGCAGGACGTAAAACAGGATACCCTTCTTCCAAAATGTCAAAAATATCCCTTTTTCTCCATATATGATTACCTGACGTTATACAATCAACGCCTGCATCCAGTATTTGTTTCATTGTCCTATTTGTTATACCAACTCCACCCGCAAGGTTTTCTCCGTTAGCAATTACAAAATCAATATCATTTTCTTTTATATATT
>CAZUKV010000138.1:0-1647 GCA_964621075.1 uncultured bacterium | reverse complement strand
AACTTTAACTTTGACTTAAGCTAAAAAATCAACATAGTTGATTTTTTATCTTCCGTCTGCACCAATCATTATTTTGGCTGTACGTAAGGCAATCTTAAAATCAAGGAAAAAACTTTGATTTTTTATATAATAAAGATCATATTGAAGTTTATGAATCGTATCCGTAATGTTTTCACCATAGGAATAATTAACCTGCGCCCATCCAGTTATACCCGGTCTAACCTCATGTCGCTTGTCATAATATGGAACTCTTTTTTTATAATTTTCAACAAGTTTATTCCACTCTGCACGAGGTCCGATTAGATTCATGTCCCCTTTTATAACATTTATAAACTGGGGCAGTTCATCTATTCTGCATTTTCTTATTAATTTTCCGTATTTTGTTATCCTGGGATCATCTTCAGAACTATACTTAGAGTGTTCCTCGGGGTCATGTTCCCTCATACTTCTTAGCTTATAGAGAATAAATATTTTTCCATCTTTTCCAATCCTTTTCTGCTTGAAGAAAATAGGGCCTTTTGATTCAAACTTTATGATAATCCCAGAAAGGAGAATAATGGGGGAAGTTATCAAAAGACCCGCCGTTGACAGTGTGATTGCTATGCTACGCTTGATAATTTTATAAAATAGATTTTTAACTTCATCAATTTGATTTTTTTGTAATATTTTTTCAATGTTATCCTCATCAATATGTAAAATGGGAATCTTTTTTTGAACATTCTCAAATATTTCATCTACATATAAAATATCTTCATCTGTAAATCCTTTTTCATGAAGATGATTTATAATTTCTTTTTCATTTCTATCAACAATTAAAATATCAATATTTTTATTTTGTAAAACTTCATCAAGATTTTCCAGTTTTCCAAGACACCTGTATTTTCTTAAAATAATTTCCTTTTCTTCTTTTATGCTATCTCCTGCATAAACTTTAAACCGTTCTGAATCCTCATCAAGTGAGATATATCCTTTAATCTTAATATTTAAATACTTACATTTGAAAATTAATCTCTCAGCAGCTCTCTGCGCTTTACTATCTCCAATTATAAGAACATTTTTTCTTGTATATATAAGAACAAATAATTCAATTAATAACATCATTAATATAAACATGAGAAGCATCACAAGATTTTTCAATAAAGTCCGTGCTAATACATATTTCATAAAAAATATTTTAAAAACTGAAATAGTAATGAAGGAGGTGACAAATCCGGCGAGAATCTTCTTAAACAGATTTTTTCTATCACACAAATCACGAACAACAAAAAAATCAAATACATAAAGTGATACTCCCCATGCTACAAGGTACACAAGGAAGTCAATCCAGTATTTGGAACCATAAAGTCCCTCATGAATGACAAGTTTTGAAAAGAAAGTTCCGGCCAGTATTATTAAGATAGTTCCAAGGAGTAGGTTA
The DNA here is from genome assembly GCA_964621075.1 of uncultured bacterium. GTDB lineage: Bacteria > Macinerneyibacteriota > Macinerneyibacteria > Macinerneyibacteriales > Macinerneyibacteriaceae > CAZUKV01. The sequence goes on along the minus strand of CAZUKV010000138.1, from coordinate 230 downwards.
ATTTTTATAGCCTTTATTCTTTTAAGCACTTTCCCTCCAATTTCTTTGTATTTTTAATATATCATATTATTTTGTTTTTTCAATATAAATTATTATATTTATGAAAAAAAATATTTAAGATATTTCGTGATCAGTCATCCGTGATCGGTGAGCCGTGAACAGTTTGAAAAAATCAGTAATTAGTTGTTCGTGTTCGTTTGAAAAATTACTTTGTAATTTTTAGTTAAAGT
>CAZUKV010000137.1:0-1678 GCA_964621075.1 uncultured bacterium | reverse complement strand
CAATGACTGGAGATGGTGTCAATGATGCTCCAGCACTGGCTAAAGCGGATGTTGGAATAGCAATTGGATCAGGTACTGATGTAGCAGCTGAAACTGCTGATATAATTCTTGTTAACAGCAATCCTGAAGATGTTGTATCGTTAATTAAGTTTGGAAAGAATACCTATTCTAAAATGGTACAAAATTTATTTTGGGCCACTGGATATAATGCTATTGCGATACCACTTGCTGCAGGTATTTTATATAATGAAGGTGTTATAATATCGCCCGCTTTGGGGGCAATTTTGATGTCTATGAGCACAGTAATTGTAGCAATTAATGCAAAGCTTTTAGGTGGAAATATAAATAAATAACTTTTATACTTCTAATTATATTTTCAATAGTTATATAGGTATTATTATATTGAAATTATATTTCTATAAGCGATTTATCTTGGAAAATTTTATTTTACTATTATAATTTCATTCGATTTGAAACAATTTGGTTTCTATTCGTATCTATTATACAAGAAGATATTAGGAGGTTTTAAATGTCAAAAAGAATTATCACATTTTTAATTATAATTGTTTTTATATTGTCGTGTTCAAAAAAATCCAATGAAAAAAAAGGTAGAAGAAATCGTAAAAAAGAGAATACAGTGGTATATGTAACAAAACCACAAAGAAAAAGATTACAAAATTACTTATCTTATAGTGTATCTCTAAAGGCTAAAAAGGATATTTTTGTATTTTCTCCAGCTGAAGAACGAATTGTAAAAATATATGTAAAAGAGGGAGATTATGTAAATAAAGGAGATAAAATTGCAGAACTTGATAAAGAAGAGACGATGCTTCATTATCAAAAAACAAAAGCAAGTTTTAATCAAATAAAAAGTGAATATAACAGGACAAAAATTCTTTATGAGGATAATATGATTTCAGAAGAAAATTTTGAAAATGTGAAGGCACAGTATGAATCTTTAAAATCTGATTATGAGCTGCAGAAAAAAAATCTTGAAGATCATACTATTCGATCCCCAATATCAGGAATTATTGGTCGAAGGTATGTTGAAGAATCTTCAAGGGTTAGTGTTAATAAAAAAATGTTTAGAATTGTTGATGATAGTATTTTAAAGGCGAATATTAATTTACCAGAGGAAGAGTTTAAATATGTGAAACAGGGAGCTAAAGTTGAAATATATAAAAATAATAAAGCAAATATTGTCAAGGGTTTTGTTAACGAAATAAGCCCGATTATTGATGAAAATACAGGGACCTTTAATGTAGAAATAAACATGAGTAAAAATAAAGATTTTATACCGGGAATGTTTGTTAATGTAAATATTATCACAAGAGAAAAAGAAAATGCTTTATCAATTCCAACTAAAGCTATTATAAATAGAGAAGGAAAAAAAGGAGTTTTTGTTGTTAATGATAAAAAAGCAGAATTTGTCGAGGTAACAACCGGAATAGAACAGGAAGAGGATATTGAAATTATTTCAGGAATTACTCAAACCGACAGTGTTATAATTGTTGGACAGAAAAGCTTACAGAATGGAGATCCGGTTGAAATTGTTTCCAAAAATGTTGATACAAATAATACGAATAAAAAAAATAATAAAGAAAAAATCAAAAAAAGGGTGAATTAAATGAAAATAATTAATATTTCGGTAAAAAGACCCATTACTACATTAATGGTA
>CAZUKV010000136.1:0-1952 GCA_964621075.1 uncultured bacterium | reverse complement strand
AAGTTTAAGTATGAAAAAATCAGTAGTTAGTTTTTCGTGTTCGTGTTCGAAGAAAAATTACTCTGCAATTTTTAGTAACGGAAGTTATATCTTATAAGTGCATCACTGTAATAAGTGACTGATGAATTTCGCAGAAGTAATTCCAGCAATATATTTTGAATGTCAGTTTACTGAAAAAATATATTTATAAGTACTTAATCTTATTTTTTTATTTTACAATTACCATATTTTATAATCGACAATTAAAAATCCTGTAACTACATATAAAAAATACATATAAAATTTGTTCCCAGTATAAGAATAAATATAAGAAAATAATTAGAAATAATTCCAGAGTAGGATTTGAGATTACTTTTTTTCTAATACTAATTTCTTAAACTGATACTAAAATTCAAGCAGAGCTTATTTTTTCTATTCGTGTTATTATTGGTTTCACAGAAATTTCAGAAATTTTTCCCCAGCTTAAGACCAAAGACCGGGGACTGAGGACAATTTCGTGAGATTAGTGGTTCAATCTTCATTCTTTTTCTCTTCATATTGTTCTTTGTTTTTGGGTTTATAATTACTTCTTGATAATTATTTAAAAATCTATACAATTTTTATTATACAATAATAAGGAGGACTTATGTTTAAAAAAACTTTATTAATAATTTCAATTTTATTTATATTTTTTGCAGCTGGATGCGGAAGTTCTTCAACAGGGAGCAGTAATAACCCACCCGAATCCAATTTCCTAAATGATGTAGATTCTGCTTTTAATGAATTAGTTTCCGCTGCTGATTCTTTTTATGGTAATTATTATTACAGCAGTATTTTTGATGATAATGGAATGTTCACACAGCTTGAAACCTATCTATATGCTTTTCGTGAATTTACCCTCGCTGATCCAGATTTTAATGACAACAGTAAATGGGAAGCAGAAATTCCTGATCCCAAAAAACCAACTCAAACTATAACTTACCTTGGTGAATTTGTTGCTGATAATGTTTTCTGGATTCGTTCAAGTGAAATTTCAACAGAAACAGATGGAATTTTTATTTACACTGACACAAAATCAATAAAAATTAATTTACCCGGAGATCCGACCAATTTAACATCTGATCCAAACATTAGAGCTGAACTGTATAAATCCGGAAATGACTATTATGGATTTTTATTAAAAGAAGGTTCAACAGATAATTTTAAGATTGTAAAAATTAAGTACAATATTTCTGATCCAGCACAGTTATTTCTCCTGAAATATGGTGATTATGTACCTGAAGATTCAAATTTTTCATTTGATGATTATGATTTTATAAGAGAACGCCCCGATGCAGAAACATGGTTTTCTCCAAATCCAGAAAACCCTGAATTTAACTTGCTGGTTGATATAGAATTGAAAGATGGGATATTTGACTTTGACACCTATCTGTAAAAATAGCTTAGCTATTTTTAGTCGTATACCTTATGAGACTGTAAAAAAACAAGCATTTTACTTAATTTATAAAAGATATATGTATGTTTGGTCATCCGACAAGCCTTATTTTTAGACTTGATCCGGAACCTCCTGTAATTTATTTTATATTAATAAGATAAAATAGATGCTTCCCTTGCTTGTGGGACGGCTTGACTGGAAACAAGTCCAGCATGACAAAATTTTAATATTTAAAATAAGTCAATTTCGTAGAGTTTTCTTACAGTCTCTTCAGTCATAGGCTTGAATGCAATTTTATTGAAATAATAAGATTGTGTTTGTGTTCGTCTTAAAATTATCAAAGATAATTTTAGTTTAAGCTAAAGTTAAAGCTTAAGTAAAAAATTAATACAATAAAAGAGATTCCGGAACAAGTCTGGAATGACGAGTTACTGGTGTCAGTTTATCTGTAGCGGTATGTTTCAGGGTAATTTGTAAAAGTTTATTTTCTACAGAATTCAGAAAACAGATAAAAGAATTCGAAAAATCATTTTCAATA
>CAZUKV010000135.1:0-1969 GCA_964621075.1 uncultured bacterium | reverse complement strand
ATTTTTATAAATAAATACAGTATCTAAATTCATAACTTCCCCCTCATTATGAAAACTCATAAAACTATAATAATATAAATATTTCTTACATTCTTATTAAATCAAATCATTAATTTTATGTCAAGTATAATTATTTTCCATTATAAAATTATAATATAATTTGATTCTTGACATTTTCAAATTTATTTTTATTCTGAAGTTATGGAAAATAGCATAAATATGAAAAATTTGATAAAAAAAATTAATATAGAATCAATTTTTAATAATTTATCATCTATATTTTCTTCATTCGGAAATTTTGTCTGTTAATCTTCTTTAATTTATAAATTCTTTTTTTTTCAAAAAACTAATAAACTTTAAAGGAGAATAACCATGTATAAAAATATTTTAAAAACAATTGGAAATACTCCAATTATAAAGATAAATAAATTAATGAAATATCGTAATATTAATATATTTGCCAAATTAGAATGGTTCAATCCTGGGGGTAGTATAAAAGATAGAATAGCATATAAGATGATAGAAGAAGCTGAAAATATAGGGGTATTAACCAAAAATAAAACAATAATAGAAGCTTCTTCAGGAAATACTGCTATTGGGTTAGCTCTTGTTGCAAAACTTAAAAATTATAATTTTACTGCTGTTATTAGCAGTAATGTATCATCAGAAAGAAAAACTATTTTAAAAGCCTATGGTGCAAACTTTATAGAAACTCCTGCCTGTGAAAAAACTGATGGTGCAATTAAAAAAGTTAATAATATTATAACTTCCTACCCTGAAAAATATTTCAATCCAGATCAGTATAAAAATAAATATAATTACTTAACCCATTATGAAAACACAGGCCCTGAAATATGGGAAGATTTATCAGGAAATATAGATTATTTTGTTACTGGAATTGGTACAAGTGGAACAATTATGGGAATTGGCAATTTTTTAAAAGAAAAAAATAATAAAATTAAAATTATTGCAATCCAACCAGAAAAAAATCATAATATTTATGGATTAAAAAATTTAGAAGAATCTATTATGCCAGAAATTTATGACAGGAGTATAATAGATGAAACTATTGAGGTTAAAACAAAAGAAGCTGTAAAATATAAAAATCTATTAATGGAAAAAGAAGGGTTATTTGTTGGTTATAGCAGCGGTGCAAATATATATGGAGCATTAAAAATATCTCAAAATATTGATAACGGAAATATTGTTACTATCTTTCCTGATAACGGGAATAGATATTTAAGTATTGATGTCTGATATTATAAAAAATATTAATTTTTTATAATATTTTACTCTTTTGTTCATAATTACTTCTCCCTTATGTATTATAAACGACGTAATGATTATTTATTACATTTTTATTTAGCAATATTAATATTAATTATTTTTTAAATTTTTTTGCCAGTCCTCCCAGAGCTGTTTCTTTATATTTTTTATTCATGTCATTTCCAATCTCCATCATAACATCAACTACCTGATCTAAAGAAATTTGCTGCTCACTTTTTCGCATTAAAGCAAGATTTGCAGCATTTAAAGATGTTATAACCCCTACTCCATTTCTTTCAATACATGGAATCTGTACTAAACCATCGATAGGATCACAAGGAAGCCCTAAGTGATGTTCAAGAGCTATTTCAGATGCATTTTGAATTTGTTTTAGATTTCCATTTAAAAGATAGCAGATTGCACCAGCTGCCATTGATGAAGCAACACCTACTTCTCCCTGACATCCAACTTCTGCACCGGATACAGAACCATTTTTTTTAATTACAGCTCCAATTAAACCAGCTATCATCAACCCTTTTATCACTTTATTTTTAGTCAAATGATATCTTTCTTCCATTATTTTTAAAGCTGAAGGTAGAATCCCAGCAGATCCACATGTTGGTGCTGTAATTATAATTTCTCCTGATGCATTTTCTTCTGCTACACTGATAGCATAAATATTTGCAAGGGTTATCTGCCTTGA
>CAZUKV010000134.1:0-1994 GCA_964621075.1 uncultured bacterium | reverse complement strand
CAATTATGGCTCAATCTACTGCAGAAGGAGCTTTCTTAAATGTAAAAATAAATCTGCCAGCAGTTAACGACAAAAAATTTGTTAAAGATATTAAAGAAAAATCTGAAAACATTCTTAAAGATATTAAAGAAGAAAAAGAAAGAATTGTTAATAAAGTAATCGATAAACTGTAAAAAAATTAATTAGGGGAGTGAATTTTTCTCCCCTAATTTACCTTTTAAATAAATTTTTTGTATTTTAAAAATTCGAAACTTTCAAAAAATTTTTTCTCATTATCAACTTCAATAAGAATTGTGGGCTCATTGTCTAATTCATCAATTAAATTAAAAACCTTATCCCAATCGATATTCCCATCACCAAGAGCATTGTGTTCATCTTTTTTACCATAATTATCAGCAATATGTAAATGAATTATCTCATTTTTTAATATATCAAACCATTTTTTTAATGGTACTTTACTGAAAACATTTAAATGTCCAATATCCAGACACAATTTAAAATTATTGCTATTGACCCTGTCAAAAAGCATTTCAAATAACTTTGTGTCCTGCTCCCACATATTTTCAACACAAATATTAATATTTTCATATTCATTAACAATCTTATTCCAGAATTTAGCCTGTCTTTCAATAACAAGTTCCGAGTAACCATCTGAAGTTATAATTGGATTAATCCCAGTGTGAAAAACTATTAATTCTGCTCCAACTTCAGTGGATACATTTAATGATTGTCTAATTCTTTTTTCAACTACAGTCAATAAATCTTTATCAAGATAATGAGGTTTCATGCCATAAAAGGGACCGTGTAAAGAATAAAAATTATTTATACCTGATAATTCTTTTTTATAAATATTAATTTCTCGATTTAACTTTGATTTTTCATAAAATATTTTTGGTTTGGTAAAAGCTTCAATTTCAAATCCAAAATTATTTTTTTTACAAAATTCATATATTTTTCCCCTAAATTGCTTCTCTGTTGAAAGTGGAACTAAAAACTTATATTTCATTTATTATCCTTTATTATCCTTAATATCTCTACATTTTTTTATAAAAGAATTTATATTTTCAGAAAGGATTTCATCATCCATTACTTCTTTTGTCTTTAACCCAAGTTTAGCGATGGGTTTTTCTGTAAGCTCTTTCATTGTATCAAAAGCTTTCCCTCTGGACCCGCCAAACGTTGTAAAAAAAGCAAATTTTTTATCTTCTTTTTTTACTTCATCTAAAAATGTTCTAATCGCAGGTGTTATATCTCCAGCCCATACAGGAGAACCAACAATTAAGAAATCATATTTATCCGGATCAATATCATACTTAATATCAGTTTTATTATGTTGAAAAGCATCTTTCCCTGATTTCAACCATCCAATTATGCCTTCTCTTTTTTTAGTATCAAATATTTCACAAACATCACAATCCAACCGGTTACTTATATGTTCTGCCACAATCTCTGTTCTACCTGAACGTGAATAATATACTACAAGATAATTCATTTTCTCTCCTTTCTTACAATAAAAGGATTACTAAAATAATTATAATTTAATATATCATAAATTTGGAATATATCAAATCTATCTTCAAGGGATAATGCATTAAATATTTTATGTGTTACCCCTTATTTTTTAATAATAATAGGATAGTTCTCATATTTTAAATTATTGACATTAATTACTTTTAGGTAATCGCACTTGTGGTAGGGGAATGTAAAAAAATATAGTAATTAGTTTTTCGTGTTCGTAGTTCGTAAGATTAATTTTCTTGAAATAAATAGTAGATTAATTAGAAGATTCCAAGATAAACCCGGAATATGCTTTTTTTTAATTTTATCTTTTTTCTCATACTAATTCTCATATTTTAAATTATTGAGATTAATTACTTTTAGCTAATCGCACTTATTGTTGGGAAATGTAAAAATAATTACTGTTTGAGTTCAGCACTTTCTTTTTAACATCACTCGTTTTCTCGTGATCTTAGTCTAAGTTTAAGTTCAAGTTT
>CAZUKV010000133.1:0-2008 GCA_964621075.1 uncultured bacterium | reverse complement strand
CATCGGTTTTAATATCTTTTTTTTGTTTTACCACCTGTTTTTCTATCCACGAAAGGTCTTCTTCACTTGAATTCTTCCCGGAACAACCTATAAATAAAAAAATTGTAACCCATATCAAAATTAGATACTTAAATCGTTTAATCATATATACCTCACTCGTCTCATTTTATATATCAAAACCACATTCTTTTAAATTTTTTAAAATACTATCTTTATTACTATACCACTGGCCCCACTTGCGGGAAATATGTTCTGTCCAGCTATAATTGTCATAATCAAAAGTTTCTTCCTTATTTTTCAAAGGAATTTTTGCATCAAGTTTCTCATAATAATTTTGTTCAAGATAGCCCTTATCCATGATATTTTTTGCCTCTTTAATAGTTTTATTTGAAATTGAATATTCGTCATGAAAAAGTGTAAACTCAATTTGATATCTCGGTCTTACAGGGGGATTCTCATCCGGATAGCCCATGACCAAACCAACAAGAGGAAAAACTTTATCAGGCAAATCAAACTGTTCTTTTATTTTTGCTGCCTGGTAAGGAACTCCACCGAGAAAACATGTTCCAAGGTTCATGCTTTCAGCAGCTACAACCATGTTTTGAGCCATGTATGCTGCATCCTGTATTCCAAAAATTAGAATCGAGAGATCATTTGTAACCGGTTCCCAATTTCTTTCTTCCATGATCTTTTTCATCTTGTAAAAATCAACACATATAATAAAATATGTGTTTGCTTCAAAGGGTATTTTTCCTTTTTTTGTATATAATACTGAATAAAGCTGTGATACAAATGGTGCTTGCTGACCGGCCCGAACTATTGTTTCAATTTTTTTTCTGGAAACATCTTTATTTTTATACTTTCTTATTGTTTTATGGTTTTTTAGAACCTTTATTGTTTCATTCATATTAATTTTCCTTAATTATATTCAAGCCGAATTTTTTCTGTAGACATATTTTCTTTCACTACTTTTTTCCAAAATTCGCTCTGCCATGTTTTTAATTTTTTGTGAGTTTTTAAATATTTTTCAGGAATAGGATGCGTTCCTATTACAACATCAATCCCAAATTTTTTTTCTATGTATTCCTTGAAAAATTGTGTTCTGGGACATGGAGGATAACCAACAATCATACCAGTAGCAAAATGTATAACATCTACACCATTTTTTTTCATTTCTTCTGGAGAATATTCAATATTTCCTCCCGGACAACCACCGCATGAGGTAAAACCTGCTATTTCAACTTCATCATTTTCATACCTCTTAAATCCTCCCACCCTTTCTTTAAGAGATCTAAAACATTTTCCCCCAGCACAGGATGAGTACCTATCACAAATAATAATTCCTATTTTAATATTGGACATAAAACCCTCCTTGAGTTTATATCGCTTCCCTAAATATTTATAGTTTATAATATCAATAAAAAGAATTAAGTCAAACAAAAATTTTAATCTGATTCCTTGATTGTTTCTTTTATCATTTTTAAGAGTTTCTTAAAACTAAAAGGTTTTTTAATTATTTTTGTAACACCTATTTCTCTGGCTTTTGTTTCAAGTGTTTCATCCAGCGAACCGGTGGATAGTATTATTGGAACATCTGCTCTTTTTTTCTTTAAATTTTTAATTAATTCCAATCCGGATATTTCCGGCATAGTAAGATCTGTTACAATAAGGTCATAGTATTCAGTGTTTTCATTGAAAACTTTAATTGCATGGTTGGGACTGATAAAAACATCAATAACCAAATCTTCATCTTCTAAACTCTCCTTGACCATGTCAGCTATCATCTCTTCATCATCTACAAACATTATCTTAATACCTTCTACATTTACATTTTTTTCCTGCTTCATTTTTATCTTTCTTTTTTCAATGTCTTCAATGGTTGGTAATATTATATTAAATTCTGTTCCAACGTTCGGTTCGCTTTCAACTTTTATTCTGCCATTTAGTTTTTTAATAATATTTTGTACCACAGAAAGGCCCAATCCGGTACCCTGATTTTTTTCTTTGG
>CAZUKV010000132.1:0-2041 GCA_964621075.1 uncultured bacterium | reverse complement strand
ATGAAAATTTAATATTTTTTTTCCTTAAATAATTTCTTATTATGTGAAGCATTTTAACAAATTGACTGAATAAAAGTATTCTATGTCCTCCCTCAATAGATTCGGACAGGATTTCATATAACAATTCCATTTTTGAAGATGAATAGAAATTGTCTTTTAATTCCGGATAAATCATTCCGGGATGATTACAGATCTGCCTTAATTTTGTTAATGCACTAAGTATATGAATTTTGCTGCTTGAATAACCTTTCTCCTTTACAATACCAAATAATTCTTGTTTTATTGAAGACAAAACTTCATCATATAACTGATCTTGTTTTTTATTTAATGGGATACTGCTAACCTGTACAATTTTTGGGGGTAGTTCTTTTAATACCTCGTCTTTTGTTCTTCTTAAAATAAAAGGTTTAATTTTCATATTTAATTCCTGAAGTTTATCTTCATTATCCTGTTTTGAAATTGCCTTCTGGTAATTATTAACAAATTGTGAGTGATTTCCCATATATCCTGGCATTATAAAATCAAATATGGACCAAAGTTCTTCCAGAGAATTTTCCATAGGAGTGCCTGTAAGTACATATCTAAATTTTGAATTTAACTTTTTAACACTTTTGGCTCTTTTAGTTTTATAATTTTTTATATGCTGAGCTTCATCAAGAATTATAAAGTAGTATTCTTTATTCTGATAATATTTTAAATCATTACGAATTAAAGAATAAGAAGTTATAAATGCGTCATATTTTTCATCATGGTATTTAGAAATTAATTCTCTTCTTTTTTCTCGCGTTCCTTCAATTATTTGAATATTCATATCTGGAGAAAATTTTTGAAATTCTTTGTTCCAGTTATGCATTAAAGACTTAGGGCAAATTACCAGAGAAGGTTTTTTAGTTTTAATACTTTTTATTAAGGTAATGGCCTGTACTGTTTTTCCAAGTCCCATGTCATCAGCTAATATTCCTGACAGATGGTATCGATGTAAAAATCTTAACCAGTAATAACCTTTTTTTTGATAATCTCTTAGAATATCGTCTAAATCATCTGGAATAGGGACTTTTTTAACCCCCTTAACATTAAGCATTTCTTTATACATTTTTCTGAATTCATTATTCCCCTCTATTTCAATATCATCATATTTTTTAAAATGATGAATTAGGTGGGGAAGAAAATATAAATTATTATCATAAATCTTGTTCCTATTAAAATCGAAATCAAAAGAAGAACCAATATTTTCAAATATTTCTTTTATTTCTTCAAGATTAGTTATTTTAAATATTTTAAATTGACTTTTTTTAATGAATTTTTCTTCATTTAAAATTTTCTTTTTCAAATGCTGTGGATCAATTTCATAATCATTTTTTATAGAAGTTTTTAATTTAATTGAAAACATTTTTTTGTCTTTATCCAAAATAATATTAAAAATTGGTTTTACAGTAATGTCAAAAATTCTTATTTTTCTAAAATTAATAGTTAATTTTTTATTCCATTCTTTTGGAATTTTATCGAATCCTTCGGTTAAAAAATTAATAATTTTCAAATCCTTTTTAAGTAAAAAACAATCCTCAGACCATTTAAAACTGTATTTGAAAAAGAAGAGAAAAAGTCTTCTTTCCTTTTTGGGTTCTCTCTTTATAAAATATAGTGTTCTATTATTATGTTTTATAATATAAGGACCTTTTTTGATAATATCATTGTAATGAAATTTAAAATCACCATAGTAATAAATAGGTCTGACTTTAACTGCGCCATCTTTATAATCTACTAATAAGTTAATTTCAAGGTTGTTATCTAATATTCTGATATTTTTTAGGTTTTTTGACCATTTAAAAGAAATATACCGAGACCAGTAGCTTTTAAAATGATCTGCAAAATCGAAGAGTTCCTCTCCTCTAAAAATTTTTCCTTTTATTAAGATCTTTTCCCAGATTGATTTATTATATACAGTTAATAATTTTCCAATTTTTTTTCCATATCTGTACCATAATTCACCCTGAAAAGAATAAATTTGTGGATTTTTATCCTTAAGTGGATGGATTCTAAT
>CAZUKV010000131.1:0-2042 GCA_964621075.1 uncultured bacterium | reverse complement strand
TAAATCCAACCACAAGCAGTGCATACATATTTTTTCATACTGCACCTCCTTTCAGCTAATCTGTTCTATTATATTATTTTTAATCTCATCAAGTTGTTTCTCAGATGGTATATAATTAATTTTTATATCTTCCAAAAGATCAAAGCCGCAATCCTTCAATTCCTCATGTAAAATTCCAATTGATTGTCCTCCCCATCCATAGGATCCAAAAGCAAGACCTTTTCTATCCCTGGGAGCCAATCCTTTTAAATATGTAATAAAAGAAGCAACAGTCGGCATAATATTATTATTCAAGGTCGGAGAACCAATACAAATATATTCTGCATTTAATACTTCTGTCATAATATCAGATATGTGATTGTACTGTAAATTCAACATTCTCGTATTATATCCATTTTCTTCAAATCCATTTTGAACAGCATAAGCAATTTTTTTAGTAGATTTCCACATTGTATCATAAATTATCAAAGCTTTTTTATCATATTTATTTGAAGACCATTTCTTATATTTTTCAACAATTTTATCAATATATTTTCTAAAAATAATTCCGTGACTTGGAGCTACAATTTCGATGTCAAGTTCTGAAGCTGCTTTTAATTCATTTTGAACCTGCATGCTGTATGGAAGAACAATATTAGCATAATATTTTTTTGCTTCTTCCATTATTATATCAAGTTCATATTCATCATCAAATCTTTCAGAAGACGCTAAGTGTTGTCCGAAAGAATCATTTGAAAATAAAATTTTTTCATCTGGACAGTATGTAAGCATATTATCGGGCCAGTGAACCATTGGTGTTAATAAAAAATTTAATTCTCTTTTTCCTATATCAAGGGTATCACCCGTTTTTACTGTTTTATAATTATAGCTATCTCCGTAATGTTTTTTTAATCCTTTAACTCCATTAGGCGATGCAACAATTTTAGCTTTAGGGCATTTTTTCATTAAATATGGGATAGAACCGGAGTGATCCATTTCAACATGATTGGAAACAACATAATCAATTTTCGATGGATCAATAATTTCTGATATCCTCTCAAACATTTCATCTCTTAAATAATGTTTAACAGTGTCGATTAAAGTAACCTTATCATCTACTATTAAATAAGCATTATAAGTTGAGCCCCGCTGTGTCATATATCCATGAAAATTTCTTAAATCCCAATCAATTCCACCAACCCAATATATATCTTTTTTTATTTCTACTGAATTCAAATTAACCTCCCATTTTTAGAGCTCATACCATTTGTAATCATTACAAACTTATAATAACAACAACTTCTTCTGATGTCAAGAATCTTTTTAATTTATTCTAAAACTCAGTATTTACAATTATATGACTTATAACTTTTATTTCAAATGATTTATTGTTAATTTTTACTACTATTTCTCTATTTTTCAACAATATTTTTTAGTGTTTCTATTTTTAATTCATTCCTTATTCCAAATCTCGTAAGTGAAAAATCATACTTTACAGGATCTTCAGGGGATAATTTATTAAACTCTTTTGTAACATCTACTGCAGTTTTTAAATTAACCTGTTTTTTTTTGGTAAATTTTAACAATTTAGCTATTTTAAACATGTGTGTATCCATTGGATAAATTAATTCTGATTTATCTATATTATTCCACCCTCCAGGATCCACATCATCATCCCTTATCATCCATCTTAAATATAGAAATAATCTTTTACATGCAGATTTTTTTGATGGAAGAGAAAGCATTGTACTTAAAGAAAGTTTATAATATCCGACTCCTCTTATAAAACACTCGAGTGTTTTTAATATGTCCTGATTATTCTTAACATATTCATGATAAAAAAAATTCCCAAGCGTGTCATATTCCTTCAAGATTCTTTTTATACCAATAAAAAAATTTATCAATTCTTCTGATTTTGTAAATCTATACACAAAATTTTTAAAATCATTTTTTAAATCTTCATACTTAGAATTGATTATATAGTCATAAGGTTTTCCTTGAAATTTTGATATTATAGATCGATTAGTTTTTATTATCTGGGCTACCTGTCCATAAGCAAGCGA
>CAZUKV010000130.1:0-2051 GCA_964621075.1 uncultured bacterium | reverse complement strand
AAAAAATATATTGACATTTATCAAGGTTTTATCTATTCTTTCATAAATTTTAAGAAGTATTTGCTTAAAGGATTTCAAAATGGGGGAAATCTCAATAACTTTTTAGTTCCATTATAATTATTAAAGTAAATACATCATTTTTATATTTATAAAGGAGGAAAAATGAAAAAAATATTTTTAATTAGTATTATTTTATCTTTATTATTAACAATAGGATGTAATAACAATATTGAAGATCAAGGTATGACGAGTTCTACACATAAGAAATATGTAAAACAAATTGTTTTTTCTAATGAAGAAATTAATTTTCAAAATGAAGACAGTTCTAAATTTAAGAATGAGTTTAAGTGGAATGAGCCGATTTATTACAGAGCTTATTTTAAACAAAGTATTGAAAATAAATATTTAAAAGAAAATTGGGATTCTGAAAATAAAACTTATTATATTCTAGAAATGAAAATTAATGGGAAAACTACTGCTTATGATATAAATTATATTAATCCTCACTGGACCACTTTCAAAGGATGTGTTATAAGAAATGAAAATGATAATAGAGGATGGGATACAACTAAATTATTTAAAAATTCACAAAAATATCTAAATCCTGGTAATAACACAGTTGAAATAATTATTACTGCATACAATAGAATGAAAAAGAAAAAGGCTTTAAAAATTACTTCTAAAGGAAATTTTACAATAAAAGCCCCAAAAAATTTATTTACTGTTAAAATTGATGAAAATACAGCTATTTTCAAAGATGTAAAAGCATCCAGTATTAGTGATTCCAGGAAAAGTTTAATATTCAACTTTAATATTGATGGACAAAATTCACATTTAAAAATTAGAGGTGGTAATAAGTTTCAGGTTGATTATGAATTTAATGAAAAAAATTACAGAATTGAACAATTAGAAACATCTTCAAGCAATCTACCTTCAAAATGGAGAATAAAAACTGGAGATGGATATATTAAGATTATACAAAAAGATGAAGAACAGAAAAAATGGCAAATCATTGGAAAAAACTTACTAAATGTAAAAGCAGAATTTAAATATAAAGAATGGATTATTAAAGGAAATAATGGGACTTTAAAATTGATTGCTTCTGGCCATACTAACAGTAATAAATGGTGGGACTTCTGGATAATAAAAGATAACATGAAACTTGAAAATAAACATCTTAAAATGGGAGCTATATATACAGTTTTAATATCAACACTCTGGAATTCTAATTATTCACCAATTCAATAATGTTACATAAATTTTACATAAAGGGCAATTTTATAACTTAATTGCCCTTTTATATATCAATATTATATTTAATAATGATTTGTGTAAAATTCTTTTCTGGACATGGGTTTTCAATTTTTTATTTTTTGTATTTAATCTTGTGTAATAGTCCATATAGGAAGCAAGGTTTTATCCCCTGGTCCCTCTATTATTGTTTTAGTTAATCTTAATAGCTCGTCTTTTGGCATGTGTCTGTAAGATCTATTTCTTTCATATTTACTACTGATAATATTATTTATTACAAGATATACAGTATCATCATCAAGTTCTGTTTCTATTTCTTTCAACCCTTCTTCTAGTGTATCCAAAATCTCATCATAAATATTTACTGGTATTTCAAAATTCTCACTTATTTTAGTTCTATCCAGTTTCATAAAATCCTCCTTTCCTGTTCTATATGTTCAACTATCTTTGATCTGTATTATGCATAAAATTTATGTTAAAAATTTTGGTGTCAGTGTGCGTGTGAGTGTGAGTAAATAAAAAAATATTTTGTAATATTTCTCTTTGTTTTTTATTTTTCACTTATACTTAAACTTTAACTTATACTAAAAAAATCAAAGAATTTGATTTTTTATTTATACTTTTCAACTCTAATACCCTTTTTTCTGGCCTTATTAAGCATATCTTTGGTACCTTTACTATTATTAATATTTTCATGGAAAGAAACAACAAGATCAAGATCAGGATTATCATCAAGCATTTTTTGATTTCTTATAGGACCAGCAGCTTTTCCATATTTATCCCAGTTTGCTTGATATTCT
>CAZUKV010000129.1:0-2057 GCA_964621075.1 uncultured bacterium | reverse complement strand
AATTTTTTATATCAAGAGTGTTTAAAAAACTTAAATCAACAAATATATATTCCGGACAATTAAATGTCCCCGCAAGATTTTTAAACCCATTAATGTTAATACCATTTTTCCCCCCTATTGAAGCATCTACCTGACTTAATAAAGTTGTAGGAATAAAACTAAATTTTACCCCTCTCATGTAAGTTGAAGCTACAAATCCAACAAGGTCTGATAACACACCGCCTCCAATACTTAAAATATATGAATTTCTGTCCACTCTCATCTTTATTAATTTTTTCAATAAAAAAATATAATTTTCAATATTTTTTAATTTTTCATTCACTTCTAAAAAAATGATATCATCAAAGTTAAAATTTTTTCTTACTACTTTTTCCATTTTTTTATCTGCTATTAAAATCACTCTTTTATACTCACCAAGTTTTTTATCAACTATTTCAAATAATTTTTGACCTATATATATAGTTGATTGATTATTTTTTTCATTCAATAATTTCATTCAGCTCCTTTTCTATTTTTCAATTTCCACAACTTTCTTTAAATCTATATACAGCAGGTAAATACCCTTAACTTTATATCCCATTTCTAAGAATAAATTGCCATAGTTTTTTATCTGTTTTTTATGGGAAGAATGTTCTTCCCCTGTTTTATAATCCACAATTTCCGCAATTTGATCATTAATGATAACCCGGTCAGGTCTGTACTCTTCTTCTGATGTTAAAATACTTGTCTCATTTAAAATCATTTCATTATTTTCAAACCAATCTTTTACAATTCCACCAGAATATCTTATCTGCATAATATCTTTAATTAATTTTTTATACTCTTTTATATTCTCTTTTCTTAAAACTCCATCAAGATAAGCATTCTCAATTATCTCATCAATTTTATCAAATTCAATTATATTGGATAGGATATCATGAATAACTAAACCTCTATTTATAGAATCAATTCTATCTGTTTCTGCAAATCGCCAGAATTCATCTTTATGTTTTTTTATAATCAATCTTTTGCGCCACCTTGTCGATATTATATCTTTAATTTCCCTGCTTTTAGTAATAGTTTTTTCCTGTTCTTTCTTTTCTTTTAAGCCAAACTCAAGTAAACCATCATTATCAAAATTTTTATCATACAATTTTTCGATTCTACTTCTTATTAAATCCGAAGTAGTTGATATTTTTTTAGATTTTTCTTTTTCATCCACATATAAATATAATCTATCAACAGCCCTTGTAAAAGCAACATACATGAGATTTATATTGTCAATAATGTTGTTATTTTTTTCTTTAAAATATTCCTCCTGGAAATAACTTTCTTTAGAAATCTGTGTTAAATCAATGAGAAACGGAAATTTTAAGCCATTAAATATTTCATATTCGATCCATATAGAATTCAGAGGTTTCCCTCTTTTTCTTTTTAATGGCCATGAAAAAGGAACAAAAACAATGGGAAATTCCAAACCTTTTGCTTTATGAATTGTTGATATCCTTACAGCATTCTTGTTTTTGGGAATTATTAATGAACATTTATCACTATCTTTATTATCTTCCCACCAGTTTAAAAATGATTTTATATCATTTTTAAAATTATTTGAATATTCGTGTATTACATCCAAAAAACCCTGTAAAAATCCCGGATTATATGAATTAAGTTCAAATAGAATAACAATATTCTCAACAATTTCATATAGAGGTTTTGTAATAAATGATTTTAATATTAAGAACTTATCTTCTATGTCCTGTTCAACTTTATCTTTATCAAGCGATTCATCAGGATGCAAATATTTTAATGAATGTTTAGCTATTTTATCCCTACTATTTAATACTTTCAAAAGAGAGATAATAAATCTTATCGTTCTGGAATTTGAAAGCAACATGGAATCAGGAGATACTACTTCAATTCCCTCTTTAAACAATCTATCAGCGATCATATTTCCATCTCTGTTTTTTCTTACCAAAATTGAAATATCTCTCTGCTGAAAACCATTTTTATTTCCGAGAATTTCCTTGATATCTTCTACAAGCTTATCAAGAATTTTTTCTTTTTTTTCTTTAACATTT
>CAZUKV010000128.1:0-2070 GCA_964621075.1 uncultured bacterium | reverse complement strand
AATAATTAAAAATGTCAAACCAAATCAGTATATCCTAATAAGAGAAAATGAAAAAGGCTTTGAGGAGATAGAGTTTGAATAAGGCAAAATTAGGATTTCTAATTTTGCAGTATAAGTATAAGTATGAGAAAAAAATGAAAAATCAAAAAATAAATAACAAAGAAGAGCACAAAGACAAAATTATTTGAAAAGAATTTTAATTCTAAATTTATAAATTATTTCCTAAGTTCCTTATTAGATCTTACTAATGGATTTTCTCTATAAAATAATTAAACTCATCCAGCATTTACTTTAAAAAGTAATTGCTGGACTCAAACAGTAATTATTTCTCAAGTAAAAAAATCCACAAGTGCGATTAACAAAATTTAATCAATGTCAGTAATTTAAAATTATGAGAATGCATTGAATCTTATGATATATATAAAATTAAATTTAGTAGAATGGCTATATTTTTTTAAGAAAAATGTAAGATAATATTACAATAGACTTGACAAAAAGATAATATGTAATATATTATTAATAGGAAGGAGTTTGATATGAGGTTGAAAGAAGTGAGAGAAGAAAAGGGGTTAAGCCAGAAAGATGTAGCAGAGAAGATTGGAGTAAACAGGGTGACTTTGTCAAATATCGAAAACGGCAAAAGAAAACTGGATGCGGTAACTCTTTATAAACTTTCAAAGCTTTATAATGTAGATCCTTATAAATTAATGGATTATAAAGAACCAGAAATTGTAAAATTTGCATACAGAGATAAAGATAATATAACTGTTGAAGCTAAAAATAAGTTGAAGATAATTGAGAAATATATTAATAAGATCATAGAATTGGAGAATTTGTAATAATATGGATAAATATAAAATCATTGAAAAAGTGGATAAAACCAGAAAAATAT
Source organism: uncultured bacterium (assembly GCA_964621075.1). Lineage (GTDB taxonomy): Bacteria > Macinerneyibacteriota > Macinerneyibacteria > Macinerneyibacteriales > Macinerneyibacteriaceae > CAZUKV01. The sequence goes on along the minus strand of CAZUKV010000128.1, from coordinate 1,178 downwards.
TAGGTTTGTCAGATGAGCCAGTTGACCAGGACACACTAATTAAAAGGCTTGAGAACAATAACTTTTATCTTTTTTATGATGAACTCGGGAGGGAATCAATTTCGGGTACAGCTTTTAAAAAAAATAATTTAAAATTTATAGTTATTAATTCAAGTCAGACAATTGGAAGACAAAATTTTACTCTTGGTCATGAATTGGGCCATCTTGTATTACATCAAAAACAGATTTTTGATATGGAAGAAGAAAATAAAAAGATTGAAAAGGAAGCAGATACTTTTGCAGCAAATTTCTTAATACCCGAATTAACTGTAAAAAAGTTTATTGGTGATAGAAAAAAGATAAGTAAATTTGATATTTTAATGGTTTCACAGAACTTTAGAGTAAGTTATAAAGCCGCTTTATATAGATTACTTGGGCTTTATAGTAAAAGAAAATTACCAGATAATTATGATAAAATAAATGTTAATGAGGTTATAAATGAATATAAATATAATCAACAATATGAAGATATTGAAAAAAATGCTAAAAAGATAGCTGAAGATTTCAAAATAGACTCATCATTATATAAAGCTAATGATAAAATATATTATCCTGATAAAAAAATATTATATAAAGTTATAAATATATATAAAAATGAGAACATATCTTTTGGTAAATTGCTTGAATTTTTAGAATTTTTAAATATTGATCCGGATAAAGTAATGGAAGATATTAAGTAAAGAGGAGATTTTATTGTAAAAATAGTTCTGGATAACACAGTTTTATCAAATTTTTACCGTATCAAAAAGTTTTCAAAATTAGAGAAATTATCTAAAAAAGAGAATTATCAATTATTTATAACTTCTAAAGTCAAAAAGGAATTTAATTTACTAAATAAAAATGCAGAGTTGCCAGGACAATTGGTGGAAATATCCAGTAATGATTATAATAGATGGAAAAAAGCTGTTGTAGCTATTGAAAAATATTCTGTTTTGGGTAAAGGAGAATTGAGCTGTATATATTTATATATGAATGAGGAGTTAGATTTTATATGTACTGATGATAAAAAAGCAAGAAATTATATAAAAGAGAAATTTGATGAATCAATTTTAAAAGGTAGCTTAGGTATTTTAGAGATAATGTTTGAAGAAACCATTATTAATAAAAGAGAATTAAAAAAATATGTAAATGAAATGAAA
>CAZUKV010000127.1:0-2092 GCA_964621075.1 uncultured bacterium | reverse complement strand
AGGGTGTATATGATACAGGAGTAATGAATAAATTTTCAAAAATAATAATTAAAATTGCCGGTAAAAGCCAGAGAAAGTTGATAGGTTTAATATCAAGTGCTGTTGGATTTATGTCAGCAATAATGCAAAATATTGGTTCGGCAGCTTTATTTTTACCTGCAGTTCTTCAAATTTCAAAAAAAGAAAAAATTCCTCCTTCCAAGCTTATTATGCCTCTTGGTTTTTCTGCGATAATAGGTGGTACACTTACTATGGTTGGGACAGGTTCCCTGATTGTTTTAAATGACCTGTTAAAACAGAATAATTTTGGTACATTTGGCTTTTTTGATGTTACCCCCGTTGGAATAACACTTCTGTTAGGAGGAATAGTATATTTTTTTATTTTTGGTAAAGCAGTTTTACCCTCATCCAGTAATAAGAAAAATGAAGATAATCAACAAAAATTAATTAATTCGTGGCATTTACCACATACAATAAAAAATTTTATAATACCTAAAAAAAGTTCTTTAAATGGAATGTCCTGTGAAAATTCAAATATCTGGTCTGATTATAATGTTAATATTCTTGCAATTAGAGAGGAAGAGAATATTGAATATGCACCGTGGAGGCACACAAAATTTGAAGAAAATCAGAAAATTGCTGTGTTGGGGAGCAAAAACAATATAAAAAAATTTGCATCTGATTATAAATTAGAATCACTTGAAACCACTGAAGAATTTGATAAATTAAGAGATGAATCACGATCAGGGTTTGCAGAAATAATCATTCCAGCAAAATCAAAACTTGTAGGAGGTACAATTAGAAAATTCTCAATAAGAAAAACTTATGGAGTTGAACCGGTTTTGTTTTTTTGCGGAGGTGAAATTTACAGGGGAGATTTTTCTGATAAAATTATTAAACCCGGTGATACAATTATCTTTTATGGATTATGGGAAAACTTAAAAGAATTTAAAAGAAATGATGATTTTGTCGTGGCTACAGAAATTGAAGAGGAAGAGAAAAAACCATCAAAATCCTGGTTTGCTATATTAAGTTTTGCAGGGGCAATTTTATTAACATTTTTAACAAATATGCCCATTTCAATCTGCCTTTTAACAGGGGCAATTGTTATGATTTTATCTGGTGTGATAAATATAAAAAAAGCTTATGAGTCCATTGATTGGAAAGTTGTATTTTTAATTGCTGGATTGATCCCACTTGGAGTAGCCATGGAGAAATCCGGCACTGCTTTATTTCTTGCCAATCAGCTTATGTATGTAATTCAAGGGCAACATCCGTTGATAATTCTTTCTGTAGTGGGATTACTGTCTACTTTATTTTCATTATTTATGTCAAATGTTGCTGCTACTGTTTTACTTGTTCCTCTTGTATTGAAAATGAGCAATTTAAGTGGTATAAATCCTACCTCACTTGCTTTACTTGTAGGGATTTGTGCTGCGAACTCATTTATTTTGCCAACTCATCAGGTAAATGCATTTCTCATGACACCTGGAGGATATAAAAATTCTGATTATTTAAAAGCAGGTAGCGGGATGACTTTAATATTTTTACTGATAACTGTTATAATGTTTTATAGTTTTTATATTTAATTAAAAGGAGGTAATTTATGTATATTGAACAATTTTATGTAAAAAAAATTGCACATAGTTCTTATATTCTTGCTGCAAATGAAAAATGTGCAATTGTTGATCCAAGAAGAGATGTAGATATTTATATTAAAAAAGCTAAGGAAATGGGTTTTAAAATAACTCATATTTTAGAAACACATTTACACGCTGATTTTATTTCAGGACACTTGGATTTAGCAGATAAAACTGGAGCAAAAATTTATGCACCAGAATCGGCTGACTGTAAATATGATCATGTTGCATTAAAAGAGGGAGATACTTTCAAAATAGAAAATATCAAGTTGGAAGTAATAGAAACACCCGGACATACTCCAGAACATATCAATTATATTGTTACTGATACCTCGATGAGCGATAAACCAAGTGTTGTATTTACAGGCGATACATTATTTGTTGGAGATGTTGGCAGACCCGATTTATTTCCAAATAGAGCTGAAGAGCTTGCTTCGAAATTATTTGAAAGT
>CAZUKV010000126.1:0-2101 GCA_964621075.1 uncultured bacterium | reverse complement strand
ATTATAAAGATAAATTGAATAGAGTAATGGCCGATTTTGATAATTTTAGAAAACGGATGAGAAAAGAAAAATCTAATATTATTAAAAATGCTAATGAACAGTTAATAGTAGATATTCTGCCAATATTAGATAACCTTGAATTAGCTGTAAATAATGTTGATGTAAAAGATGATAATAGTCCTGCAAATAAAATTATTGAAGGAGTTAATCTTGTTATAAAACAGTTTAAGAAAGTTTTAAAAGATAATGGTGTTAAAACCATTAAAGCTGTTGGTGGAGCATTTGATCCTAATTTTCATGATGCATTACAGATGGTTGAAACAGAAGAAGATCATGAAGAGGAAGAATTGGTTGTTGAAGAATTTCAGAAAGGTTATATGTTAAAAGATAAAGTTATAAGACCTGCAAAGGTAAAAGTTTCGAAGAAGAAAAATAAAAATCAAAAGGAGGAGGATTCTAATGGGTAAAATTATAGGAATAGATTTAGGAACAACAAATTCTGCTGTTTCAGTTATGGAAGGTGGCGAACCAACCATAATAGTTAATTCTGAAGGAAATAGAGTAACTCCTTCAGTAGTTGCTTTTAAAGATGATGAACAATTAATAGGTGAAATAGCTAAAAGACAATCAGTAACAAACCCTCAGAATACTGTTACTTCAATTAAACGATTTATGGGTAGATTTATTGATGAGGTTGAAGAAGAAAAGAGTATGGTTCCTTATACAATTAAAAAAGGTCCTAATAATGTTGTTGCTGTAGAAGTTCAGGGAAAGGATTATACACCACCTGAAATATCAGCAATGATATTGAGAAAATTAAAAGAAGAAGCTGAAAGTTATTTAGGACAAGAAGTTGAAGAAGCTGTAATTACAGTACCTGCATATTTCAATGACAGACAGAGACAGGCTACCAAAGATGCTGGTAAAATTGCAGGTCTTAAAGTAAAAAGAATAGTAAATGAACCTACAGCTGCTGCACTTTCTTATGGTTTAAAAGAGGGACATGCTCATAAAATAGCAGTATTTGATTTAGGTGGAGGTACATTTGATATTTCCATTCTTGAGCTAGGAGATGGTGTTTTAGAAGTTTTATCAACGAATGGAAATACACATTTAGGTGGAGATAATTTTGATCAAATTTTATTAGATTACATTGCTGATGAGTTTAAAAAAGAAGAGGGTATAGATTTAAGAGAAGATAAAATGGCTCTTCAAAGATTAAAAGATGCAGCTGAAAAGGCAAAAATGGAATTATCTTCTTCAAAAAGTACTAATGTGAATTTACCATTTGTTACTGCTGATCAGAATGGTCCAAAACATTTAAATGTAGATATAACAAGAGCAAAGTTTGAAAATTTGATAAAAAATCTTGTAGATTCAACATTCGATCCATGTAAAACTGCTCTTGAAGATGCTAATTTATCTAAAAATGATATTGATGAAGTTATTCTTGTTGGTGGATCAACAAGAGTACCTCTTGTACAGGAAGAAGTAGAGAAATTTTTTGGAAAGAAACCTAATATGAAAGTTAATCCAGATGAAGCTGTTTCTCTTGGTGCAGCTGTTCAGGCAGGTATACTATCGGGAGAAGGGGAACTAAAAGATATGGTACTTTTAGATGTTACTCCTTTAACTCTTGGTGTTGAAACTCTCGGTGGAGTTATGACTCCACTAATTGAAAAAAATACAACTATTCCTGCTAAAAAGAAAAAGGTCTTTACAACAGCTGAAAATAATCAGCCAGCAGTGGATATACATGTTTTACAGGGTGAGAGGTCAATGGCCAAGGATAACCAAACTCTTGGTAGATTTCAGCTAACAGGAATACCTCCAGCTCCGAGAGGAGTTCCTCAGATAGAGGTAACATTTGATATAGATGCAAATGGTATTCTAAATGTTAGTGCAAAAGACCTTGGTACAGGTAAAGAACAAAATATTGTTATTAAATCTACATCGGGTTTATCTGAAGAAGAAATAGAAAAAATGAAAAAAGAAGCGGAAGAACATGCAGAAGAAGATAAAAAGAAAAAAGAAAAAATTGAAACTAAAAATAAAGCTGAAAGTATGATTTATAGTGTTCAAAATTCAATGAAGGATTTTG
>CAZUKV010000125.1:0-2155 GCA_964621075.1 uncultured bacterium | reverse complement strand
CTTTTTCTTTTATATAAAGATTTAAAATAACTTTTCCATTTTTTTTATTAAAATATGGAATAACCTGATCAAAATTACCTGTTCCATACAACCTGTCCATTGACTTCATCAATTTATCATCAAAATAAAGACCGCCTTTTCTTTTAAAATATTTTTTTATAAATCTTTCGGAATAATATTTATTATTCCTGATTTTTATTTTATCAACTTTCAAGTTATGAGTATTAATAAATAAGACTGAAGATTTATATTCATAATTATTTATTATTGTTCCAAGATACCCCTTTTTTCTTTCTAATTTTTGTATTTTATTGAGTAATTTTTTGGCATTATTAATTGAATATGTTTCAAAAGAAATAGACTCATCAGGGGATTTTATAATAACCTTATCAACTTTTTTTATGTTCTTAATCTCTATATTCTTCCCCTGTAATTTTCCTCTATATGACCAAACATTTTGACCAGTTATATTGTTTATTTCTCTATATATTTCTTTCTGAGTTAATTCTTTGTTTATATTAATTTTGGAATCATTTATTAAAATATTTTGAACATAATATTTTGCTCTATTTTTATCAATTTCCATTTTTAAGTTTTTAATATTTTTTTTAGCATATTTATACCCCAATGTATAGATTTCATTATATTTTTCAAAATCCGCTGCATTATAATTATTTAATGGAATATCAAAATTAAAACTCGCTTTTTCCTTACTTTTTTCAACCTCTTTATTAATAAATATAGTGGTAATCTGTCTAAAAGTATCAACAACATTTCCCACATTTTTTAGAGGTTTTGAACCAATGTTTACCCCTAAAGAAAAATCCACACCCATCTTATTTAATTCTTCTACAGGTAAATTTTTATAAATTCCTCCATCCACCAGCTGATGCGTACCAATTTTAATTGGGGGGAATACCCCGGGGATATTCATACTGCTTCTAACTGCTATTCCAAGATCTCCCTGATTCCAGATATATCCGTCTCCGTTAATAATATCAGCTGAAATAAATTTTATCGGATAGTATAGATTTTCAAAATCATAATATTTATTAACTGTTGAGATGATTGATAAATATCTAAAAAATAATTTTTGAATTTCGTATCCTGAAAAAATTGATTCAGGAAGATGAATTTTTTTATTTTTTATAGCAATTTTTGCCATAAAATTATCCTGATAATATTTCTCATTAAATAAAATATCTCCTCTATTTGGATAATTAGAAAAAACCTTTTTAAAATCTACCTCATGAAGAATATTCATGATTTCTTCAATTTCATAACCGGCTGAAACAAATCCCCCGATTACTGCTCCCATTGAAGTTCCAGTAATTTTATCAGGTTTCATTTCTTCTTCATACATTGCTTTTAAAACACCAAGATGAGCAAAACCTCTTGCACCTCCACCACTTAAAGCAACTCCCCATTTGAATCTTAGTTTTTTCTGTTTTTTTATTTTTCCAGTTGGTAATATCTTCTTGGTTAATACATAATTATAATTTTCTGATATAATTGATTTATTAAATAAAAAGATGTAAATAATAATTAAAAAAATAATCTTACAATTTTTCCACATGTTAAAATTATAACATATATTCAATTAATTTTAAGTTGTTTAGGATTAATAATTATCTGTGGTCTGTATTTTTTTCTTCAAGATTTAGTATTCAAACGAACACGAAAAACTAACTACTAATTACCATAATTATCTCTGATAATTTTCCTCCACACTCACACTAAAATCTATGTAATAACTTTTATCCAGACAACAGATCACTGAAAATAGTCATTGCGAGCGAACAAAGTGAGCGCGGCAATCTCATGAGCTACTTTGGACTTACTTAAAAATGTTTTAAATATTATTATAAAGATCTTTCCATTCAGGATTATTATCTTCTATTAAGTTAATTTTTTTCTGTCTTGAACCTGCTTTTATTTGTTTTTCTCTTTCAATTGCTCTTTGAGGAGATTTATATACTTCATAATAAACCAACTTATGTACATTATATTTTTTTGTAAATCCTTTAATTATTTTCTGTTTATGTTCATAAATTCTTCTTTTTAAATTATTTGTCATCCCAGTATATATGACAGTATTTCTCTTATTTGTAAGTAAATAGATAAAATATAATTTTTCCATATATTAATTATAAAA
>CAZUKV010000124.1:0-2198 GCA_964621075.1 uncultured bacterium | reverse complement strand
TTACCTTTAAAAAGAATTTCTCTTTTTAAATTCTTTAAATGATGATCATAGAGGGGATCATAATAATTTTCAAGAAGCCCTTTTATCCATTTTTTGTGTAATTTAAAATCATTGTTTTTTATCTGTATATTATAGGCATTTTTTAAAATAGCTGTAAGTTCTTTATGTTTAGCTCCACCCAGTCGCTTTTTAACTTTATCAAAACTATGGCTAATAAAATTATACCATTTATCCAAACCATCTTTTTTACCAAAATAATCTATATATTTTTTCTGAGAATGTATAACATATTCTTTAAAAATATTTACTACCCTTTTTTCAATAGGAACCTCTAATAATATGACAGGACTTTTGCTGAAAAATTTAAACAATGATTTTCTAATAAAAATTCTTCCAATATGTCTGCTTTCATCCTCTATGAGAACATTCTTATAGTCAGCACTTTGCTTTTTTATAATTTCTGCTGCCAGATTATTTTCAAAATTTATAGGGGTTGGTTGAGGATTAATATAATTACCAAAACCAGATCCCCTGTGATTTGCAATACCTTCTAAATCTATAGAATTATTTAATTTATTTAGAAGAATTGTTTTGCCGGATCCTGTGTATCCACTTAATGTTATAAAATCCAAATCAATATTTTCAGGTTTAAGATTTTTAATAAAAAAATTTCTAAAAGCTTTAAAACCGCCCTTTAAACGAGGAACTATATTATTTGTATGATTATATATCCATTTTTGAGTGATCTCGGATCTAAGGCCTCCTCTGGCGCAAAAAAGAATACTTCGGGGGTTCTTTTCAATGAATTTTACCCATTTTTCTATCCTTTTCTCTTTTAGTTCTCCAGAAACTAATTTGTGACCTAATTCTACAGCTGCATCATGTCCACTTTCACTATAACACAACCCAACTTTATGCCTTTCTTCATTATTCATTAGAGGAAGATTCACAGTATTAGGAAAAGAACCTTTTTTATGTTCTTTGGGAGATCTTACATCAATCAATGGAATATCTTCAATAACAATTTTATAATAATCTTCATAAAATTCATTTTTTAATTCATCGGCCATTATTATAACACTTCAATAAATTTATCATCGTTTCTGCTTTTTTTAGTTCTTCCTATAGATTTTAAAGAAAATCCTTCTTTTTTTGTAATTTCTTTAAATTTATCAACATCTTCTTTTTTTACCACTGCTAAAAGTCCACCTGAAGTTTGAGCATCACAAAGAATAATTTGCTGCTCCTGACTCATTTTTGTAATCTTATCTCCATAATTTTTGAAATTATTTTTAGTTCCTCCAGGAATACATCCCATTTTCATGTATTTTTTTACATTTGGCAATAATGGTACATTATCATAATCTATTTCTGCAGATATATTACTTGATTCACAGATTTCTAATAAATGTCCCAGTAAACCAAATCCTGTTACATCTGTTAATGCAACAACTCCATCAATTTTGGAAATTTCCATGCCTACTTTATTCAATTGGCACATTGTTTCAATTGCAATATCAATATGTCCTTCTTCAATTTTCTTTTTTTTCTGAGCGGTACTTAAAATACCAATTCCAAGGGGTTTTGTAAGGAATATTTCACATCCAGGCTCAGCCTTGTTATTCTGTTTCAAATATTTATTATCAGCAATTCCGGTTACAGAAAGACCAAATATTGGTTCAGGTGAATCAATAGAGTGTCCTCCTGCTATTGAAATTCCAGCTTCTTCACAGGCAGCACGCCCACCTTCAATAACAGTTCTTGCAACATCTTCAGATAAAAGATTAAGAGGCCATCCAAAAATCGATATAGCCATCAATGGTTTTCCCCCCATCGCATAAATATCACTAATTGCATTGGTTGCAGCAATTTTTCCAAATGTAAATGGATCATCTACTATGGGCATAAAAAAATCTGTTGTACTAAGAATTGATTTTCCATTTCCTATATCATAAGCAGCAGAATCATCGTTACTGCTGTTTCCCACAAGTAATCTTGGATCATTAATCGTTTTCCTTGTTGATTCTAAAATAGACTCAAGTGTTTTGGGTGCAATTTTACATCCACAGCCTGCACCATGGCTGTATTCAGTAAGTTTAACTTTTTCCATCGAAAACCTCCATTTTAATGTTTTATTGTAACGACTTAATATTAAAGGAATTTAATTAAAAATCCAATGAATTATTTTCTTTTGCCTG
>CAZUKV010000123.1:0-2198 GCA_964621075.1 uncultured bacterium | reverse complement strand
TCAATTCTTATTTTTACTTCAGGATGTTCTTTCACAATATTAATAACTTCCTGTAATTTGGCTCTTTCTGCTCCAGACAATTTAGATGAACTTGTTGCAAATCTAATTCTTGCAGCTATAAAAATACTGGGTAATTTTTCAGTTTCTTCTTCCTTTTCAACAAAACTTTCTCCAACAGATATATCAATTAATTCACTTTTACCTGTATTTCCAGCTTTATCAACTACTTCTGCATAAGCTGTTAAAATCTCTCCTTTTTCGGGATATTTTCCTTCTTTTATTTTTCCATCCCAAAAATATCCATCCTTTATTCCATCATGAGTAATTTCATGAATTACTTCCTGATCTTTTTGTACAACAATTCTTGTTTTAGTTACATCTACAGGATCAATAAGAGTTATCATGAATTTAAAATTTCCTTTTCCGGGATTTAATTTATCCGGAAGATAAGAAAGATCAATAGAAGGCTTCGTTCTTTTTACTTCAAAAGAATACTTATTTGAGCTTCCTTTATTTCCATAACTATCTTCAACCTCGGCTACTGCGTAGTAATTTCCATCTTTAAGACTACCTTTTTTTATCTGGCCATCCCAGGTTACTGATTTAGGAAGTGTTTTTTTACCTTCAAATTTCTTAATATCATTACCTTTTTCATTATAAATAATCAATTTCCATTCATCTAACTTTTCTACATTTTGAACTGCTATATTGAACCTTATTTGATCTTTATTTCCATCACCATTTGGAGATATAAATTTAGAGTTTCCATCAAGGGTAATTTTGGGGTTTACTTTATATGAAACTTTTTTTGTTTTTTCACCTGTATAACCTATATCAAAACTAAGACTGTTTCCAGTATATTCTGATCCAAATGCATAGGATACATTAGCCATAATTCCGTTCTTTTTAAACCCAAGTCCAACTGTTATCTGTGATTTAGGATCATAAATATTATACTGCTTGCCATCACTGTTTATATAATCATCAATTGTATTGTATGCATTATTAAATGCTACTTTATCATCAAGAGTAGTAATCTTTGCATCAGTGTAACCAGCTCTAATAGCCACCATTTCATTAAATAACCACTCTTCTATACCAGCACTTATTCTATTTGAGTCTGAATAATTCATATAATAATCTCCAGCAATATTAAGTTTAGCATTTTGATAAAATAAGATATGTCTAAAAGATATAGCTCCTCCAAAATATTTACCCATTGTCACATCAACAGGCTGCAAAACATCAATAACTGCTGCTCCCAGATTCATGTTTACATCATTAGAAATATTAAATTGGGCTAAAAATGAAACATCAGCGCCAAATCCTTTGCCAATATCTTCCTCTGAATGTATTTCTGTTGTTAAATATGGATCTTTAATTGTTTGACTTACATATTTACCTGTCATTGCAAAACCAAACTTGGTTTTGTTTCCCATTGGTATTTTTCTGCTAAGAGAAAAATCAACCTTCATGACATTATTTTCATTGAGTTCAGCATCTTCCCATGGATTCGCGGTATCTCTATTCGGAAGTAGTAAAGATGTATTACTTCCCGTGATATTCATCATGAACCAATCCTTTATGGGAAAAGTAGCACTCGCATAATATGACTGTGATATATATTTTTCAAGGTCATTATTATAATAATACATCCCAATACCTGCTGAAAAATCAAACCCTCGTAAGAAAGCATCTTTAGCATGGTTATAAAAATTAACCGGTTTGCCGAGAACCCCGCCTGCGGCACCCCCCATACCAAAACTATATCCATCAATTAATAATATTCTACTGTTTTCATAGAGATATCCTGTTTCCCACTCACCTTCTTTTGCTAAAATCGGAAAAACAAAAATAAAAATTAAAAATATAATTAAAACCTTTTTCATAGATTCCCCTTCCAAATTAATTACCCTGACTCAATCTTTCAGCCAGAAAAAAAGGTAGATTATTATCTACAATTTTTTTCTGCGCTTTTTTTACTTCATAGTCTATCCGTTTATATTCAATTTTCTCTCTTTTAGTGTCCAAAATCAAGAAAGAACTCATATAATTTCCATCTCTTGGTTGTCCAACACTACCAGGATTAAAAATATATTTATTGTTTTCTCTAAAATTATATTCCTTCAGCTCCGGATTTAATGATATTATTTTTTCTTTCTCTTTATTATATATAAAAATTTTTGGTACATGAGTAT
>CAZUKV010000122.1:0-2239 GCA_964621075.1 uncultured bacterium | reverse complement strand
TTTTTAACGCACACGAACACGAAATACGAAAAACGAAAGGAAATAAAATTGACTTGAGCTTTAACTTGAACTAAAAATTACAAAGTAATTTTTAAAACGAAAGGAAATAAAATTGACTTAAGACCTACGACTTAGGACTTAGGACTAAAAAATTATGAATGTAATTTTTATAAACTTAAACTTATAAATTTTATGGTATGCAGATTTCGGTTACGCGTTACTTAATGCTGTAAAGAGAATAAAAGTGGAGGTAATAACAAATGAATAAACCATCGGAAAATAAAAAGAGTAATAATCAATCGTCAATTGAAAATCGTCAATCGACTAAAGACATTTCTTCAAGAAATGAAGAACTGTCTTTAGTCTTTGCCGGACATGTTGATCATGGTAAGAGTACGATTCTTGGTAGGTTATTGGCTGATACGGATTCGCTTCCGGAGGGAAAACTTGAGCAGGTAAAAGAGAACTGCAAGAGAAACTCCAAGCCTTTTGAATATGCTTTTTTACTTGATGCTTTAAAAGATGAACAGGCTCAGGGGATTACAATTGATTCTGCAAGGGTATTCTTTGAAACTGATAAAAGAAGATATCTCATTTTAGATGCTCCAGGACACATCGAATTTTTAAAAAACATGGTTACAGGAGCTGCAAGAGCTGAAGCGGCCTGTCTTGTTATTGATGCTGGAGAAGGTATAATGGAAAATTCTAAAAGACACGGGTACATGCTTTCAATGCTTGGAATTAAACAGATAGTAGTTCTTGTTAACAAAATGGATCTTGTTGATTATGACCAGAAAGTCTATGATTCAATTGTTAAAGATTATACCAAATTTCTGGGAGATATAGATGTTAAACCGAAACAGTTTATTCCTGTAAGTGGAAGAGAAGGCGATAATATTGCCAACCATTCAAAAAAAATGAAGTGGTACAGGGGTCCTAATGTTCTTGAAGTTTTTGATGAGTTTAAATCAGAAAAACTTCCCGAAGACAAACCCTTTAGAATGCCGGTGCAGGGTGTTTACAAATTTACCCGTTTTGGGGATGATAGAAGAATTATAGCAGGAACGGTTGATTCTGGTAAATTAAAAAAAGATGATACAGTCGTATTTTATCCATCCGGAAAAAGGAGTAAAGTAAAAACAATTGAAGCGTTTAATAGAGAAAATCCTAAAATTACAAAGGCAGGAGAATCAACCGGATTCACACTTGAAGAACAGATTTATATAAAGAGAGGGGAAATGGCTGTTATTGAAGATGAAAAACCAAAAATAAATGTTACATCAAGAATAAAGGCTAATATTTTCTGGCTTGGTAAAAAACCAATGAAAAAAAATAAGTCCTATCATTTAAAACTTGGTACTTCAAAACAGCAGGTGAGAATTGAGAAAATTGTCAGAGTAATCAATGCTTCAAATTTAAACAGTGATGAAGATAAAGAAAAGATAGATAGGCATGATGTTGCAGAGTGTATACTGAAACTTGAAAAACCCATCGCATTTGATCTTGCTCATGAAAATTCCAAGACAAGCAGGTTTGTAATTATTGATGATTTTGAAATATCAGGTGGAGGAATAATAAATGAAAGTCTTGCCGATAAAGTAAACTGGGTAAGAGAAAAAGTTTATTTGAGAAATTACAAATGGGCAAAAAGTAAAATATCAAGAGAAGAAAGAGCTGAAAAATATAATCAAAAACCAACTTTAATTTTGTTAACCGGGAAAAAAGATGTCGGGAAAAAACCAATAGCAAAGGAGCTTGAGAAAAAACTTTTCAATGATGGAAGAAATGTTTATTTTCTGGGAATTGGAAGTCTTTTGTATGGTGTCGATGCAGATTTAAAAGATGAGGATAAGTATAATAATAAACAGGAACATTTGAGAAGGTTAGCTGAGGTTTCCAATATAATGATTGATGCAGGTACAATACTAATTGTTACAGCTATAGAACTGACGAATGATGATTTGAAAATGATAAAAACAGTAGTTAATCCGGATCAAATTGAAGTTGTCTGGGTAGGAGATGATGTCACTACCGATATACAGTATGATTTAAATATTATATCTTCTGATGAGACAAATAAAGCAGTTAATAGAATTAAGGGAATGCTCCAGGAAAAAGGTATAGTCTTTAAACCCTGGTGGTAAAAAAATCAACAGTGTTGATTTTGTTAGAATGAGTATCAGTATTAGTATTAGAAAAAAATTAAGATAATGTAATAGATAAAAGAAAGAAAAAAAAT
>CAZUKV010000121.1:0-2293 GCA_964621075.1 uncultured bacterium | reverse complement strand
TTTTAATATATTTATTAATAAAATTTGAAATTTTAACCAGAGCTGAAATTATTAACAATTCATATATAGGCAAGCTGCTTATTTCGATATCCAGTAATCTGGGAGTTTTTTAGAAGGGGAGAACATGAAAAACATAAAGTATTTCGAAAATTCTTATATAAAAAAATTTAAGGCTGAGGTAATTGAGATTGTAGATTACAGGAATAATCAACAGGCAGTGATTCTTGATAGGACCTATTTTTATCCTGAATCTGGCGGACAGCTTTCTGATAAAGGTAAAATTGGAAAAACCGGTGTATTTAAAGTTTTAAAAATTGATGGTAAGATTTATCACTTAATTAAAGATAACATTAATATTGAATTACATGAAAAGTATGACTGTTTTATTGATTGGAATAGGCGATATGATTTAATGAAACAGCATAGTGGCCAGCATCTTCTTTCTGCAATATTTGAGGATGAATATGGTTATAAAACAAAATCTTTCCATATGTCGGAAGATTATTCCTATATAGATATTGAAAAAAAAGATAATAATGAAGTATATGCAGATGTAGAATATAAAGTAAATGAAGAAATCTGGGAAGATAAAGTTGTTAAAACATTCTGGATAGACCCGGATGAGTTGGATAATTATGAAATTAGAAAAATTGGTAAATTTGACAATAAAATTAGGATTGTTGAAATAGAAGATATAGATATTTCAATGTGTGGGGGGACCCATGTCAACAAGATTGGAGAAATTGGAATATTAAAAATTACCAATATTGAAAATATAAAGAAAAATTTGGAAAGAATATATTTTTTATGTGGTGAGAGAGCTTTAAATTATTATGATAAATTAAATAAGATAAAAAATAGTTTGAAAAAAATTCTTGCTACAGAAGAATCTGAAATTGTTAAAGCTGTTAAAAATCAAATTGATGAAAAAGAAAAATTGTTCAGGGATAATAAAAAATTAAATGAAAAATTGATTCAAAATAAGATAGAATTTCAAAGTAATAAAGATACTCAAATTGTAATTGATACTGTAGAGGATTTTGATAACAAAACTCTAAATTATTATGCAAACCAGCTCATAGATATTGGTAAAAAATTTGTATTAATATATGATTATGAAAATAATTTTCTGCTCATGAAACAGGATGGCCATAAATATGATTTAAAAAATGTGGGAGAATCTTTAAAGCAAAAATATAATTCCGGTGGAGGAGGTAATAATAATATCTTTCAGATTGTTGATATTAATATTAAAGAATTTGAAGAAGAAATGAAAGAATTATTTAAGATATGATTTTATCATTATTTGTTTTAATAAATTTTATTTCAGGAATATTTTTTATAAAATTATTCAAAAAAATAGCAATTAAATATAATATTATTGATAATCCTTCCAGTAATATTAAATTACATACTAAGCCAACCCCTTATCTTGGCGGAGTTGCATTTATTTTAAATTCAATTTTGGTTTATCTTGTTTATAGATTTGTAACTGGTGGTTTAACTTCTGTTGAAACTACAGAATTGATTGTTTTACTTCTTTCCTTAGTAATTATGTTAATGGGTGTAATTGATGATATAAAAAAAATCAGGCCTTCTGAAAAAATTATTATTCAATCAATAGTGATATTAATTCTTCTATTTTTTGATATTAGATTAAAAATAATATATTTTCCTCCTGTTATTAATTATATACTTACATATATATGGATTCTCGGAATAACAAATGCTTTTAATTTAATAGATGTTATGGATGGGTTATGTGGAGGAACTGCTGCAATTGCTGCTTTTTTTCTATTTTTTACAAGTCAATCTTCAACAGTTTTTTTAATATTTTTATCAATTTCCCTTGTTGCTTTTTTAATTTATAATTTTCCTCCCGCTAAAATATTTATGGGAGATGCTGGGTCACTTACAATTGGTTTTGTTTTATCTGTTTATTCTGTTATTGGCAGTTATGGTCATAACAACAGATTGGCTCTTATTTCCCCAATTTTAATTTTGTGGCTGCCAATTTATGAAACTATACTGGTATCCTTATTGCGAATAAAAAAGGGAAAGTCACCCTTCATGGGAAGCAAAGATCATTTTGCTTTTAGGTTAAAGGCACTTGGGTTTCCTACACTGGCCATTTTATTAATTAGTTATTTTTTAAATATAATTATGGGAGAAACAGCCTTTTTAGCCGCATATATGGATTTAAATAGTGCAGTTTTTGTATATTTTCTTCTAATTCTTTTTTTTGTTATAACATTTCACCTGTTATCATTGATTAATGTTGATAAAAAATTGT
>CAZUKV010000120.1:0-2313 GCA_964621075.1 uncultured bacterium | reverse complement strand
GAAATATTGGTGTTGTAATAAAAGCTTATGTCTATACAAAAATAAATGGATTAAAGGGTTTAAAAAGGGTTTCTGAAATGGCATGTTTGAATGCTAATTATTTAAAAGAACAACTGAAAAATGATTATTTTTTGAAATTTAGAAAAAGATGTAAACATGAATTTGTTTTATCCGGAAAAAATCAAAAGGAAGAAACAGGTGTAAAAACACTTGATATTGCAAAAAGAATGCTGGATTATGGTGTTCATTCACCTACTGTTTATTTTCCTTTGATTGTTGAAGAAGCATTAATGATAGAACCCACTGAAACAGAAAGTAAAGAAACTCTTGATAATTTTGTGGGTGTGATGAAAAAAATTGCTAAAGAATCTATCGAAAATCCGGAAAAATTAAAATATGCACCTCATACAACTCCAGTAAAAAGACTGGATGAGGCTAAAGCAATGAGAAAACCCAATTTAACTTATAAAAAATAAAAATTTTCAAAAGGCGGTACTATTACCGCCCTTTGAAATCATATATGAATTGTTTTAATTAATTTATTCCTGATTTACTTCAATATTTTTAACTGTTTTAGCTTCTTCTGATTTTGGAAGGGTTATTTTTAACATTCCATTTTGTAAATTTGCTTTAATTTCATCCTGGTCAATATTGTCTGGTAGTCTAAATCTTCTTTCGAATCTTCCTTTTCTAATTTCTTTTCTGTAATAATTTTTTTCTTCATCTTTTTCTTCTTCTTTTTCTTCTCTCTGTGCTGAAATTGTTAAGATATCCTGATCAAGTTTAACTTCAAGATTCTCTTCATCAATTCCTGGAAGTTCAGCTTCAACGATGAAATTGTCTTCATTTTCACTTATATCTACTGAACATTTTCTTGAACTGCCTTCAATATCAGCTAAAAAATTACTTCCCCAGAAATCTTCAAATAGATTTTCCATCTCGTTAAAAAAACTTCCAAAAAATGGATCTCTTTCTCTTAAAGACTTATTTCTTTCATTATCTGTTCTTTTTAAAATTCCCATAAAAACCTCCTTTTTTTAATTTTATATTAACATAAATTAATTTTCACTATTAATTAATAGCAAATACTGTTCCAGAATGTATGTGTTTGAATATCTTTGTAAATTGCAAAATAATAATGAATTATAGATATTAAGATATTAAATAAAAAATTTAAAAATATATTGAATAAAATTTGTATAAAAATTTTACAATTATCGTATAATTATTACACAATATTCTTGCAGAAATTTATTCCAGTAAATATAAAAATAGATAATTTATAAGTTATTAAAAAATTATAAAATTTCCCAGTAATCCAAAACTCCATTATTAAGAGTTATCTTTGTAGTTATATAGATATCAGAGGTATCGTTGAACCAGGTTTCAGCATTTTCAGTTCTAAACCTAATATATATATATTCAGAAATATCAATGTCCGCGACAAATTTTGGATCAGTATTCTGTCTTAGTAAAGGGGTTGTAGGATTATACCATCCATAATAAACTTCAAATAATGTGCATGGATTTGAATCTTCGTATTTGAATTTTATAAATTCAACAGAACTATCTCCCGGCTGCATCATTAAGAATCCATAATAATAACCATTATATTTATATAATTCTGCTTTTATAGTATAGTCAGAAGGGTCAGCAGGATCTCCCGGTAAATATATTTTTAAAGAATCATCATCAGGATAATAGAAAACTCCTATATCTACAGGTGCGCCCGGTTGGTGAACCCAAAAAAAATTACACTCATATTCTCCATATAAAGTTATTACTCCTTCGTGAAAGGGATTCCCTATAGTTGCTTCCCATCTATCTTCTGAACTATTATAATCCGCAAATTGACAGAAATATAGATATATAGAAAGGGTTTTTTGAAAATCGGGAAGCATTCCTCCAGGAGAATTAAAAATATCATCATAAAAAGATTCAGAAGGTAAATCTGGATCAGAGGCAGCTGCAGAACCTAAATTATCAAATGCTGAATTTAGATTATAAAAAAAATTTGCAGTTGGAGGATTATTACTACTTGAAGTACTTGAACATCCAACAAAAAAAATTAAAAAAATAGAAAAAATAATGATAAAATAAGATTTTTTACACATAACACACCTCCTAATTTAATATGTATAATGTTATATTATACTGTATGTATTTTAGTTTATCAACTTGTTTATATGGTTAAAAATATAAATAATACATGGTTCTTTAAAAAATTAATTTAGTGTTTAGAGAAATATCTAATCTTATACATCATTCTTGAATGATTTTATTTAATATGGTATAAATAAGTAAGAAGTTTTT
>CAZUKV010000119.1:0-2325 GCA_964621075.1 uncultured bacterium | reverse complement strand
TTGCAGAAAAAATTGTAAGATTAAAACCCATGGCTGTGATAAAAGGGTAAAAAGATAAACAATATAACAGGTTTAGGTTTTGATATTCTTGGGAGTTATTTAACTTATTTAGTAAAGTTATTTTTCTGATATTTTTGTTTTTGCTTTTTATATTGTAAAATAAAATATAAAAAATTATTTATATAGAACAACTATTATTTAGATCTAATTCTATAAATGTGATTGGTAAAAAGAGAATTAATATTAATCCTCTTTTAATTAGAAATTATTTAATTTTATTTTTTTTGAAAAAAATTCTTCATAGAAAAAAGTTAAATAATAAACAATTTTATTAATTCAGATGATAAAATTCTATAAATCTTCATGAATAACAGCACTACTTTTCTTTTTTTGGGATAAAAATAATCCTGATATTACAACCAATATTCCAAGTATTTCCTGACCTGTTAATATTTTTCCAAGCATGAAAAAAGAAAAAATTGCTGTTACAATAGGAATTAAATTTGTAAACACATTTGTTTTTGATATGCCCAGATTTTTAATGGCATAGGTAATAAAAATAAAAGATAGAGTTGAAGCAAAAATAGATAACTGTAAAATAGAAAATATTAGTTCTTTATTGGGCGTAACCGATATAAAGTCTTTAAATTCAAAAATTAAAAATAATGGTAAAAAATAGATTGTTCCAATAAAATTTTGTGTTAAAACTATAGTAAGAGGGGAGTATCTATTTGATAGATTTCTAACTGTTATACCATATCCTACACCTGATACTGCTGCCAGAAATAAAAGCATAATACCTTTAAAATTAACAACTAAATCTGAGTTTTTTGTGGTTAGTATCAAAACAACACCGGTAAATGATATGATTAATCCGAGAATATTTAATTTACTCAATTTTTCTTTTAATATTATAAATGCAAATATCGGAGTAATAACAGGAATTGTTGAAATTATTATTGAAGCTACAGTAGGAGATACCAGTTTCATTCCAAAGTTTTCTCCTAAAAAATAACAGAATGGTTCAAAAAAAGATAAAAGAAAGAAATATTTGAGATCTGATTTTTTTATTTTGCTAATTTTTTTAAAAAAAATAACTGTTGAAAGAAAAATTGTGGAAATTACCAGTCTTAAAAAAATAGTTGTTAGAGGTTCATAATATTGTAAAACAATTTTAGTCCATATATATGAAATTCCCCAGAATATCATGGGTGCGACAGCAGATGAGTAAATTAATATTTTTTTTAATTTTTTGTTTTTTACCATAACTGCCCCTAATTTATATTAATTTTATAAAAAGTCAATAAATAACTATTGATAAAATAAAAAATAATTGATATATTTATTATACAATCATAGTAAAAGGGGGAATATAATGAAAAAAGTAATAAGCTTGCTAATTATTATCATTGTTTTGGTGTCTGTAAATTTAGGACAGGATACTGCAAATCTTCTGGTTAGACTACTTAGATTTGAGAAATCACTGGGATCACGTACGTCCGGAATGATTGATATTGTTATAGTTTATAATAATAATTATAAAGAGTCAGCCAATGAAGCTGTTAGAATAGCAACACAGTTTGGAAAAATGTCTGATAAGACGGTAAATAGAAAAGCATTTAAATTTATAGTTAAGTTATATACACCAAATATTAAAAATGAACTTGATAATGTGGAAGTTATATATATCTGTGAGAGGGTAGATCCAGATGTAATAATAGAAACATCGAAAAAAAATAAAATTTTAACAATTGCCTCCAGTGAAAACTTTATTGAAGATGTTGCTGTAGTAATAAGAGAAGATGAACAAAAAAATAAACTTCACATTAAGGAAAAGTTATTAAAGGAAGAAGGAGTTAATCTTTCAGAACAGATATTAAAGATTTCCCGTCTATATTAAAAATATAACGTATAAGTGTAAAGGTAGAAATTTAAATATATAAAGGTTAATTCTTATAAATATTTTTTTAATATCTTTAATTAAAAATTATTTCAAATAAAACTATAAAAATGACTTGACAAATTGTAAGAGATTAATATAATAATCCTCGTCGGTAAAAAGGAATAGTATGAGCCACTAGCTCAGGTGGTAGAGCAACGCCCTTTTAAGGCGTGGGTCGAAGGTTCAAGTCCTTCGTGGCTCATAGTGTCCCGTTAGTCTAGCGGTCTAGGACACAGGGTTTTCATCCCTGTAGCAGGGGTTCGAGTCCCCTACGGGACGTAAAGGCTGGAATAAGCCTTTGGTTGTAAACATAAAAAGGATAGATGGAAGCGAAGCAGGGAAGTAAGCAGGGGAGAGACGAGAAGAAAAAATTGTTATGCACA
>CAZUKV010000118.1:0-2413 GCA_964621075.1 uncultured bacterium | reverse complement strand
AAACCCTAATAAACTTAACAATATTTCCATTTAAAACATTCACGATTCCTGTTATCGGTGATTTCATTGCCCTTAATAACATAAGAATCAGTTCTTCTTTTGAAGGCAACTTTGATAATTCTTCAAGTTTTTCAATACCAACATAATCACCTTCAACAATTCCCGATTTCACCTTTAATTTTTCATTATCTTCCGCAAATTCAACTAATACTTTTGCTGGCGAAACAGGATCTGCATAACTAAAAGCTAAAGCTGTAGGACCTTTTAAATCATCATCAACATCAATATCCAATTCATTAAAAGCAATTTTAGCAAGAGTGTTCTTGCACACTTTATAATCGATATCCTGCTCACTCAACTTCCTACGAAGTTCAGTTATTTCTGCAACATTCAATCCCATGTAATCTGTAAGAACTATGGAATTAGCTGATGATATTTTCTCTTTTAAATCAGCTACAACTTCTGCTTTGGATTGTTTCACTTGTTTTGCCATTCGACCTCCTTTCAAATATTTCTAAGAGGCTTTTTTACCTTTTCTCTATGATAAAAAAGCCCGACAAAGGTCGGGCATTATTCGCGACCTCTGTCTCGGTAGGCATAATTAAGCCTAAGCACCTACTGTCTTCGACAGTTCTACCTTTATTTTACCAAATCTATTAAGACAAATCATTAACATCTAATTTTACCGATGGACCCATTGATGTTGTTACATATATTGTTTTTAAATATCTTCCTTTCAAGCTTGTTGGCCTCTGATCCATTACTGCGCCCATTAAAGCTTCAATATTGCCTTTTAATTCTTTAACAGAAAAACTTCGTTTCCCAACAATAATATGAATAACACCATATTTATCAACTTTATATTCTAATTTTCCTGCTTTTGCTTCTTTTACAGCCTTTGTAATATCATCAGTCATTGTACCGGCTTTTGGGTTAGGCATTAATCCTCTTGGTCCCAGCACTCTTCCCAATTTACCAATTTCTTTCATCATATTTGGTGTAGCAATAGCCATATCAAAATCTGTCCAGCCATCCTGAACTTTTTCTATCAATTCATCTGATCCTGCAAAGTCAGCTCCAGCTTCTTCAGCCTCTTTCTTCTTTTCACCTTTAGCAAAAACTAAAACTGATACTTCTTTTCCCACACCATTAGGTAGTACAATTGTTCCCCTTACCATTTGATCAGCATATTTAGGGTTTACTCCTAAATTGATATGCATTTCAACACTTTCATCAAAGTTAACTTTTGGAAATTTCTTGATTAACTCCAGAGCTTCATCCAATTCATATAATTTTTCATTATCAACAAGCTCAAGAGCATCCTGCATTCTTCTTGATCTTTTTTTAGCCATAATAACAATCCTTTCTGTGGTAAACGGTTAAATCCTCCCACATAAGCTAAAATATTAAATTTATTTATTTCTATTTACTATTATACCCATGCTTCTTGCAGTTCCAGCTATCATTTCAGCACCTGCATCAAGGTCATTTGCATTCAAATCCTTCATTTTTTGTTCTGCAATATCCTTACATTGACTCCAGGTAATAGTTCCCACCTTGTTCTTATTTGGTTCTCCTGAACCTGATTCAAGACCCAGTGTTTTCTTAATTAAAAATGAAGCTGGCGGGGTTTTTGTTATAAAATCAAAACTTCTATCCTGATATACTGTAATCTCAACAGGAATCAACACATCGCCTTCACTTTTGGTTTTTGCGTTAAATGCTTTACAAAAATCCATTATATTAACACCATGCTGTCCTAAAGCGGGACCGACTGGTGGAGCTGGATTTGCCTGTCCAGCTTTAATCTGCAATTTTATTTTTCCAGATACTTTTTTTGCCATATTAATCATATCTCCTTATCTAAATCAAACATCTTTTTTTACTTGATTATAATCTAATTCAACTGGTGTTTTTCTACCAAAAATTGAAACCATTACTCTTAATTTATTCTTATCTGTCATAACATTATCCACAACACCGTTAAATGATGCAAATGGACCATCAATAATTCTTACTTTTTCTCCAACTCTATAACTAACCTTTTGTTTAAGTGTATTTTTTCTTTCATCACTGTCACTCTTAATAAGACTGACTTCATCTTCAGGCAGCGGCATTGGTTCATTTCCTGAACCCATAAAACCACCGATTCCATTTGTTTTCTTAACAACATGCCAGGTTTTATCGTTCATTTCCATCTGGATTAAAATATATCCTGGAAATATTCTTTGATTTACTTCTTTCTGTTTTCCACGGGATTTCTTTTTAATTTTTTCAGAAGGAATATAGATCTCGCCAAACATATCTTCAATGCCTTCTTTTCTAATACGTTCTTTAAGAACTTTTTTTATTTTTTTTTCTTTCCCTACCAAAACATTAACAACATACCAATTCAATTTCTACCCCTTAGTAA
>CAZUKV010000117.1:0-2416 GCA_964621075.1 uncultured bacterium | reverse complement strand
AAAATCTCTATCGAGATTTTTTAATGCATCTTGTTTTTTATATCATTTAATATATAAAAACCTTTTCTATTTTTTGTATCTTCTCTATTATACATCATTTCTGAATCATCCAGCTGTTTAAAAATTCCACCTGCTTCTTCAACAATACACTGCATTGCTGCTGTATCCCATTCCATTGTTGGATTATACCTGTAATAAACCTCTGCTTTCCCCTCTGCAACCATACAACCTTTCAGAGAACTTCCAGCTCTTTTTGTCTGGGTTACCTTTTTCTTCTTAATTATATTTTTTACAAAATCTGATGCATGTGAACGACTCATGACAAGAGTTATCTTTTCTATTTTATCTGACACAAATATTTCTTTTGTTTGATAATTTGAATCGAGTAAATATGCCCCATTATTTTTAGTCGCAAAATACAATCTTTCCTTTACCGGAACATAAATTACACCGACAACAGGCCTTTTTTTATAACTAAGTGCTATATTGACTGTAAATTCTCCATTTTTTTTAATAAATTCTTTAGTCCCATCAAGTGGATCTACAATCCAGCACCAGTCATTTTTAATTCGTTTAAAATCATCATGGGACTCTTCGGATAATATTGCATATTCTGGAAACTCTTTAATCAATCCTTTTACAATTATTTTATTTGATTTTTTATCCGCTTCAGTCAGAGGTGAATCATCATCTTTATACTCAATATCAAAATCCTTTTTATAAATTTCCATAATTTTTTGCCCTGCAATAATTGCTAATTTTTTAGAAATTTCCAGCTCTTTATTAAGATCCATATAACTCCTTCTAAATTTTATTTATTTAATTTAAAAATATATAAGAAAGAGAAGGATTCAACACCTTCTCTTTCTATTATTTTTTGTAAGATTTCTTGTAAAACGGCGTTTTTACAATTTTAGCTTTTTTCTTCTTTCCCCTGATATCAATATAAATTTCTGTTCCTCTTTTATGAAACGGTTTATCTATATATCCAAGCCCAATATTCTTTTTTAAAAATGGAGCATAGTTACCGCTTGTAACATATCCAATTTTTTCATCATTTTCATTATAAATATCCATACCATGTCTTGCAATACCTCTATCTATCATTTCAAAACCTTTTAGATATCTATCTACTCCATTTTCAATCTGATCTTTAATTACCTGCTTACCATTAAAATCATACCCCTTATTTAAATCAACAGTCCATTTTAAAGCTGCTTCAATAGGAGTAGTAGTATCATCTATATCATTTCCATATAACATTAATTTTGCCTCTAATCTAAGGGTATCTCTTGCTCCCAGACCGCAAGGTTCTATTCCAAACTCTTCCCCAGCCTTTAATATCTTTTTAAATAATTCAGACGCATTTTCATCTTTAAGCATTATTTCAACGCCATCTTCCCCTGTATATCCGGTTCTTGAAATCATTTTAACATTGACTCCACCTATTTTAACATTTCTCATCAATCTAAAAAAACCAAGTTTGGATAAATCCTCTTCCATCAATTTGTTAATAATATCCTCTGCTTTTGGACCCTGAACTGCAAAAAGTGACATCTCAGGAGATAAGTCTTTTAAAATTTCTAACTCAAATCCCTCAGCATTTTTTTTAAGCCAATTAAAATCCTTATCATGATTGGATGAATTTATAACAAAATAAAAATAATTTTTATCAAGTCTATATACAAGTAAATCATCAACTATTGTGCCTTTTTCATAACACATTGTTGTATATAAAACCTGCCCCTTATCTAATTTTGAAGCATTGTTAGTTATTAAATTCTCAACATACTTTAGGGCATCTTTTCCTTTTATTTCAAATTCTCCCATGTGAGATACATCAAAAATACCTGCTTTTTCTCTTACTGCCATGTGTTCTTTTATAACACCCTTTTTGTACTGAATAGGCATTTCCCATCCTGCAAAATCAACCATTTTCCCACCAAGTTTTTTATGTATTTCATTAACCGCTGTTTTTTTCATAAACACCTCCTATTTTTCTATTTCAATTTTATTTACTGCTGATTAAATGTCAAGAAGTAAAAAATAAGCTCAGTTGTTTTTTATATAAGAATAAAAACTATTATAGAAAATAATTCCCATATTTAAAATTATTGACATTAATTACTTTTAGCTACTCGCACTTATGGTTGAGGAATGTTAAAATAATTACTGTTTGAGCCCAGCACTTTCTTTAAATAGTTATGGACGAGTTTAATTATTTTAATGAACCAACCATTAGTAAGATCTAATAAGAAATTTAGGAAATAATTTTAAATATGAGATCTCAATAAACTACTATTACATTTTATAAATTCATACTTTTTCTTTTATTTATTTTCAGAAAACAGAAAGACAAACAATGTATAAATGTGAAGACCTGCCCCCTAAATACTAATTAGTTTTTTCTTATTAT
>CAZUKV010000116.1:0-2456 GCA_964621075.1 uncultured bacterium | reverse complement strand
ATTGCATTTTTCTCAAGAGTTGCTTGAAAAATTGAAAAAAAAAGGTGTTAATATTACTTACATAACACTGCATGTTGGACTGGGAACTTTTAGACCTGTAAAAGTGGAAAATATAGAAGATTTTGATATACACAGCGAATATTATGAAATTGAGAAAAGAGCTTCAGATATGATTAATAATACAAATGGAAAAATAGTTGCCTGTGGAACAACCGTTACAAGAACTCTGGAATATTTAATGTCTGAATACGGAGAAATAAAACCCGGTAAAGGATGGTGTGATTTATTCATATATCCGGGGTATGAATTTAAAATTGTTAATAATTTGATTACAAATTTCCATTTACCTAAATCCACACTCCTCATGTTGATTTCTGCTATGGTAAATCGTGATAAAATCCTTGAATTATATGAGAACGCTGTTAATAAAAAATACAGGTTTTTTTCTTTCGGGGATGCTATGTTTATAATGAATGATTAATATGAATTATATATCAAATAGATTAAAAAAAGATATTAAAAAATTGCAAAAAAATTCTTTTAGAAAGAAAAAAGGATTGATTGTTGTAGAAGGCATAAATCCTTTGAAAAAAGCGGTTGGAAATAATTTAAATCTTAAATATCTTATTATTAATAAAAAAGAAAAAGATTTAATCAATTATTTTTTTGATAAATATAGAGAAAAAATTTATACGGCAGCAAAAAAAGATATGAGATCAATAACTTCAATGAATACTCCATATAAAATTATTGGTGTTTTTAAGAAACCGGATAATTATTTTAGAAAAAATAGTCCAACTTTATTTTTGGATAAATTGCAGGATCCTGGGAATCTGGGTACATTAATACGGTCTTCTACAGCTTTTGGTATAAAAAATATTATTTTAACACCTGATAGTGTTAATCCTTTTTCCTCTAAGGTAATTAGAAGTAGTTCAGGATATATTTTTCAGGTATATATAGAAAAAAAAGAAATAGATTTTAATAAGTATAAATCTAAAGGATATACTCTTTATGGAACTTCTCTGGATGAAAAATCTCAGGGTATTGAAAAAATTAATTTTAAATTTCCATATATATTGATTTTAGGTAATGAGGGTAATGGAATATCTGAAAAATATAAAAAATATATAGATGTAAATATGAAAATAAAGATGAATAAAAATGTAGATTCTTTAAATGTAGCAGTAGCAGGAAGCATAATTTTAAGTAATATTTATAAGGATATGAATGGGTAAATTTATTATACTTGATAGGGATAACACATTGAACTATGATCCCGGCTATTTACATGACCCAGAGAATTTAAAAATTTTAGATGGAACAATTCAGGGACTCAGTTTGTTGAATAAGTGCGGATATAGGTTTATTGTTGTTTCAAACCAATCCGGAGTTGGACGGGGATATTTTAATTTAAATGATGTTGTTTATATAAATAACAAACTGGATGAAATGTTAATAAAACATGATATAAAGATAGAAAAATTTTATTTTTGTCCTCATTCACCTGAAGAAAATTGTACATGCAGAAAACCAAAAACCGGATTGTTTGATTATATAATTGATGATTTTGATATTGATAAATCTAAATCTTTTATGATTGGGGATAAAAATAGTGATATTGTTTTTGGGAAAAGAGTAGGTTTAAAAACGATAAAAATTAAAACAGATAAAAATAATAGTGGAATAGAGGATTTTTATGCAGGTAATTTACAAAAAGCAGCCCACTGGATAATATCCAATTATGAAAAATAAAAATTTAAATGATTTTCTAAGATATTATAGAATTGAAAAAAATTCTTCAAAAAATACAATAGAATCATACAGAAGTGATATAGAAAAATTTCATGAATATATTAAAAAAAAGAATCTTAAAATTGAAAATATTGGTAAAAATGAAATATTAAATTACATGGTATATTTAAGAAAAAAAGAATACGCTTCAGCAACAATATATAGAAGGTATTCTTCTTTAAAAGAATATTTTATATTTCTCAAGAGAAAAAATATCATAGATAGTAATCCAATGGAAAATATGTCAAGACCCAAAAGAACGAAAAAATTACCTGATGTTTTGAGTGAAAGGGATGTTGAAAAACTTTTAAATATTTTCGAAAAAAATGATCTTAAAGAGATTAGGGATTATGCTATTGTTGAGTTTATGTATGCCACCGGTGTGAGAATATCTGAACTTATAGGAATAAAAATTAATAATATCCTGTGGGAATATGAAGTTGTAAGAGTATTTGGAAAGGGAAGTAAGGAAAGATTAATTCCACTGGGTAAATACGCTAAAAAGGCTTTAAAAAAATATCTGGATGCAAGAAAGAAAAAAATGAAAAAAATTATCGATAGGAAGTATCTTTTTTTGAACTTAAGAGGAAAAAAATTGAGCCGCTCGGGTGTTTGGAGAATATTAAAAAAATATTTTAAAAAAGCAGGACTTGAAGATGCCC
>CAZUKV010000115.1:0-2491 GCA_964621075.1 uncultured bacterium | reverse complement strand
AATTAAATAAAAAATTTAAAAAATTAGATATAAAAAATAATAATATTGAATTAGTTGCTGGAGGAGAATCAAAAGAAACAAGGGAATCTCTTACAGGTGCTGTCATGGCTTTAGGACTTGCAGCACTTTTAATCTATTTTTTACTGGTAATGCTTTTTAATTCTATGTCTCAACCTTTTATTATTATGCTGGCAATACCATTTGGTATAATAGGCGCTTTATTAGCATTTTATTTACATAATATTCCTTTAAATTTTATGGGGATTATAGGAATGATAGGTTTAAGTGGGGTAGTAGTAAATGACAGTGTTATCATGGTAGAATTTATTAATCAGGTATACAAAAATAATAATAATAGTAATATTATTAACAATATTATTGAAGGGGCAAAACAGCGGTTAAGACCTGTAATTTTAACAACTATAACAACTGTAGCAGGTCTTATTCCTACAGTTTATGGAATAGGTGGCTCAGCAACCATGATTGTCCCAACTGTAATGGCTATAGCTTATGGATTATTATTTGCTACTTTTGTTACTTTAATATTTATTCCTTCCATTTATATGATTAATATTGATATTAAATCATTTTTTAATAAATTAAGAAAAAAAATACCGGTATAAACCCGGTATTTTTTTTCATTATCAGAATGATTATTGATTCTTTACAAATCTATTATCTTCTCTAAAATGTATTTATGTATTTTATTCTCCATAATTTAGATTATTTATATATATTTTATTTTATTATATCAGTAAGTTTAATTGTCATAAAAAAATTGAAATATAAATCCATTGTATTTGAAAAGTATTTCATTTTAAACTTTATAATAACAATTATTTTTTGGGGTTTATTAAATATTATTTATTATCCTTTAGAAATTTTATTTTTTTTAATAAATATTATTATTGTAATCTTAGTTTTTTCTTATTCTAAAAAAAATCTTATTATTTTTGGGAAAAATGATCAAAATATTACAGAAATTACGGAGTTATTATCAAATGATAATATTGATTATAAATATAATAGAAATGTGTATGAAATAGTTCTCATAATTCCTGAATATGATATTAAAATATTTTTAAAAAGTTTTTTTATTAAATATATGGAAATTGAAACAGATAGGGTATTAAGAGAAGAACAGGAATATTTGCTTAACAAAATCAAAGTAATTCTATAATTCAGTTTATTTATAAATAATAGTGTATATTATATTATTTTCTTGAAAATAATTACTCATAGTATATTCTATATTTTAGGAGGAATATATTGAAATTAATTAATCTAAGATACAAAATTTTAAATGAAGTTTCAGAAGGTCAATTTGGAGTTATTTATAGAGCAAAAGACTTAAAACATGGAAAAATTAATGCAGTTAAAATATTTAATACAGACAAAATTGATAAAAAAAATCTGGAATTTTTTAAAGATGAATTTTTAAAATTAAAATCAATTGATCTTCCATGTGTTATAAAACCTATTGATTATTTTAAAATATGGAATATTAATAATAGTGAGTTCGGTGGAAATTATTTTTTCTACACCATGGAATTTCTGGAAGGGTCCTCTCTAAGAGATTATAAATTCAAATCATCTGAAGAAAAAAAAGAGATTTTTAAAAAAATATTATTTTATTTAAAATATTTACATTCTAACAATATTTCACATGGTGATTTAAGTGATAGTAATATATTCATCAACAATAATAAACAAATAGTTTTTATTGATTTAATGTATTATGGAAATATAAATGAAGATATCGAACAGTATAAAAAATTAACAGACAAGTATAATATTAATTTAAAATATGACACTGATATAAATATAAATGATCATGAATTTTTTAAATATTTTAATAAAAGATGGATTCCCTCAATATTCTATAATAACAAACTCAAAACAGATATTTTAAATAAAATAAATTCTATAAATAAATCAGGCAGTAAATCCAGTGTTATTAATTTTAAAAATTTTGATTATGATTATTTTAATCTAAACAAAGACTATCTTGAAACAATATACCAGATCAATAATTATCGAATAATTAATGTTGAACTATCCCAAAAACCATTTTCTTTTATTTTTGAAATTGCTAAATATTTAAAAAATTGTTTTTTCTACAGGGATATATATAAAAATAATAAAAAAGAAATAGATAATATTGTTGAAAATAAAATATATGATGATAAATCTAAAAGTTTTAGAATTATTAAGGGTATTATAAAGAAGCTCCTTGAAGAAATTTGCTTTAAAAAACAGGTTGTTATTATTTGTGAAAAATATGATTATATTGATGAAGAATCAAGAAATTTATTAAAATTTATAAATATGAAATTAAAAACAAGTAATTTAACATTTATTGTAAATTCTAAGACTGATCTTGATGTCAATATTGAAGATACTTATTTTAATTATTATAATATCAAAATAAACCCAACTGATAATAAATATATAAAAGGTAATTTAAAAAAATTGCAAAATCTTTTTTTTC
>CAZUKV010000114.1:0-2496 GCA_964621075.1 uncultured bacterium | reverse complement strand
GGTTTTATATAAAACTGCAACAAATCAAGTTATTAAAAAATAAAGATAAAAAAATAAAAGAATTATTATCATTAAAAAATAAAAAATTATATTCTTTTCAAAAAGGGGAAATTTTCTACAATCTTTTTAATTTGACTCAAAAAGAGAAATTCAAAAATAAATCCATCAACCTTATTAAAAAATACTCATCCTATAAATATAAACAAATGCTTAAAGATTTTAAATAAAACATTGTTTAAAAATTTTACTTTAATTTATGAAAACAAATATTATGAAAAATAATTTTCCATCTTTAATTAAAAAAATAAAAAATGTTCAAAAACAAAAAACGGTTTTTGTTGGTTTTGATGGTTTTATAGATAAAATAATTAAAGTTGTTGATAAAAGATTTAATAGTGATAAAAAAATTTTAATAAAATCTCTAAATGATTTTTATAATAAAATTTCTAATTTTAATGGTAGTAAAAATATTGAAATAATTAATAAAAGAAACAAACCTGGGGGGAATGGACCAAATACTTCCCAGGGTCTTATCAAACTTGGAACAGATATTAATATAGTAGGCTCCTTTGGGAAAACAAATATCTATAATGAATTTAAAACCATAAAAAAACATGCAAAAAATTTTTATTCGATTTCAAATCCCGGTTATACTTATGCGTTCGAATTTAATGATGGTAAAATAATGTTTGGTAATTTAAAAAATATTAACAAAATAAATTATAAGAATATTATTGAACAAATAGGTAGAAAAAAATTTTATAAAATGATATCTGAATCATCACTGGTATGCTGTTTAAACTGGACAATGATTATAAATATGACAGAGATAATAGAGAATATTTTTAAAAACGTAAGAAATATAAAAAAACAATTTTTTATTGATATCTCTGATCCAGAAAAAAGAAGTAGAAATGATTTATCAGAATTTATGGATATAATAAAAAAATATTCTCCAGCTTATGATATATATATCAGTTTAAATGAAAATGAGGCAGACCAGGTATTATCAATTTTAAATTTACAGGCATCCACTAAATTTGATTACAAGGCTGAACAAATAGCTCATGAATTAGGGGTTATTTCTGTTGTACATAGCTCTAAAAGGGTGGCCGTATCAAATAATGCAAATATATACTCAATAAAAACTAAATACGTTAAAAAACCAACTATATTAACCGGAGCAGGTGATAATTTTAATTCTGGATTAATATATGGGATTATAAATAAATTTTCACTTAAGGAATCAATTATACTGGGTACAGCTACGGCAGGCTTTTATATATCAGAAGGAGAATCACCAAATATAAACAATTTAATTCAGTTTATAGAAAATTGGAAAAGATTTTTATAAGAATTGAAACTTAAATGAAATTTTTCGTATATATAATAAAAGAAAGGGAAAAATATGAAAAAATTTATAATTTATCTATTTGTTTTTTTTATTATAGTTAGCTGCGGTAAAAAAACTACAACCAATTATGTTGAAATTGAAAAAGTTTGGGTTCCAAAAAAATTAAGTTTAAGAGACCCTCTAAATAACGCTGGTATTTATAAAGACATGCTTTATTTTTGGATTGATGAGGGAGAAAAAGCATACCTTAATTTTTTTAAACTTAATGGAGAATTAGAAAAAAAAGTTACATTTAAAAGAGGAAGAGGACCTGGTGAAATATTCTCATATAACAGAACAATCATTAAGGATGATACAATAAATATTTTTGACAATATGAGAAGAATTTTACAGGTATTCAGCATGGAGGGAGAATATATAGATGACTATAAGATTGATGTTTCTGATTTTGGAATAATTGACCGCTCTGAAGAATTTATATTTTTTAGTGGAGTTTTAAAAGAAAAGCTTATAAAAATTGGTACTAAAAAGAATGAAATCATAAAAAGTATTAAATATGACAATGAATATAAATCATTTAGAGAAATGGCCGGCAAACAATTAAGAATGGGTCCAATTGTTATAGACCAAAAAGATAAAAAAATATATAGAGGGTCATATGTGAGACCGTATAAAATTGAGAAATATGATTACGATTTAAATAAGTTAGATACTTTTGAAAGAAAAGTTGAAGGAAATTTTAAAGATTTTGTAATTGAACCCGGACAGGGTCCTGGTGGATCTATAATGGTAGGAAACATGCAGGTAGATGATAAATATTTATATGTTTCATTTGGAGGTGGACAACAAACCAAAAGAGAGGATAATAAGGTATCTATAACCGGTATCCCTTCTGATTATTTTGTTTCAGTTTTTGACAAAAAAACAGGTGAATTTATTTCAGAGATTAAAATAAAAAAAATTAATCAATTAAAAGGTGTAACTAATCTTTTAAAGGTTACAAAAGATAAAATATATATTTTATTAGTTGATTTTGAAAACACACTTGATAATATTTTGACAGATGAAATGAAGGAAAATCAAAAAAGTGATACTGAAAATCAGTTTTTAAAAAATGAAATTCAAAGAGCAGTTTTAATACT
>CAZUKV010000113.1:0-2516 GCA_964621075.1 uncultured bacterium | reverse complement strand
TTAAATTCATTAATAATTTTAAAAAAAATTCTTTAATTATAAATTATATTTTTATTAACTTATTGTTAAGATTAAAAAAGTTGATTTCATTATCTTGTTATGTTAATATAATCTAAATGGGTTGGTTTCATGAAAAATAAAACAATTAACATTACAATAATTATTCTAATTCTAAATTTAATAGTACCAGGTATCCATTCAAGCAATAACAGCGATAAGAAAAATCAGATTAAAAAAATTAATTATTTAATAGACCAATCTTTTTCACTTCGGAAAAAAAATCCAGAGAAATGTATAAAACTATCAAAAAAAAGTCTAAACTTAAGTAGTCAACTAAATTTTCTAAAAGGGATAATAGGTTCTTACTCAAACCTGGGTCTTGGTTTCTATTATAAAGGAGAAGAGAAAAAGGCCCTTAAATTTTACCAAAAAGCTTTAAAATTTGGTCGCATTCATGAACAGACAGATAGATTTTCATCTCTTTATAATAATATCAGTCTTATTTATAAAAAATGGGGTAAATTTAAAAAAGCTTTGGAGTACCAGAATAAATCATTATCAATAAAACAAAATAGTGATAATAAAAGAGGTATAGGCATAAGCTATAACAACATGGCTAATATATATTATTTCATGGGAGAACATCTTAAAGCTATAAACTATTATAGAAAAGCCATAGAAATAAAAAAAGAATTGAGTGACTTACAGGGTTTATCAAAATGTTATAATAATATTTCATTCATTTTTATAAGACAGGGACTATATGATAAAGCAATAAAATATCTTTATGACTCACTTCTAATAAAAAAAAGAAACGGCAGTAAAAGAGAAATATCTAATACCTACAATAATCTTGGATTAGTTTATAATAAATGGAAAAAATATAATAAAGCTCTTGAATATTTCAATAAAAGTCTTGATATAGAAAAAAAATTAAAGGATAAAAATGGAATCGCAAGCTGTTACAATAATATTGGACTGATATTTAAAAATCAAAAAAAATATGATACAGCACTAAATTTTTATAAAAAAAGTTTAGATCTTGCTACTTTAGAAAATAATAGATATATAAAAGCAGGTAATTACAACAACATAGCTTATATTTATGAAATGAAGGGTAAGCCTAATAAAGCTTTAAGAAATTATTTTAAATCTTTAAAAATTGTTGAAAGTTTAAAAAATAATGAGAAAAAATGTTCTATATATAATAATATTGGAAGAATATATTCTTCTATAAAACAATATGAAAAAGCTGAAAAATATCTTATAACATCTTTAAATGTAGCTACAAAAAATAACTATACAGAAAAAATAAGAACAGCTACTGAATTAATATCAGGATTATACTATTTAAAAAATAATTATAAACTGGCTTATGAATACTATAAAAAGTTTAAAAAAATAAATGATGAAATTTTTAATCAAAAGAGGGAAAAAGAGATCTATAAAATTCAGACACAATATAAATATGCACAGGAAATCAAACAAAATAAGATTTTAAAATTAAAAATTGAAAAAGAAAAAAATATCCAAAGATATTTAATAATTATATCTCTATTAATCATTTTATCTTTTTTAATATTTTATAATAAATATAGATTTAAAAAAGAAACCAATGAAATTTTAAAAGAAAAAAATAAAGAAATTAGAAAAATGAATCTTAAATTAAATGATCTGGCATATTATGATCATCTCACGGGTTTGAATAATAGAAGGAGTTTTTTGAAACTTGCTAAAAAAGAAGCAAAAAGATTTGGTAGATCCGGACATAAATTTTCATTTTTAATGATAGATATAGATAATTTTAAAAAAATCAATGATAAATTAGGACATAGTGGTGGAGACTCGATACTTAAACAGTTTACTTCTAAATTAAAAAAAGAAACCCGAGAACAGGACCTTGTTTCCCGCTGGGGAGGAGAAGAATTTCTACTCCTGCTTCCTGAAACTGCAATTAAAGGTGCATATAAAGTTGCTTCAAAAATAAGAAAAGTTATCGCAGGCAGTAAATTCAAATATAAAGGAAATTATATCCATTTAACTATTACCTGTGGAATAACCGAATATTCAAAAGAAAAAGATATTTTAAAAACTATTAATGAAGCTGATAAAGCCTTATATGAAGGTAAAAAAGATGGTAAAAATTGTGTTAAATCTTATGTTGATTTTGAATCAAAAAACCTCTTTTAATTAAAAAATCAAATTTTCAACAACATAATACCATAGTGGTATAGTAATCAGTGAAAAAACCGTAGAAAATGTTATAATACCGGATTGTAACTTTTTATCCATTTTTACATATTCTGAAAAAAATGGGGTCATCGCTGCTGTTGGCATTGCTGCTTCCAGCAAAATGACTTTCTGATTTATAATATCAACTGTAAAAATAGTTTTGGTAATAATCAGGACAATAATACCAAGAACAAAACCAAATATTAATCTTGTAATAGATCCCTCAATAACAATTTTTAATTTTGATAATTTCATTCTGAAATTAAAATTTAATCCAATAGTAA
>CAZUKV010000112.1:0-2520 GCA_964621075.1 uncultured bacterium | reverse complement strand
ATATAATTTTTTTTAGGAGGAAATTAATGTTTGGAGCTATAATTGGAGATATTGCAGGTTCAACTTACGAGTTTGAAAATATTCATGATCATGAATATGATTTAATACCAGAAAACTCTTTTTTTACAGATGACACAGTTTTGACCTGTGCTGTAGCATATTCAATTTTAAATGGTACTCCTTACCCAGAAAGTTTAAAAAAATTTTATAATAGATATCCTGAAAGAGGGTATGGGACTCTTTTCCAAAAGTGGGCAGAAGATAAAACACAGCATAAAGGTTATAACAGCTGGGGAAATGGTTCGGCAATGAGAGTAAGTCCTGTGGGGTATGCTTTTAATTCGGCAGAAGAAGTTTTGCTGGAAGCAAAAAAATCTGCTGAATGTACTCATAATCATCCTGAAGGGATTAAAGGTGCCCAGGCAGTGGCTTATGCTGTTTTTTTAGCAAGGAAGAACAATTCGAAACATTTTATCAAAAAAGAAATAGAGTCACAATTTGGATATAATCTGAATTTTAATTTAGAATCTCTAAGAAAAAACTATTCTTTTACAGAATCATGTAAAGATACAGTCCCTCAATCTCTATTTTGTTTTTTTCAGTCAAATAGTTTTGAAGAAACTCTTAAAAAATCACTTTCTATAGGTGGGGATAGTGATACAGTTTTGGCAATTTCCGGGAGTGTAGCAGCAGCTTTTTATAATAAAATACCGGATAAATTTATTATTTTTGCCAAGGAAAAATTAGATAATTTTTTAATTAGTATTATTTTAAAATTTGAGAAGAAATATGGGGTTTAATTTTGACAAAAATTAGATATTTTAAGGTTGATGGTTTAAATATTCCCTATAGATTATTTAAAGAAAGAAGAAAATCACTATCTTTTTATTGGAAAAGAAATGAAAAATTGTTTTATTTAAAAATACCTTATTTTATATCAAAAAAAATGGTTAAAAAATTTCTGCAAAAGAATAAAAAGAATATCATAAAAAAATATAAAAGTTATAATAAGGCATATAAAAATAACACGAAATTAAAATATTTAGGTGGATATTTATATTTAAAAATTTTAGAAAAAAATCAAAGAAAAGATTTATATTACTTGGATAATAAAAATTTAAACATTTTCCTGGTTAAAAATGATAATCAGATTATAAAAGAAAGGCTAAATTTATTTTATAAAGATGAAGCTGAAAAATACATTCCCCCTTTAGTAGAAAAATATTCAGTAAAAATGCGTGTTAAATATAATAATGTATTTTTTAAAAATCAGAAGACACGATGGGGAAGCAGCTCATCCAAAAAAAATCTTAATTTTAATTACAGGTTAATGATGATGGCTCCGGAGGTAATTAAGTATGTTGTTGTACATGAATTAGCCCACCTGATTGAGATGAATCACAGCATGAAATTTTGGAGTATAGTAAGAAATTATATAGATAACGTAAAAAATAAACGAGAATATTTGAATAAAAACTATCTTGAATTTATTATTTAATACAGGAGAAATATGAAATTTGATAAAAATGATAATCAGGAAGTTGATATTAATATAGTACCACTTCTTGACACAATATTTATATTATTAATATTTTTTTCTTTAATACTAATTTCAGCAACATTTTTGAAAAGTTTTGATATAAAACTTCCAGGAGCCAGTAATACAAAAATTTTAGATACAAAGGTTTCAGTTATTTCTATAAATATAAGTGGAGAATATTTTATAGATAATAAAATTTATAGTAAGAGAAATTTCTGGAAACATATTAAAAACAATAAAAAGAAAGAATACGTTATTAAAGCAGATAAAAGATTAAAATTTGGCTTTGTTATTAATTTTATGGATAAATTAAGAAATAATGGTATAAAAAAAGTTTACTTTGAAACAGAAAGTAAAGAGAATGAATTTTAAATTACGATATTTTACAGCAATAATTATTTCAGTATTAATTCATTATGTTTTATTTTCTTTTTTCAGTATGGATAATAATAGGGCAAAGGAATATAACAATATTGAAGTTAGTATTAATGAAAGTACAAATTATTCTTTTAGAAAAAAAAATAATAAAAAAACTGAATTAAATGAAAATAAAACAAGCAAAAATTTAAGAGCAGAAGAAAAAAAGAATAATAAAAAAAAGAATATCCTTGAAAAAAATGAAATACGCGATAAATTTAACAGCGGAAAAAAGGAAGAGATAAAAATAGATTATGATGAACCAGAGATTATTTTTGAAAAACCCAAATATCCATATATTTCCAGGAGAATTGGTGAAGAAGGTGTTGTTGAAATAAAATTGACCATTGGTAAAAAAAATAATTTGAAAAACATTGAAATAATCAATTCCAGCGGTCACAGCAGGCTGGACAACGCTGTTATAAACGCTCTAAAAAAAGGAAAATATATTTCAGCCAAAAAAAATGATAGAGCTGTTATATCTACAAAAAAATTGAAACCTTTTGTCTTTAAATTAAAGTAATGTTGATAAAATGTGGATAATTAATATATTTATGTTAATA
>CAZUKV010000111.1:0-2615 GCA_964621075.1 uncultured bacterium | reverse complement strand
GTTCTGTTGATATTCAATCAATTGGAGCAGCAATTCAAAATTTATTATTAGGTGCAGTAGATATTGGACTTGGAACATTGTGGATTTGTGACGTTTTCATTGCAATAAAGGATATAAATAATTATCTAAACATGGATTCTGAACTTGTTGCAGGAGTGGCTGTGGGTTATCCAGATGAAAATCCAGAATTCAGACCGAGAAAAGATTTAAAAGAGGTAGTAGAATTTAGATGAAAATTTAAGATTAATGATTAGGAAAAAATTATTTTGAAAATTTAACAAAATGTAACCACGAATAAACACTAATTTTACAAATATTCGAATAAAATTACAGAAGCAACCTAAAAGTATATTTAATTATTTATTTTATTTACGATAAAAATCTATGTAATGATTTTACAAATCATTTTGATTAAATATAATATGTATCTATTTTATTATATAATAGTAAATTAGAAAGTATTTATTAAATATAATACATTAAATGTACTAAATAATTTTAAAATTGCTATATAGAAATTAATTAGAGATTTCAAATCTATAATTCAAAATAGAACAGTTAGAAATATAAATTTATTTATATTTATTTAGCTGTTCTATATGACAAATTAAACAAAGGTTAATTTTAATAATTTCTTAGTTATTTTGTTATCTTTCAAGAGTTTTATCAATAATATTAATAAGAATAAACTAAATTATGTCAGATTTTTTTTCTTTGCTGATATTTCAGAAATGCAACATAAATTTTGTGTTTTATTCGTGAGATTCGTGGTTTCAGATAATTTTTAATATTGAATGTCAAATTATTTTTTCACCCTAATGGTAAAATAAGGTCTATAATTTCATCTATTCCTTAATAAATTCAAGAATCAGTTTAGCTGTATTAATTAATCCATCTTTATGAGTTCTTTCATAGCCATGTGAAGCACTTACTCCTGGACCAATTAATCCTACACGGATATCATTTCCTGCCCTCAAAGCAGCCGAACCATCAGATCCATAATATGGAAAAGTGTCGGTTTTGTATTTAATTTCATTTTTATCCGATAGTGTAATTAATTTTTTTACTATTTCATAATTATATGGTCCGGATGAGTCTTTTGAACAAATGGATACAGAGTATTCATCTCCTTCAACATTATTTCCTACAACACCCATGTCAACTATAAGCAGATCATCAATTTCCGGAAATCCTGAAATTCCCTGACCTGTTTCTTCAGTAATATTAAAAAATATATAAATATTATTATTAAGATTTTTAATTTTAGAAAGTAAAAGATCAGCAATATGTAATAAAATTGCAGCGGATGACTTGTCGTCCATGTGCCTTCCCTTAATAAAATTATTAACAAGTTGAAATTTGGGATCAAAAGATACAAAATTTCCTACTTTAATAAAATCTGATAATTCCTGGTCATTTTTTAAATTTATATCAGGTCTAATATATAGATCTTTTATTTTTATCTCTTTTGTTTTAAGATCTTTATTTACATGAACTGCAGGATTTTCTGGTAAAATTGTTCCCTGATAAATTTTTTCATCAAAGGTATGAATTTTACAGTAATCGCCAATAACATAAATTGAAGGGTAACCTCCAATGTTTGTAATTTTAATTTTATCTTTTTTTACCTGTTTTACCATTGCCCCTAAGGTATCAAGATGAGCAGCCATCATAATATTTTTATCATTATGTTTATTTTCAAATTTATAAATTACTGCACCTTTTTTAGTAATTTTATAATCAATATTTTTACTTTTAGCATTTTCAATCAGATAATCTTTAACTTTTTGTGTGTATCCGGTTGGAGAAGGGGTATTAATTAATTTTTTTGCGTAACTTGCTATTTCCTTGAAATTTAAACTTATTTTTTTCATATATAAATCCTTTCTTTTTTATTTTTTTATTTCCTTTAATATTATAAATGGATTAAATTAATAAATGAAGAAATTTTTTAATTTGATTTTTTGAAAAATTTATATTAGATTATCAATCAGAGGTATTATATGAATCCACTTTTATTGTTGTTTGTTGTTTTGTTTTTTATTTTTTTATTATTTTTTACACCCATTGGATGGTTATTTCTTCTAATATTTTTTGTTCTTTCAATTCTTCCAGCTTTTGTTAGTAAATTTAAAAGATTTTTATCAAACTGGTATAATAAATTTACCGAAAAAGAAGAGGGGTTAATTGAAGATAGATACAGAGAATGTCCTTATTGTAAGAAAAAAGTTCCTTTTAACAGGGAAATCTGTCCATACTGTGGGAAAAAAATAATTGTTGATGTAAATAATGATTCAGATAAGCATGAACATCAGGAATAAAAATAGGGGTCTGATCTTCACATTTATACATTTTTTACTGTTTTTCTTAATAAACAAATTATTATAAAACCATACAGAATGAAATATTTTATTTTTTTTAAATAATTATTACTAGAAAATATTTTTGATAGTAATAAAAAATAAGAATGTATAAATGTGAAGACCTGCCCCCTCAAATAAAATAAATATTAATGTAAATAAATGGAAAATATTGAAAATTTCTTGACACCTTTACTGTGTTAGTATAATATAACACTAAGGAGGAGGTATTATGATAAAAATTAATAATTTGTT
>CAZUKV010000110.1:0-2634 GCA_964621075.1 uncultured bacterium | reverse complement strand
AAATTTAGAAAAACAGAGAAAACTTGAAAGAGGAGAAATTGAACATTTTAGAATGAATAAAAAATTTATACATAAAAATGGAGATACTGTATATGGAATTCTTGATGCAAATCTTGTTAGAGATGCAAATAATAATCCTTCTTATTTTTTAGGCAGTGTTGTAGACATTACAGAAATGAAAAAGGCAGAAAAAGAGAAAGAAAAACTTCAAAAACAGTTAT
The DNA here is from genome assembly GCA_964621075.1 of uncultured bacterium. Lineage (GTDB taxonomy): Bacteria > Macinerneyibacteriota > Macinerneyibacteria > Macinerneyibacteriales > Macinerneyibacteriaceae > CAZUKV01. The sequence goes on along the minus strand of CAZUKV010000110.1, from coordinate 2,413 downwards.
TACAGAGTCAAAAACTGGAATCTATTGGAACTCTTGCCGGGGGAGTTGCCCATGATTTTAATAATATTTTAACTGTAATAAAAGGGACAGCAGATTTATTATTAAATAAAATTGATAAATCAAATAAAAATTATGAAGAAATAAAAAATATATATGAGTCATCTGAAAGAGCAGAAAAGTTAACCAACCAATTATTGTTATTTAGCAGGAAAAAAGATATGAAATTCGGACATGTCAATATTAATCATGCTATTAAAAATATGATGGATCTTCTCAGAAGATTGTTAAATGAAAATATTGATATAGTTACCGATCTGGAAGATAATATAAAAATGGTTAATGCTGATTTAAATCAGGTAGAAGAAGTAATTATTAATTTAGCTGTTAATGCTCAGGATTCCATGCCAAAAGGTGGGAAACTGTTAATAAAAACAGTGAATATTTCAATTGATTCCGAAAAAGCAAAAACAATTCCTGATATCACTCCAGGAAACTATGTTAGAATTGATGTTGAAGATACGGGTACAGGAATAAAACCGGAAGTAATAGATAAAATATTTGATCCTTTTTTTACTACAAAAGGATTATCCAAGGGTACCGGGATGGGACTGTCGGTTGTTTTGGGTATTATAAAAAAACATGATGGTTTTATAAATGTTTACAGTGAATTAGAAGAGGGTACAGCTTTTAAAATCTATCTTCCAGTTTTGCAGGATTCAGATAATTCTAAGAAAACTGATGAAATTGAAAACAATATAAAAGAGAAACAGCCAAGAAAAAAATTAAAAGGTAAAAAAGAAAAAATATTAATAATTGAAGATGAAAAGTCTGTTTTAGAGTTAATTGAAAATGTTTTAGAAAATTATAATTATAATTTTCTAAGCGCTGAAACAGGCGAAAAAGGTTACACTAAATTCATGGATAACAGGAATGAAATAGATCTTGTTATAAGTGATATTATATTAACAGATGAAAACGGCATTGAACTGGCAAATAAATTGAAAAAAGAAAAAAAAGATTTAAAAGTAATTTTAACCAGTGGTTACTCTAATGATAAATTTTTATATAAAGAAATTGAAGAAAAAGGATATAAATTTATTCAAAAACCATTCCATATTAAAAAATTATTGCAATTAATAAAAAAATCGCTTAATAAATAAATTTCAATTAATATATTTTATTTATAATTAATCTCAATTTTTCTTGACAAAAAAATAATAATATTTATCTTTAATTCAAATAATTATAAAATTAACAGGGAGAATTGATTTAAATGAAAACTAAAAAACTTGTATTATCTGCACTTTTTATAGCCCTTGGAGTATCAACGTCGCATTTAATTGCAATCCCAGTTGGAGTTTCTAAATGTTTTCCAGTTCAGCATCTTATTAATGTTCTTTCAGCAGTATTGCTGGGTCCTTTTTATGCCTTATGGAATGCTATTGCAATATCAACTTTAAGGAATTTACTGGGAGTTGGAACTTTATTAGCATTTCCTGGAAGTATTTTTGGAGCATTCCTGGCTGGTCTTTTATATAAATGGGTCAAAAAAATATTACCTGCTGTTATTGGTGAAATATTTGGCACAGGTATTATTGGAAGTCTGGCTTCTTATCCTGTTGCTAAATTTCTAATGGGAACAGATTTAGCTTTTTACTTTTTTGTAGTACCATTTTTAGTTAGCACTATAGGTGGAAGTATAATAGGATATTTGATTTTAAAAATAATGATTAAAAGAAAATCATTTGAGAACTGGATAAATTCAAAAAAATAATTGGAGAATATATGTTAATTTTAATAGTTTATGCAAGTAAATATGGAGCTGTTAAAAAAGCTGCAAATATTCTTTCAGGTGAATTACAAAAGAAAAATTTATCAAATACTTCAATAAATATAAGTGATTTATCAAATAATAACATTGACTTATCAAAATACGAATCAATTATAATTGGAGGATCAATTTATTTTGGGAAGATTCAAAAAAGTTTAATTAAATTTTGTAAAAATAATAAAGATACTTTATTAAACAAAACAATCAGTTTTTTTGTATGTTCAGGAAATGAAAAAGAAATCGATAATCATTTTGAAAATTCTTTTGATTCTGAATTACTTGATCATTCTCTAACTAAAGGATATTTTGGATATGAATATAATTTTGAAAAGATGAATTGTTTATATAAATTTATTGTTAAAAAAATTGCAGCTATAAATCATAGTGAATACAAAATCAAAATAGAGAATATTAAAAGTTTTGTAAATAAATTAAATAAAGAAATGAATGGTCTCAATGAATAAAAAGAAAAAAATTTCTTTCAAATCTTATGAAAAAATGGCTGAATATTATTTCAATTATGTTGATACAAAACCATTTAATGCATATTATGAAAGACCTGGGACCTTAAAGTTATTACCC
>CAZUKV010000109.1:0-2722 GCA_964621075.1 uncultured bacterium | reverse complement strand
ATTTTGAAAATAATGGAGAAACTGTTATGGTTGCTCCTGCAAGTGGGTTTTATTCTTCAAAAAATATGGGAAAAGATGAGATAAGAATTGCATTTGTTTTAAATGAAAATGATATGAAAAGGAGCATAGAATTATTACATATTGCATTAAAAGAATATAACAATTAGGCTTTGAAAAATTATCAATAACCGATATAATAATTTATTGTAAGGGAGAAATTTTTATGGATTATAATAAAATGTCGAAAAAAATTATCGGATGGATAAAACAACAGGTTAATGATGCAGGTCTCGATGGAGTTATTTTAGGAGCTTCAGGAGGAATTGATTCTTCAGTTGCTATTTCTTTATCAAAAAAAGCTTTTCCAAACAATATAAGTGCACTTGTAATGCCATGTGGAAATGTTGAGAAAGATGAAAACGATGCTGTCAAATTTTTAAAGAATTTAAATATTGAATATAAAAAAATCAACTTCGAAAATTTGTTTGATAATTTAGTTTCATATGTAGATAAAAATAGTTATTCAGCAGATCTCGAACATGTAGAAAATTTTACCGAAAAATTGGCACTGGCAAATTCAAAAGCCAGAATTAGAATGATATTTTTATATTATTTTGCTCAGATAAATAATTACATGGTTGTAGGAACCGGCAATAGAACAGAAGAAGAACTCGGTTATTTTACCAAATATGGTGATGGTGGGGTGGATATCCTTCCGCTTGCTGATTTTTTTAAAAGAGAAGTTATAGAGCTGGGTAAGATACTCGATGTCCCAAAGAGAATTCTTGATAAGACTCCCAGTGGAGGATTATGGAAGGGACAATCTGATGAAAAAGAAATAGGACTTACTTATGATGAGATGGAATATGGAATTAGAAAATATTATAAAATGAAATTAATAAAGGATTTAAAAATTGAAAAAGATAAAGAATATATTATAAAGAAGACAGCTGAATTAATAAAAAAAAATCAGCACAAAAGAAATATGCCGCCTAAATTTGAATTTGAAAGAGAGGTTTGAAATGTCATTTTATGTTTGGTTAATTTTTGGTTTTTTTATGATTGTAATTGAGATTTTCACACCGGGGTTTTTCGCCGCTTCACTGGGAATTTCTGCAATATTAACTTCTGTTTTAGTGTTATTATTTCCCGAAATAGCTTTCCTGCACTGGCTTTCTTTTATTATTTTTAATATTATTATGTTTGCTTTTATCAGGCAGATATTTATTAAATATCTATATAAAAATGATAATGAATCAGAAACCAATGTTAATGCTTTGATAGGTAAAAGAGGTGTTGTTACAGAAAAAATAGATGATAGATTTGGATATGTGAAGGTATATGGAGACTTGTGGAAAGCTGTCTCAGAGAATGAGACAGAAATTGCAAAAGGTGAAAAGGTAGAAATTATATCAATAGATGGTAATAAGGTTATTGTTAAAAAACATAACAGAAAGGAGAAATAATGGGGGTCTTTTTTTTAGTAGTTATTGCTTTACTTGTTATTATATTTATTTCTAAAGGTATTGTAATAATAAGTCAGGCAGAAGTAATGATAGTTGAAAGAGTTGGTAAGTATCACAGAACTCTTGAAAGCGGTATTCATATTATAATACCTATTTTTGAAAAAGATAGAAAAATTATAGTTAGGGATTATACTGATGTAGATGGGAAAACCTACATGAACCAGAAGATTACTTCAAGGATAGATTTGAGAGAAACGGTTTATGATTTTCCAAAACAAAATGTTATTACAAAAGATAATGTTACTATAGAGATTAATGCTCTTTTATATTTTCAAATAACAGATCCAAAGAAAGCGGTTTATGAAGTTAATAATTTTCCAATAGCGATTGAAAAACTTACTCAGACTACATTGAGAAATGTTATTGGTGAATTAGATCTTGATGAAACTCTTGCAAGTAGGGATACAATTAATAAAAAATTGAGAATAATTCTTGATGAAGCAACTGATAAATGGGGAGTAAAAGTTAATAGAGTAGAACTTAAAGATATCAATCCACCGGAAGATATAAAAAATGCAATGGAAAAACAGATGAGAGCAGAAAGAGATAGAAGAGCAGCAATTTTACAGGCAGAAGGAAAAAAGAAATCAGAAATATTAAAAGCAGAAGGTGTTAAAAGATCCAGAATTCTTGAAGCAGAAGGTATGGCTGAAGCAAGGTTGAAGAAAGCAAAAGCTGAAGCAGAAGCAATCAAATTAGTAAGCGGTGGCTTGGAAAAAACCGGTACCGAACCTGGTGATTATTTAATAGCAATAAAATATATTGATGCATATCAGGAGATGATTCAGGAAAATGATAAAACAGTCTTGATTCCTTATGAAGCTACTGGAGTTCTTGGTTCTATTGAATCAATTAAAACTATGTTTAATTTTGGTAAAGAAGATAAAAAGGGCATTATTAATAAAAGTAGTACTAAAGAGTGATACTAAAAAAGGGATGATATATTATGAAACAAAAACTTCTTGTAAAGAATTTAAATGTTGAGATTGAAGGAGAAAAAATTCTTAGAGGGGTTAATTTAGAAATACCTGAAGGAGAAACACATATTCTATTTGGGCCTAATGGTTGTGGCAAGAGTACTCTTTTAAAAACTATAATGGGATATCCAAAATACAGGATAACAAAAGGAACTATTTCCTTTAAATCTAAAAAGATAAATAAATTGGGTCTAAATGAACGAGCTCAACTTGGTATTG
>CAZUKV010000108.1:0-2784 GCA_964621075.1 uncultured bacterium | reverse complement strand
TCATTCTGAACCTTGTTTCAGAATCTTTTTAAATGACTTCTATTAAATTCTATTAGTGAGATCTCCAAAATAAATTCGGGTTGACTTAGCTAATGAGATTGAATTGTTGTTAAATGTTTTATTCAGATAAGGTAAAATTTATTTTTTTCTATCTTAATTAGAATTACATTATTTTTCAAAAATTTATAACTTGAGCTTAGAATGAAACTTTAACTAAAAATTATCCTCGATAATTTTTCATATTGATTTTTGTACATTTTACTTTATTATCTAGTTTATGGTTGAATAATGAAAAAAAAAGGGGGAATCTATATGAAAAGCAAAAAAGGATTGGCAAATTTTATATCTTTTTTAATTTTAATTATTGCTGGAATTGTTCTTATAAGTCAGGGTGTGCTTCCAATTAGATATTTCAAGAATTATTATATTAATTTTATTATTGAATTGTGTTTATATTTTGGACTGTTTTCAGTAATATCATTTTTTATTAAAATGTTTATTTAATTATTTCTTATAAAGCTTTTAAGAAAATGGTATAATGTTTATAGATATAAAAAATTAGACAAATAGTTTATGATATTGTAATATACATTAAACAACAGGAAAGGGTTTTAGAAATTCTTGATTGAAATAATATTTGAAATATTAATTTTAAAACGGGGGATAATATAATAAAAGAAAGGTTTTTTATGAAGAAAAAGGTTTTTTTAATTATTTTATTTATTGTAATGATAGTTTTTTCTCGGGCAGCTTATTTAAAAGATGTACCTCAGACATTAACACAGCCTGATGGTACCAAAGTACATTGTTATGCTTCTGGTGATGAGTATTTTCACTGGCTGCATGATGAAAATGGATATCCCATAGTAAAAAATTCTGAAAATGGATATTTTGTATATGCAGAGGCAAGAATGGGTGAACTTGTTGCTACAGATTATGCTGTTGGTAGTGTAGATCCATCAAAAATTGGAATAAGTAATGATTTTAAAGTAAATAAAGAAAAATGGGATGCAGGAAGAAAAAATTTAATTATGAATACCTCTACAAATGATCCATTAAAGGCAAAAGCACCAAATACCGGGGTATTTAATAATATTGTTGTTTTTATAAGATTTAATGATGAAAGTGAATTTAATGCTACAATTGATCCTTATGATTCACAATTTAATGATGAAAGTAATGTATCAATGAAAGATTATTTTGACAATGTCTCCTATAATCAACTATCTATTGATTCAACTTTTTATCCTCAACCAAGCAGTGGAAATGTAGTTTCGTATCAGGATACTTATGATAGAAGTTATTTTCAACCATATGATGAAACCACGAATCCAAATGGTTATCAGGAAGGTGAAAGAGGTTCAAGAGAACAGGCTCTTTTAAAAAGAGCTATAGAGCATGTCGAAACCCAGATTACAAACAGTGGAATAAATGTTGATCAGGATAATGATGGGTATGTTGATAATGTTGTATTTATAGTTAAAGGAAGTCCTGATGGATGGAGTGATTTGTTGTGGCCTCACAGATGGGTTTTATATCTTGAAGATGCATATATTGGTGGTAAACAGGTTTGGGATTTCAACTTTCAACTTGAAACACATTTAGGTGTATCTGTTTTATGCCATGAAATGTTTCACTCTTTAGGAGCACCAGATTTATACAGATATTATGATAGTACTATCACACCAATAGGTCCGTGGGATTTAATGGCTTATAACGGAAATCCTCCCCAGCATATGAATGCTTTCATGAAATATAAGTATGGGAAATGGATTGATTCTATACCACAAATTAGTTCTTCTGGAAATTATTCTTTAAATCCGTTATCTTCCTCAACAAACAATGTTTATAAAATTCCGTCTCCAAACTCAAATTCAGAATATTTTATTGTTGAATACAGAAAAAGAGATACCACTTATGAACAGAGTATTCCAGGGGAGGGCTTGCTAGTATATAGGATTAACAGTTCAGCTGGTGATGGGAATGCTGATGGTCCACCGGATGAGGTTTATGTTTATAGACCTAATGGAACATTAAATAATACAGGTTCTCTATACAGCGCGCATTTTTCTCAATCTGCCGGAAGAACAGCTATAAATGATAGTACAAACCCGGATTCTTTTCTTTCTGATGGATCTCCGGGGGGACTAAACATTTCAAATATAGGTGCTACAAATTCTCAAATATCATTTTATGTAACTTTAGATGGTACTATAGTTGTTGAAGACCCTCAATTCAGTACAGCTGGTGGAGTATTTGTTGATGAAGAAGTCGAGGTGTCTCTATCAACTGAAACATCGGGTGCAGATATTTATTACACTCTTGATGGAACAAATCCTGATACGGGAAGTAATTTATATTCAGAACCAATTGTTGTTAGAAAAGATACTACAATTAAAGCTGTTGCAGAAAAGGATGGAGTGTATTCCAATATAATATCCGAGGATTATGTTATTCAAATAGATAGTACAAAATTGAAACAAAATTATCCAAATCCGTTTAATCCATCAACAACTATTACATACAGACTCAAAAATTCAGGAAATGTTAAACTTTTTATTCATGATGTTAAGGGAAGGATAATTAAAAAATTAATTAATGAAAATCAGGAAGAAGGATTTTATAACACAACCTGGGATGGTACTGATAAAAGTGGAAATAAGGTATCTTCCGGAATATATTATTACGTTTTAAGGACTAATGGTAAAAAAATTGTTAAAAAGATGGTGGTATTGAAATAATATTTTTGAGAAAATTATTTTAAGATGCAAACTCCGGGCAGAG
>CAZUKV010000107.1:0-2901 GCA_964621075.1 uncultured bacterium | reverse complement strand
AAAAAGAATTGAAAGATAAAGGAAAGATAAGATTAGAAGGAAAAAATTATAGTGTAAATGATGGAGATATAATGCTATATCGTTTTAATTTGTAAATAAAAAATTATCTTTAAAAATTAAATATTTCTTATATAATAAAATTAAATATATTTTTAATGTATGAAAGGATGTTTATGAAAAAAGTTCTTTGTTTCTTTATAATCTTCATTTTATTTATAGTTGTTGTTCATGGCGAATTCATAATAGATGGTGAATTGTCAAGGGTTTCTGGCGGTTATTGTGATGTTAGAATTCCTGGAGATACTGGAAACATGATATCATTAACAGATGATCTTGAGATGGATAACTTTTTCACATTTAGAATTGAAATGATAAAAGAATGGGGGAGAAATAAAATAATTTTACTCTATTCTCCACTTAGAGTAAATTCTAAGGGTAATATAAACAGGGGTATATTTTTCAACACAGAATTATTTAATGATGGTGAATCAGTAAAATCATTCTATAAATTTGATTCTTATCGAATTAGTTACCAATATGATATTTTAAAAAGAGATAATTTTGAAATTGGCCTGGGATTAACAGCTAAAATTCGAAATGCAGAAATTAAGCTTGAAAACTCATCATTGAATAAAATTTCTTCCAAAAAAAATACGGGTTTTGTTCCAATCATAAATTTTAATTTTAAATATACACCATCAGAAAAATTAAATATTTTAATAAAAGGGGATGGACTTGCATCATCTCAGGGCAGAGCTTTTGATATTTTTACAGGTTTATATTATAAAATTAATGAAATATATTCATTAAAAACCGGTTATCGTTTTCTGGAAGGTGGATCCGATAATGAAGAAGTATACAGCTTTTCATATTTTCATTATTTAGTTTTTGGTTTTAAAATTAATCTTTCAAAAATATAATGTATTAATAATATAATAGGCTTGAAATTTAAATAAAAAAATAATATAATTATTATAATTAAAAAATAAAATTATAATAATTATGATTAATAAAATAAAAAATTTATTTAAACCATCTATTTCTGAAAACAAACTCTTGAAGGAGCTTCAGGAAATTATATTAGATTTTCAAGAGAATTGTTTGTCAAGATTTGAAAACAGTCTAAATTCTAAAAAAAGAATTCAAAAAGCTTGTTTTGAACTAATATTTTTATTTGCTGCAGCACAAAAAATTCTTTTAATTGAAAAATTCAATGATGATAATATTATCAATGATTATGACAGTCATATTTACAAAAAAACCAAGCATAAATCATTTTATTTAAACAGAACAAATAAGTATATAAATTTGTATCTTGATAATGATGATAAATCTTTCAAAAAAAAGATTCCAATTCTATTTATTCAATTTTTAAACGGTGAAAATAAGGGTTTAGATGGAAATATAGTAACATCTGATTTTCAAAAAGATCTTCCCTTTTTAAATAATGTATACTACTGGTGGAACAAGATATTTTCCAAGACCTCCAGATATTTAAAAAACAAAAATTTAAAAAATATTGAAACATAATTTCTAATAACTTGTCTTATATATAAAAGGAGTATTTATGAAAAAATTATTTATATCTTTTATAAGCCTATTAGTTCTTTTGGGTTGCTCAACAAAAACATATGAAACAGAAATGAAAGATGGGGTTCAATATATTAATAATAATATTGATAATAAAAATATTGAAAAAAAATCTTTCAAAATAATCAAAAATATTAAATTTAAAGATAGGTCTATCCATTATTATCTACACGATGCTGGAGAAGATAAATTAGCTTTTGTTAATTATTATAAAAATAAAAGATATATTTCTATCTATGATTCAAAATTAAATTTGATTAACCATTTTAAAATTAAAAAAGGAAGTGGCCCAGGAGAATTATACAGCTGGCTTCCTGGTATGAATATTGATGATAAATATATATATTTTCTTGATAATGGTAAAAATTCAGCAGAGATATTTGATTTTAAGATGAATTATATCGATTCAATTCTTTTTAACAGTTCTGATTTTAGACTTAGTTATGGAGGAACAAGAATATATAAACATGATAATAATTACATAATAGGGTGTGTCTCTTCAAGATCTAAAAATTTATTCAGTGTAAAAATAAATAATGAGGGAAAATTAAAAAATTACATTAAGGGCTTAAAGAAAAGTAAAGATATGCCATTTAATCTGAAGAATTTGTCTGTAATTACTGCGGATAAAAAAGGTTCAATTTTTAGTGTTATGATTGGATTAAATAATAAATATCAAATGAGAAAATATAATAAAGATATGGAGCTGGTATGGATAAATAATATTAATGATGGATATCAAAATACTCTATCTCCTGAAATACATTTCTTTCCAAATAATACATTTGAACTTGACGGTGGCAGAGCCTGTTCAAATTTAATCGTAGATAAATCAAAAATATATATTCTTAGAGGTGTAGGAGGATTAAACAGATGGGAATGGAAAGATAATTCAAAAAAACGAAAAAAAACTAAAATTCCAGAAATTAATAATGGGTTCGTAGATGTTATTGATAAAAATAGCGGGAAATTTTTATATAGGATTGAGGGTAATTTTTTATCAACTTTAAATGATTATTATGTATATAAAATTAAAAATCATTTTTATTTTGTTTCCCCTTATAATTCAAAAACCTCAGACTCTAATCAGATCATAATGACTAAAATTGATTAATTATAAATTTATAACAATTTGTAAGAACAACCATTATTAATAATATTCAATATAATATTTATAATTAAATTTCATATAAAAATATTTCATACTTGAAATCATTACAAATATATATTACAATAATATTAAATGTAATTTAAAATTTATAAGGTAGGTTATATGGATCCACAAATAATTACAGTTTTAATAGTTTTATC
>CAZUKV010000106.1:0-2932 GCA_964621075.1 uncultured bacterium | reverse complement strand
TGAGGAAATTAAAGCATCCAGTCCTTTACCCAACGCTTTTCTTTTCATCTTGAAGTACCTCCTCCACAAAATCCATATAAGAAACAGCCCCTTTAGATTTTACATCATAAAAAATTACGGGAAGCCCAAAGGATGGAGCCTCACTTACTTTTACATTCCTGGGGATTTTTGTATCATAAACCTTTTGTTTAAAAAATTTCCTAATATCATCTTCAACCTGATGGGCAAGATTAATCCGGGAATCAAACATTGTTAAAAGAACTCCTTCGAGCTCAAGATCCTCATTTATATTATCTTTTATCAAATTAAAGGTATGCATTAACTGCGCCACCCCTTCAAGAGCATAATATTCACATTGAATTGGTACTACAATAGAATCCGAGGCAACAAGGGCGTTAATAGTTAAAATCCCCAGCGAAGGAGGGCAGTCAATTACAACATAATCATAATCTTTCTGTATCTTATTTAATTTTTTCCCAAGGATGCTCTCTCTGTTTAAAACATTGACCAGTTCAATCTGAGCACCACTCAACTCTCCTTTAGACGGAATCATTGAAAGGTTTTTTATACCCGTGTCTATGATAACATCCTCAATATCTTCTCCAGACACAAGGACATCATATATAGAGAGATCCACAGAGTTCTTATCAATACCAACACCACTAACCGCATTGGCCTGAGGATCAAGATCAACAAGCAGAACGCTTTTATCTTTAACAGCCAAACAGGCTGACATATTAACAGCTGTGGTAGTCTTCCCGACACCACCTTTTTGGTTTACAATTGAAACAATTTTGCCCATAATATCCTTCCCTTATATTTTAATACCAACTATAATACCATCCAAGCAGCTCTTTTTCAAATCAAATCTCGGAAATGTTTCACGTGAAACATTTCAAATAAATGTTGCTTGTTTTTTGTTTTATTATTATAATATAAGATATGAAAACAATAAATAACAAATTTAAAATTCTGGAAAAAATTGATGAAGGTTCTATGGGGATTGTGTATAGAGCTGTTGACTTAAAAGAGGATTCTGAAGTAATAATCAAAATTATAAACCTCGATTCTTCTGAAACCCCTTCATTAAAATATTTTAAACAGGAATATCTTCTATTAAAGTTTTTAAAGCATCCCTATATTGTTGATGTTTATGAGTTTAATGAGATCTGGTCAATAGACGGAAGATTTGTATCCCCCAAGTATTATCTTTTTTCAATGGAGTTTATAAAAGGGGAAAACCTGGGGGGTTCAATAGAAAAAATCGATAAAGAATCCGAATGGGTTAAAATTGTCGGCCAGCTTATTGAAACCCTTAACTATATCCATTTTAACGGGGTTCTACATAATGATATAAGAAATCACAATATTTTTATAACAAAAGATCTGAATGTTAAATTTCTGGATTTTGGAATTTCTGAACAGCTTAACAGCAACGAATCAATAAGTAATATAAAAAAAGCAAAAGATTGGCGTGAGCTTTTCCAGCTGCTTAAAAGAAATTTCAAAAACACATCTTTTCAAACTTTAAAATCATTCATAGATAGAGTTTTTAGCAAAATCGATCTCAAGAAGGGAAGCAATCTATCCAAAATAATCAATATTTACAATAATCTATTTGAAGAAGAAGAGATCTCGCCAACATGGTTGAAGTATAACACCTCTAAATTTTTAACACCCTTAAATTCTGGATTGAGAAATAAATATGAAAAGGTAATAGACTTTTATGAAAATTACAACTTCAAAGAAAAGGTGTTTTTTATAGTAGGAGATGATTATTCAGAAGCAATTCCAATATATTTTAGAATCGTAGATTATTTCAAATTTAATAACTATTTAAGGCTGAAGGTCATTTCTAACAATATCTATGACACGTTGTTTAATTTGGTTAGTAATCTTCGCGGGTATGACGTTGAAAACAAGTTTGTACCATCCGAAGACAAAATAATTAGCTCTATATTAAACAAGGACTTTTCTGTATTAGATGGAAATAATAAGTTTGTAACCTACAACAAGTTTGTTTCAATTTTGAATTCTTTTTCTAAAGAACTGAATCTGTTTATAGACATCCCCAAGTATTCAACGTTGAGTGATAATCAGATTGAATTTTTTATTTTTCTTCTTTCATCTACCAAGCTTTCCTCTATATCCTGGATTTTTTATGATGAAAAGAAAGGATTTGACTTTAGCGAATATATAAGCAAAGAGAATTATGCTCTAAGATTTTTTGAATATGATTTTATATCAAAAGAAGAAATGAAGCAAATAATTTCAAAAATGCTCCTTGTTAAAAAAGAAACTATTGAGAATTACTCCGATTTAATAGATGTTGTGCACAAAAAGAGTAACGGAAAATATATATCAATTTTTAGTTTTCTGGATTACTTGATTAAAAATGACTTTGTAAAGTATAGCAAAGGGAAATATGTTTATAATATAGATCAAATAAAAGAGTGCGATTTCAGCTTTTCTTTTGAAGCACAGCTTGAAAAAATACTCGAAGATCTAAACAGAAATGAAGTCTTAATCCTATCAATGCTAATCTTTTTAAATAGAGCCATTAGTGAAGAATCTCTCCTTTCGCTTATGGACAAAGAGAAAAAGAAGGGAATAAAAAAAGCTATTTCTTCTTTGGTGAAAAAGAATCTGTTATCATCAATCCAGCAAAAAAATGTTAATACTCTCAAAATTAAATTTTTAACATTTGAAAATTTCTGTAAAAAAAATCTGTCCCTCGAGAAAAAATATAAAAAAAGAATCCTCTGTCATAAAATAAAAAAATTAAAAGAAACTTATTCTCTTGGAGATAATCTATTTATTATTAACAAGCTGAAAAAACTTGAAGAAAAGAAGTTTTATTTAATTATAAAATATTCAGCCCTGCTTCTTGAAAAGTTTCGAAGAGATGTATACAGACAGGAAGTAATAAAAG
>CAZUKV010000105.1:0-2941 GCA_964621075.1 uncultured bacterium | reverse complement strand
TTTTTACAGGTAAATTATATCAAACTTATGTTCATAACTCAAGAGAATTAATTTGGCTTTCTTCAAAAAATAATTAGTTATAATATTTTGAATAATAATAATTGAATTATTATTTTAATAAATCCCATGAGTAAGATCTAATAGGAAATTTAGAAAATAATTTTAAATATGAGAATTATTCTTTTATAAATATTTTTCAAGCTTATATTTATTCTTTTACTCAATTCCCTGTTAAACATTCTATAAATATAAAAACCTGCCCCCTTCAAATTGTTTATTAAAACACAGATAGTTCTAATATTTTAAATTATTGCCGTTAATTATTTTTAGGTAATCGCACTTATGGTTGGAAAATGTAAAAATAATTACTGTTTGATTCCAGCACATACTTTCTTAAAAGTTAGTGCTGGATGAGTTTAATTATTTTAATGAGCCAACCATTAGTAAGATCTAATAGGAAATTTAGAAAATAATTTTAAATATGAGAATTATTCTTTTATAAATATTTTTCAAGCTTATATTTATTCTTTTACTTAATTCCCCATTTACAAATTGTATTAAGCTAGAAACCTACACTCTTATTTTCCTAAAACTTCATGGTTTTACATTTAAACCTATGAGGTAGGACTTAAACCTTAGGACTAAACAACAAAATATCCATCATTTTCTTTAACATACTCTATTAAATTTGCATAAGTTTGGTTTGTTTTTATAGTATTTGAATCTCCTATTATAATTAACTTTTTCTTTGCTCTTGTTATTGATACATTTAATCTTCTTAAATCTTTTAAAAAACCAATATTGTTTTTCTTGTTACTTCTTACAAGTGAAAGGATTATAATTTCTTTTTCTCTTCCCTGAAATCCATCTACAGTATCCACTTCAATATTATTATTTTCTATTCTCTTTTTAATAAATTCGACCTGGTCTTTGTAAGGTGAAATAACCGCTAAATCCCTGTAGCCAAGACCTTTTTCTGATAATTTATTCACCATTCTGATTGAAAGATCCCCTTCTATCTTATTACAGTACGAATTAGAATCCCCTTTAGAAAGTTCTTTACTATTTTTATTGAAAGTATCTAAAAAAACAACGGGAATATCCGGAGAGAAAATATTATTAAGAAAATCATTCTTAAAATTAAATTTATATTCCAAATTATTTAATGTCCAATTTTTTACCTTATCAGCTGCAATTAATTTATCAGAATAAAATTCTTTAGATGGAAAATTCATTATATTTTGATTCATCCTGTACTGTTTTTTTAATAAAATTTTTATATCTTTACCATGAATATCCAGTATCCTTTCAAATAATGATTCATTTAGCCCTTTCATTTTAGCTTCTTCATTTAAAATAGTTGGTGGTAGCTGTTTATGATCGCCAGCCATTACAACTTTTTTAGCCTTTATAAGAGGAATTAATGAGGAAGGTTCAGTAGCCTGTGTTGATTCATCAATAACAAGTATATCAAATTCTTTATTTTCAAGAATTTCAGAACCTGCTGAAGAATTTGTAGAACAAATAATATCAGCTTGAGTAATCAACTGGTTAACTGCTTCATTTTCCAGTTTATTTACTTTTTTAAAATATTTATCAATTTTATCCTGTAATAACAGCCATTCAGCCATCTCATTAATTTTATGTGAAGGTACTCCTCTATGCCCTCTATTCTGTTGTGCAAGTTTCATTATTTTTTTATTACTCATGCCCCTTCTCCATCTACCACTTGGATGTGTATATTGATCCTGTTCATTTTTTAATGAAAAAGCTTCTTCTCTAAATTTTTGTGCTTTTTTATATATTTCATTTTCCTGAAGCATGTAATCAAGGGTATGTTCTCTTAAGACTGGATTTACTCTGGCAGGATGTCCAATTCTAATAACATTAATATTATATTCCACCAATCTCTCTACAATGTTATCCACTGCTGTATTTGAATCAGCTGTTGCTAAAATTTCAAATTCTTTATTTAAATATTGATATAGTATCTCAATACATGTGATCGTTTTCCCTGTACCAGGAGGTCCATGGATTAGAAAAATATCTTCAGCAGCTAAAGCTTTTTTTACTGCCTTTTTCTGAGAATTATTCAATTTTTTATTTAAAAAGCTTACTTTTTTGTCAAAATTACCAAATGATACTTTTTGATTTCCTACAAGTATATCTCTTAATTCCTTCACTCTTTGATCATCCGTATTTTTTAGTTCATTAAGTGATTCCAGCATTCTCTGATATGTTATATCATTTACATATAAATCAATTCTAATGTTCTTGTTAAAAACAAATTTGGCTGGTTTATTATCAAAAACAACTGTTATTGAATAATTACTTTTTTCTATAACTGTCCCATTGGGATTTCTGTCATCCAGGGGATTATTTTTACTTATCATTACTAAATCCCCGGTATTAATTTCATTTTCAGGTAATTTTTTTCCGGGTTTTTGTTTTAAAAATTTAACAATAAATTTATTGCCAAGTCCTACCCCCTGACTTCTACCTTTCATCCTTAGAAAAGCTCTTCCTTTTTTTTCTCTCTGTTTTCCACTTAAATATTTTATTTCCTTTTCATGTCTTCTCATTTCTTCTTCACGTTCCAGATGGACCAGTTGTTTATATTTATTAAGATAATTTACAATCTTTTGTTTTTGATTTAAATTATTCTCTTCATAAATTTCAACTTCAACTCTATACCCGGATATATTATTTCCGTCCATTAACTGTACTACATCACTGACTTTATCATTCTTTATTTCAACTACCGCATACGTGTCATGAATATCTATATTTCCTATCTCAGATGCTTTAACAGCTGTTTCATTTATTAAAGCGCCTACAATATCTCCTGGCCCTATTTTATCATTTATTTTATCGATAATTATTTTATCCATAAAAACTCCTTTTCCTCGCTTATAAATTATAAAGTTCTTAATATAATTTT
>CAZUKV010000104.1:0-3041 GCA_964621075.1 uncultured bacterium | reverse complement strand
ACTCTAATCATTCCCTTGGGATAATTTTTATAAAATTCTTCCCTTTTCTTTTTTGTATATAATTGCCATCCATGATAAATACCTATTAAGGCAAAGAATATGAGAATATAAACTACTTTTTTACTCATTTATATAAACCTTCTCGTTCAATCATTTTATATACTTTTTCAGGTACAAGATATTTATAATTTTTGTTTTTTGCTATCCTCTTTCTAATATCAGTAGACGAAATTTCAAGAATAAGTGTATTTAAAAATGTAAATTTATCAAAACTTTTAACCTTATCTTTAATTTTATTTTTTGGATATCCCTTTCGCGGGAAAACAACAATTTTTTTTACCATATCAATGATTTTATTGTAATTTTTCCATTTATCAAAATAAAAAGCTGAATCACTCCCTATAATAAAATAAATATCCCCTTTTTTAGAAAATTCCTTTACAGTCTTTATACTGTAAGAAATAGACTTCTGTTTAATTTCATAATCAGATACAGCAATTTTATCATTATCAATTGCTTCTTTTATAAGTTCAATTCGTTTTTTTGAATTTAAAACATCATGATTTTTTTTAAAGGGTTGAATATATGCTGGAATAATAAATAATTTATCCAGGTCAAAAAAATCTATAACTTCTTCTGCTATGAAAAGATGTGCATTATGAACAGGATTATAAGTACCCCCAAATAAACCTATTTTCATCTGATTGATTTAATTTTCTCCTTTAATTCTTCCATTTCTTCTTTAAAATCATTTTTCCCGGTATTTTCATTTATTGCTTTTTTTATAAATGCCATTGCTTTATCTTTATCTTTTTTTTCAAGATAATTATAAGATAATAGGTAATAAAAATTATCAATTAAATCTGTATTAGAATATTCATCAATAGCATCATTCAAAATGTTAATAGAAACATCATAATTATCTCTTTTAAAATAAAATTCCGCCCTGAAATATCTTTTTTTAGCCAGTATATTTCTACATTTAGAAATCATTTCTTCTGCCTTAGTATTAAATTCACTGGAAAGCTCCATGGATTTGTTCAAATAATAGATAGCTTTTTTTGTGTTTGTTTGATCTCTCTGCGGATGTAATCGCTGCTTATAATACGAAACTCCAATCTTATAATAAGAATCATCAATATATTCACTATCAGGATATTTATAAATAACTCTATTGTATTCAGCTATTGCTTCAGCAAAATCTTCTTCATTAAAATAGGATTCACCAAGCAAAAATTGGATATATGGTACTTTATCACTACCCTGGTAGTCAGATAAAAAATATTCTGCATCTTCCTGAAAATCATTATAATTTTTATTTTCAAACTCCTTTATTATTTTTTTGTAATAACCATCTTCATCCAAAATCAATCTCGTGTTCTTTTTGCTGCAATTTAGAATTAAAAAAATTATAATTGAAATTGTTAATATTTTTGTTAGTTTTTTAACCATTAAAGTTCACCTTCCCGCTTTTAATCCTCTTAACCATCTTTAATGCATATGCAGTATCCCTATAAGCCCTATAGGGATCATTTTCAATAATTGTATTAAACATACTTAGTGCCTTAGTTTTATTGCCTTTAGCTAAATATGAATCTCCAAGAATTCTTCTAATTTCAGATAACCAGAGTTGAGGTTTTCCTATTCTTAAAACAGTTTCTCCTCTGGTAATTGCTTCACTATAATTTTTATTTAAAAAAGCTTTTTTTGCCAGTTTAAAATTTATTTTGCCTATAGTATAGTATATTGTTTTTAATTTTGGATGAGAAGGATATTCTTCAAGCAGTAAATTATAATATTTATTTGACTCAATATACTCACCAAGTTGATAATAACAATAAGCTATTCTGTATTGAATTGTTTTTTTTATTTCTTCTGGAAGCTCCTTATCTATAACATTTTTGTAAAAATGAAGAGCTTTTTGATAATCATATTCATTTTCATAATATTTATTTCCCAGATGTATAGCATAATCTTCCTCTATTTCATAATCCGGATCAATTTCAAGTAATCTTTCAAAAGCACTATACATAGTTTCAATTCTATTAACTTTCTCTAATTCCTTTGCAAATTCATAATATGCATCAGCAATTTTATTTTTATATTTCTCTTTGCCATAAATCATTGTTTTGTTCATATTTATAATAAAATTACCATATCTCATTCTTTCTTTATTAGCTATCCCAAGCCAGTAATACCCTTTAGCCTTCTCAGGATTTATACTTATCGCTTTTTCAAAATACCCCACTGAATCAATAATTTTATTATTTTCTAAAGAATTTTTCCCGCTCTCAATTAAATCATTATATTCATTAAGACATCCTGTAGCAATAATTAACAAAAATAAAAAAACAATTAACAGTTTTTTTGGCATTCAGACTCCTCTTTCTTCAAATATTTTAATAAATAATTAAAAAAAGTCAAGATAAACTATTACCAATCAATAACAGAAAATATTTATAAAATTTATCCTTATTTAAACTTATATTTACTAAAAATATTTTATCTAATATCATTGATATACTGAAAATCAAATAATCTTTTCATTGAATCAATCAATTTTCTGGTTCTTTCAATTTGAGAGTTAGTTGTTATAATTCTCACAAGTCCATCTTCAACCCGCATGAAAGCAAGCCCATCTGTTGCTTCAAGAATACCTTTTAGAAAGGCGACATTTTTCATATCCATTTTCAAATAAATATCTATTTCTGAAATTTCCATAATATTATTTAAAACCCCTTAAACTTTTTAGGATGAATTTCAAATTTAAGGGGTTTAATATCTATAATTTTATTATTCCGTTTTATCTTCAGAAGTTTCTTGAGTATTTTTATTTTCTTTAGTAGCCTCTTTTACTTCTTTCTCCGTTTTATTGTTCTCCACCTTTTGTTCACTTTTTAATTTTTCTTTCAATTGTGATTTGTTTTCTTTTTTTGAAGAAGATATTTTTGAAATCCCTATTGTTGTAACAACAAATAAAACAACTAGTACTGAAGTAGCTCTTGTTAGGAAATTCTTTCCTCCTGCACTTGAAAATAATT
>CAZUKV010000103.1:0-3080 GCA_964621075.1 uncultured bacterium | reverse complement strand
TAAATTAGGGGTCAGGTCTTTACATTAATACATTCTTTTGTTGAAGTGTTTAATAGGTAGTGATATAATATAATTATTATGGCAAGACCTTTAAGAATAGAGTATCCAGATGCAATTTATCATATAATTTCACGGGGTACCCGAAAAGATAATATTTATTTAGAGAATAAAGATAAAGAGAAATTTCTAAAAAAACTTAAAGAAACAAAAACCAAATATAATTTAGAAATATTTTCATATTGTTTGATGGATAATCATTTTCATCTACTTATAAGGACCCCTTTAGGAAACTTATCAAAAGCAATGCATTATTTAAATACCAGTTATACTAATTGGTTTAAAGCAAAACATGATATAGTAGGACCGATATTTCAGGGCAGATATAAATCAATACTTGTAGAAGATGAAAGCTATCTATTAACATTAAGCAGTTATATACATCTTAATCCATTAAGAGCAGAAATAGTTGAATATTTAGAAGATTATAAATACAACAGTTTCAATGACTACATTAATAAAAATGAAACCAAACTTGTTGATAAGAATTTTTTATTAAGTAAGTTTGAAAATATTGAAAGATTTAAAGAATTTATTTACGAATGGTATGAACAAAATAAAGATCTGCAACAGGGAGAGGATAATAAAAAATTAAGAAATAGAATATATGGAGTGAATGGTTTATTAGGATCAAAAGGTTTTGTTGAAAAAATAATTAAAAAAATTGAACATGATGACAATAAGAATGATTTTTATGAATATTCTAATGTTGATTATTTAATTTATAAAAAGGAAGATATCGAAAGAATAATGGTTGATTCTTTTGATATAGATAAAGAAATATTATATAAAAAAAGTTATAGTAATGATTATAAAAATTTATTTATATATTTACTTAAAAAATATACAGACATGAAATTAGCTGATATAGGAAATTTATTTAAAATAAAATATTCAACAGTTTCAGTTAAAACAAGAAGGTTTGAGAAAAAGTGTAAGGTGAATAGAGGATTAAAGAAAAAACTAAAAACTGTTGAAAATAAAATAATTAAGAAAAAATAAAATAAAATTTGAAATGTATTAATGTAAAGACCTGACCCCATAAAAATGGAATGATTATCTTTAAAGATGAAGGGAAATAGATTATTTTGAAAAATAAAATTAAAGAATTAACCCAAATATCTCAAATAATTGAAACTCAAAGATTGAAAGGAAAAAAAATTGGTTTTATTAGTGGGTGTTTTGATATTTTACATATTGGTCATGTAAAATTATTCGAATTTGCTAAATCAAAAATTGATATTTTAATCATAGGAGTCGATGATGATTTTTCAATTATGCAATCAAAAGGAAAAAATCGACCGATTCATTCACAAAATTTAAGGATGGAACTCTTATCTTATCTAAATATTACTGATTATATTTTTCCAGTATCTATAAATAATAAATATGGTTCAAAAGAAATTGATTCTTTCTGGTTTAATTTATTAAAAATAGTAAAACCGGATGTTTTAATAACAAGTTCCAAAGCGGATTCTTTCTCAGATAAAAAAAAAGAAATATGCTCAAAATTAAAAATTAAGTTTATTAAGTGGAATAAAAAATTGGATGTAAGTTCTACAAAAATTGAAAAATTGTATATAGATACAGTTTAAGAAGAACTGAAAGAAAAAAGAAGAATAAAGACAAAATCAATATATTGAATTCTATTTTCTGAAAAATCACTCGGTTATGACATCTATTATTTATCCATGTATTTTTCTAAAATATTGATAATTCTATTTTTATTTCTATGTTTAGCATAATCTAAGGCTGTCTCTTTAAAATAATCTTTTGCATTTATATTTGCTTTGTTTTTAAGAAGCATTTTTACGGTTGTTGCATTTCCATAAATAATAGAATAATGTAATGGTGTTCTGCTTGATATTCCTGCTTTTATTGTTAAATCAGGATTGTTTTTGAGTAATAATCTTGTAATTTGTTGCCTTTTATGTTTGATTGCTATATGAATAGGTGTTTCTTTAAATACAAGAGTCTGATGGTTGATATCTGCATTATTTTCAATCAATACTTTTACAATATCATGGTATCCCTGGATTATAGCATCATAAATAGGTGTGGCCCATCCTTTATTTTTAATATTTATATTAGCTCCATTTTTTATTAAGAATTTTACCATTTCTATTTGTCCATTTTTACATGCCAGATGTAATGGAGAATCTTCTGCCACATTACCTTTAATATTAATTTCAGCTCCTTTATTTAAGAGAAGTTTAGTACTGTTAATCTCACCCTGATAAGCAGTTATATGAATCCCTGTACGCCCGTAAACAAACATTTTAGAATTAATATCATCAAATTTAGATATGACCTGTTCTAATTTTTTATTATTTTTATTAGTAATTGCCTCAGCAAACTCATTTTTTAAAGCTTCTTTTTTTAAAGTATCAACATTTTTTTTCATAAAATGTTTGTTTATATTAACCTTAGGCTCTTTTTTGATTTTTGTTTTTTGCTGTGCACAGCCTATTATTAAAAACATAACCATAATTTGTATTACAATTTTTCTCATAAATCCCCCTTTTTTACAATTTGATAAAAATATTTTAAATTATAATGAAATAATTGTAAAGGGTAAACAAAATTACCTTTTTTGATTTTAATGATACAGGTTATAGTGCTTTTAATTTTTTATTGTAAGTTGTAAATATCAAATTCAGATATAAGAATGAATATATAATCACTGATATGTAGAAAAATTAATTAATTGAGTGTATAATAAACAAATATTCTTTTGAAAGGGGTAGATATGAAAAAGGGTTTATTTTTATTTATGTTTATTATTATTTTTTTAAGTATTAATTTTGGGGAAATTGATAAGAAATTAATGAAAAAAGCAGAAAAAGGAGTTGTAGAAGCCCAGTATAAAATTGGCAGGATGTATGATTTGGGGAAGAATACTGAAGAAGACAAACAAAAAGCAATTCAATGGTATACTAAAGCAGCGAATGGGGGTTATGCTCCTGCACAGGTAAGGCTGGGTGGAATGTACAGGCTTGGAGATGGTGTAGAAAAAAACTACA
>CAZUKV010000102.1:0-3172 GCA_964621075.1 uncultured bacterium | reverse complement strand
AAATTCTTATTTTAATATTCTTCAATTTTATATGTTTTATTCAAATAGATTTATTTCAGACGATTATTCTAAAATTAGTTTTGAAAATATTCTTGATAAAAATGGCGGGTATTTTGATATTGGAGAAGTTGAAATAACAGGATCAATTTCTCCCTTTAAAATTAGAATAAATGATGTAAGTTTAAATGATTTGATAAAAAAACAGGTTAATATTACGGGATTGAAATTTTTATGTGACATAACAAATATAGAATTTAAAAATCTTATAGATGTTTTTTTGTATTTAAGGATTTCCAAGATTTATATTAATAAAAATCTTTATTCCTATAAAAAACTTGATTCCGGGGAGCTTGATAATTTTATTAAAGAAAAATTATCAGTATATGATAGGAAAGCCTATCTTTATTATAAAAATGGTAAATATAATTATTCTTTTAATTATTTAAAAAAAGTAATAAAACTTTTAAGTTTAAAAAATATAAATGACAAGTTAATCAGTAGATTGCTTTTGATTATTAGAATTGGTGCTAATAATTTAAATAATCCGGAGTTAATTATTGATTATTTAAAACAATATTCAAAACTAAAAGGATACAGCGAACTTGAGTTTAAAAAGAGACTGGCCATGTTATATGAAAGGAGTGGTTATTATAAAGAAGCTGTTAATATCTATAAAAAAGATTTTGAATCAAATAATTATAGAATAGGTGTACTTTATGAAAAAATGGGGAGAATTGAAGAAGCTCTGAAATATCTTAATAGAGAAAACAGTGATCTGGCTAAAATTGAAAAATCAAAAATTTTCTATAAATATCTAAACAATTATTCTAAAGCAAAAGATTTTTTAAAAGAAATAGAAAATAACGAGTTAATTTCTACTTCGAAACTAATAAAAATATTTATATTAATTAAGAAAGGTGCATATGATGAGGCTTTAGAAAAAGTTAAATTACTTATAGATGATGAGAAGAGTTATAGTTCATTGAAAATCAATGCTGAAATAGCACTTGCACAAATTAATTATCATACCAATAATTATTATAATGCAATTAAACTCATAGAAACTTTGTTTAATGACCGAAGGAGTAGAAAATATCCTGAAGAATACTGCATTGCTTTAAATTTGAAAATTCTTTCATATATAAAATTGGGGAAATACAAAATTGCAAAAAAAGAAGCTGAAAAGGCTATTGAAATTGCATCAAAATATAATATTATTCAGCAGCTTTTTATTTTAAAAGTAAATAAAAATATTATTTTAATTAATAGTGATCAAGTTGATAAAGCCATAACAAATTTAAATAATATTAAAACCCAATTTGAAAAAAATAATAATCTCTTAATTATAAATGGTATTCTTAAAAATCTTGGGTTAGCTTATTATGAAAAAAATAAATATGAAAAAAGTAATGAATATTTTTTCAAGGTTATTCAAAATTCTAAAAAAATTACAGATCCAACAAATTTGCTGCATGCTTATTACTATATCGGAAAAATCAATAACAGTATAATCAATTTAAAAAAAGCAAGAGAGTTAGCTGAAGAAATTAATAATAAAGAGTTACTGGTAAAAATATATTATGAGATGGGTAAAATACAAAACCAAGTTAGTTATTTAGAACAATCAATTGAAATTATTGAAGATATATCAAAACAGATTAAAATACCTGAAATTAGAAAAACTTTTATAAAAAAGAATATAAATATTTACCATGATGCTATTAAATATTATTTTAACCAATATAATTATAGAAGTTGTTTCAATAATATTGAAAAAGTTAAAAATATTAATTTTTATTTATCCAAAGAAATTGAAATTAAAAGTGAAAATAATAAAAGATTTAAGAAATTATCTGATTTTGAAAAAAAATTAAATTATTATGGAAATCTATTAATGAAAAATAAAATTTATAAAAATAAGTATGAAGAATTGAAAAGTGAATATGAAAAAATTAAAATAGATTATTATTTAAAATATGGTGTTCATGAAGATGATGTAGATATCTCATTTAATTTCAACAGTATTAAAGAAATGATATCTGACAATAATTTGTTAGTTTCTTATTTAAAAATTGATGATTATTATTACTTAATTCAATATGATAATATTAATGGATTTGATGGTAGAAAAGTAAAATTGTCAGAGAACAATATTCAGAAAAAATTAAATAAACTAAGAAACTTTATTATTCAAGAAAAGCCTGTTGATAAAATAAATGATTATGGTTTGAAAGTTTATAATGAAATTTTTCCGGATGCAGGAAAGAATATTTCAGAAATTATTATTTCACCCCATGGTATTCTTAATTATATTCCATTTGATGTTTTAATTACAAATGAAAATAAATATGTTATTGATATATTTGATATAAGATATGTTCCTACTTTTAAAATGCTTGAATCAAAAAAAATAAATAATAATCATAAAATATTTGCTGTAGGAAATCCTCATACCGGAATTAAAGATCTGGAACTCTATTTTGCACAGAAAGAAGCAAGAGAAATTGAATTTTTATTTGATAAATCAAGTGTCAATTTACTTGTTGGTAAAAATGCTACAGAGACAGCTATAAAAAATAATTTTAAAAATCTTGATTTTAATATTATACATTTTGCCTGTCATGGAAAATATAATAAAGATTATCCAGATCTATCTTATTTATTATTTGCAAATGATAGTATTAATGATGGATTTTTTAATATTAATGAGATAAAAAATATAAAGATTGATTCAAATATTGTTATATTAAGTGCATGTGAAACTGGTATCGGTGAGTTCGGGTCTGGTGAAGAAATCCTGGCTATGGACAGAGCATTTTTATCAGGAGGAAGTAGAGCTGTAATTTCATCTTACTGGAGAATATCTGATGTTGCTACGGCAATATTTTTTAAAAATTTTTACAGACATATTCATAATGGTACTTCTATCAAAAAAGCTTTCATCAGGGCAAAAAAATATTTAAAGAATAGATTTGATCATCCAGTTTACTGGGCAAGTTTAAAATATTTAGGTAATTAAAAATATATAAATAATTATTTTACAAGTAAAATAATTGAATTTATAATTTAATGTATCAGATAATAATACTTCGGCTAAGTTTTTATTTAAATAATAATAAATAAAACTATAAAAATGACTTGACAAATTGTAAGAGATTAATATAATAATCCT
>CAZUKV010000101.1:0-3202 GCA_964621075.1 uncultured bacterium | reverse complement strand
ATACTACAGGAGAGATAGGAGCTTCATATCCAGGTTTTAGTCTTTTCATAGAATCAATGGAATGAGAAATAAATGGATTTATTTCATCCCAGTTTTTTAAAATTCCCATCAATCCACCATACCCAATAGAAGATAGATACTGATCTTCTTCAGTTGGAGCAAAAAGATTGATTTTATCCCCGTTATTCAAAAGAACGCCCATACCCAGATGCATATGTTCACCTGATCCTGCAACCCCCTCAACAGGTTTTGCCATAAAAGAAACCTCAAGCCCCTTTCGTCTAAACAATTCCTTAACAAAAATCCTTACAAACAATTCATTGTCACAGGCTTGAACGGGATCACTGTATTGCCAATCAAGTTCAATTTGTTCCATAACATCAAAAAGATCTCCTGATGGAGAAACTTTTCCTTTAACTCCCCCTACTTCCTTATGCCCCATTTCTGCATTTAAATCATATCGGTTAAGCAACAACAGGCTATTTTCAAGACATGTCCTTACCCTTCCCTTTGTTCTTTTCCAGTAAGATTCTTTAAGCATCTGACTAAGTTCAAGCTCCTCTGGAGATACTTTATCTGCTGGAGTTCTAACCCAGAACTCCAGTTCAGTTCCCAGAGTGAAATAAACTTTTTTAATATCCTCAAATTGAAAATCATATTTATTTTTAAAAATAGATTTATTATTTTTAATTATCTTTTTTATCTCATTTTCAGTATGCCTGATAACATTAAAAAGTATTGATCTTGAATCGTAAAACTTATCATGGTGTTTTAAAAATGCAGGGATTCTTAATGTCCCAACCGGAATAGAATTATTTATCATATTTTCATAATTATAATCTATAAACCATTTTCTCTGGAAATCTATAACAAAATTCACCCTGGCATCTGAAAGACTTGCAATTCCCGGCAGATTAACAGAAGAGCCATCAGTTTGAATACCACCATTAAATATTGAATCAATATTATTCAGAAAATATCTTGCAGGTATCTTCTCATCTGTATCATTCCCCATAAAATCAATTCCAAACAATGATACAAACTTAATATTTTTATTATTTTTTAAAAATTTCTCGATTTTACTTTTCTTTTTATTTTCATTATTTAAAAAATAACTTAAATCATCCATAAATCCCTCTCCAACTATTATTTACAAAAATAAATAATAACACAATGCTCTTAAAAATAAAAGTGTTAAATAGATTTTCTTAAATAAAACCTGTAATCAAAATTAGAGGATGTCCCTTCCCAATTATTTTTTAAGTATAAACTCATGTATGTTTTTGATAAAGGTTTCCAGCTCAATGATAATTTAACATACTTATCCCACTCTTCTTCAACATTCCCGCTATAGTTTACTAAAAAATCAATATTAATTTTCTTTATCTTATATCCACAGAATACTTTTAATCCTAAATCATTATCACTTTTCTTCTTAAAAAAGCTCCCAATTTCAAATCTATCTTTTGTAAATTCAACTCCAATTTGATTATAATAACTATCATCATTACAATAATATTTATAATTAAAATCAATCCTGTCACTGAATTCATAATTTACTTTTGAATAAAATATAGAGTTATCTTCTAAATTATAATTCTTGTAATTTAGTTTTGAATAAATACCAATCTTCTCTTTATTGTATCTGTGCCTTACTACAAATATATTAGATGATTCATTCTTGTAATCAAAAACAAATGGTAAATAAAGACCTGAAGAATTAGTAAAATAACTAATGTCAAAATAATTATTGCTAAAATCGGCAGAAAATCTATTTTCTGCTACAATTTTATTGTTTGAAAATGTTATTTCTCCAGAAATATAATATATATCATAAAGATCTAAACCATAGAATAAAGATCCATAGTTTTTCAATTCTGGTGTTTCATCAAGATTATCAAAATAATCAATATATGAAAAGCCGATATAATCCTGATTGAAATTATAAGTTACCCCTATTCCTTTTAACTCCTCCCAGTATATATCATCAAGATTCTTTTTCCTGTATCGCTCTTCTTCTTCATAATAAAGATATACAGATCTATCCTTCTTCATGCCAGAATAAAAGAGATAAGAATCAATATTCCCTATATTCTTTTTTACGATAACTCCCTTTAAATATTCTGAAGAGCTCATATCACTTTTATAATTATTTCTTCCATAAGAACTTCCATCTGAAAGTAGTAATCCTTCTCCGAATTTCAGCCTGTAATTACCACCAGCTATTTCAAAATTTTTGCTAATCTGATACTTTAAAAAATATGAATTTACTTCAAATTTATATTTTTCTTCCTCA
The DNA here is from genome assembly GCA_964621075.1 of uncultured bacterium. Lineage (GTDB taxonomy): Bacteria > Macinerneyibacteriota > Macinerneyibacteria > Macinerneyibacteriales > Macinerneyibacteriaceae > CAZUKV01. The sequence continues at coordinate 906 of CAZUKV010000101.1, read as the reverse complement.
AAAATATATTTATTAGCTGATATATAATTTATTTTTTGTTCGTAAACAAATTTCAAATCACAATATAAATTGCTAAATTTAGTTTTGTTTTTTATATATTGATAATCTTCATTCTTATATATGTATATAGTGTTTTCAAATTTATCTTTCATTTCCACTTTTAAAAAATGTTTTATTCTTTTATATAAATATTTGTCTACAGTCTTTATTTTCATTATATCTCTAACACTGATATAATTTCTATTTTTAATAATTTTTTTTGCAGTATTTTGATTTATATATGGAATTTCCATTAATTCATTATATGTAGCCCTGTTTAAATCTACTTTATTTTTAAAAATATCCAGTAAATCAATATAAGAAATAAAATCAATATGCCCTTCTGAATATAATTTTTCTATATCGGACTCATCTCTAATTACGAAATCATACACCCAGATAAATCCATTAATAGTAACACAAAAAAAATAAATTATAAAAAACACCAATACTTTTTTTACCATCTTATCCCCATTTCAGTTATGATATAAGGATATAATCTGGAATGAACTATATAACCAAAATTAAAATCAAACATTTTATATGAAATATTTATACCAAATCTATTTTCTTTATTTTTATTATTAAAACCATAAAGAAGTCTAATAAAATTATTTATCTCAAAATCCCCTCCAGCAACTATATAATCATATACTCCAAAAATTTTTGTATATTTAAGAAACAATCCATATCCATTTTTTTTATACATATATTTAAAAATAAAATCCATTGGAACTCTTTCTTTTAAATTTGGACGTTCAATATCTTTTAAAGAAAATCCAAATATATGATTTTTCTTAAAATCAAATTTAACACCTAAATCATAAGAAAATTTCAAATATCTTTTTTCCATGATTAATAAACGAA
>CAZUKV010000100.1:0-3220 GCA_964621075.1 uncultured bacterium | reverse complement strand
TAATAAATTATAATACTAAATGAATCGGAATTAAAATTCAAAGCGGAGAAATTTTCTCCGCTTTTTATATATTTATCTTAAATACAAATTTTTAATTTATAATTTTATATTTATCAACCTTGTATTATTTAAATTATTTTATATATTTTAATATGTCTTCGAGCTATATTACCTGTGGATCATGGGATCTATGGTAAATAAGCCGATAGGGCTTGTATAGGAAACTTATGAGCCTCCCTTATTGGAAAGAAGATGTTGAAAATAAGGAGGTTTTTATGAACAAATCCAAAGAGTTTCTGGTATTACGAGTTAATCTCACTAACAAATCATATAGTAAAGAAACAATATCATCAGATTTAGTGAGATCTTATTTAGGTGGAAGAGGATTGGGATCAAAAATTTTATATGATGAAATTGATCCCAAAATTGATCCTTTGAGTCCAGAAAACAAATTAATATTTGCAACAGGACTATTAACAGGAACAAATGCATCGACCGGGGGTAGATACATGGTTATAACAAAGGGACCACTTACTGGAACAATAGCTTCAAGTAATTCAGGTGGTTTTTTTGGAGCAGAATTGAAATTTACTGGATTTGATATGATTATTTTTGAAGGAAAAGCAGATAATCCGAAATATCTTTCTATTATTGGTGATAAGATTGAACTTAAAAATGCAAAAAATGTATGGGGAAAAACTGTTCATGAAACAACAGATCTGTTGAAAAAAGAAGTTGGACAAAAAGATGCCAGGGTAAGCTGTATTGGTCCAGCTGGGGAAAATCTGGTGAAATTTGCTTCAATTATGAATGACAAGAATAGAGCAGCAGGGAGAACAGGTGTAGGAGCAGTAATGGGATCTAAAAATCTAAAGGCTGTTGTTGTAAAAGCTGATAAAAAGAAGATGGATTTTTATAACCATGAGAAACTAACAGAAGTAGTAAAAAAACAAACAAAAATGATTAAAGAAAATGGAGTAACCGGTGAAGGTTTACCTGCGTTGGGAACAAAAGTATTAGATAATATTATTAATGAGAACGGTTTGTATCCAACAAATAATTTTCAAAAAGCTACATTTGATAAAACATATGAGGTTAGTGGAGAAGCTCTCGTGGAAAAAGGATATTTACAGAAAAACACAGGTTGTTTCGCATGTCCAATAAGATGTGGTCGTGATGTAAAACTTCCAAATGGTAGAAAAGGAGAAGGCCCTGAATATGAAACTGGATGGGCTTTTGGTGCAGATTGTGGAGTTAGTGATTTGAATGCTATTACTGAAGCAAATTTTCTATGTAATGAGCTTGGACTTGATACAATTTCAACAGGTGCCACAATTGCTGCTGCTATGGAACTTTTTGAAAATGGATATATTAAAAAAGAAGAATTGGAGAATGGTCCAGAATTAAGGTTTGGTTCATCTGAATCTATTGTTTATTACACAAGACAAATAGGTTACCGGCAAGGAATAGGAGATAAGCTTGCTGAAGGATCTTTCAGGTTGGCTGAGGGGAAAAATCATCCAGAAATATCAATGACAGTTAAAAAACAGGAATTACCTGCATACGATCCAAGAGGTGCTCAAGGACATGGTTTAAATTATGCAACTTCAAATAGAGGTGGATGCCATGTAAGAGGTTATATGATATCTCCTGAAATACTTGGATCTCCAGAAAAACTTGAAACACAAACAATTGAAGGAAAACCTGAATGGGTTAAAACTTTTCAGGATTTAACAGCTGTTATAGATTCGGCAGGAGTCTGCCTATTTACTTCATTTGCCCTTGGTGCAGAAGAATATAAGGATCTTATTAATGCTGTTGGAGATTATGATTATACTACAGAAGAAGTTATGGAGGTAGGAGAAAGGATTTATACACTTGAAAGACAGTTTAATTTAGATGCAGGGATAACCCCAGAAGAAGATACTCTTCCAAAAAGATTTTTTGAAGAACCCCTACCTGACGGCTCTCAAAAAGGTAATATTCATCATCTTGATAAATTATTACCCAAATATTATGATGTAAGGGGATGGGATAGTAAAGGGTATCCAACAAATGAAACATTAAAAAAACTGAAAATAGAATAAACAAGTATGCATATAAAATTTTTCTCCTTAATAAAGTTAGATTTAAAAAAATCTAATGAGACGATAAGAATTGATAATAAAAAAACTGTTAAGGAAATAATAAGAATTCTTGATAGCAGGTATGATGGGTATTTTAGTGAAAAATTATATGATGATGATAATAACATGTTAACAGGAACTATCATTATGGTAAATGGTGAAAATATTCATCACTTGAATGGATTAAATACTGAAGTAGAAGATAATGATGGAATGGTATTATTTCCTCCTTCAGCAGGAGGCTGATTTGCTTATATGGGGTATCTTGATAAAGAAAAATTAATGTTTAGTAATAGTGAGTTTCAAAGAATTCAAAATGTAAATGTTTTAATTGCTGGGGCAGGTGGGCTTGGTACCCATCTCGCTCAGCAACTATATAGAACAGGTATTAAAAAAATATATATATATGACAATGATAAAATTGTTGAAACCAATTTAAACAGACAGATTCTTTATGGAAAAAATGATATCGGTAAGTATAAAGTCAAATGCTTAAAGAAAAAATTGGATAGTTTAAAGTTAAACACTAAAGTTGTTGCTATAAATGAAAAAATTAAAAAAAATTCTATTTTACCTGAAAAAGTAAATTTAATATATGATGCGTTGGATAATTTTGAAAGTAGATTTATTCTCGAAAATTTAGCCTTGAAAAATAATATTCCATTAATTCATGCAGGTATTTATTCCTGGTTTGGTCAGATTACAACAATAATGCCTAATAAAAATTTATCTTTAAAGGAAATTTTTGAAGCTAAGAATTATAAAGAAGATTCGATTCCATCTCTATCACCTGCTGTATCGGCAGTAGCATCAATACAAGCAGTAGAAGGGTTAAAAGTTTATCTAAATAAATCCAATACACTAATTAAAAAATTGTTGATTATTGATTTAAACGATTATTCATTTCAAATCATTAATCTTAAATAAATATATTAAAATAAATTTAAAATATATTATCTTAATTTAGAAAGTTGTTCTGTAATTTTTTAAATTTATTAATAAAACTTACTGTTAAATTCAGAAAGATTTTTTTATTGTCAATTCTCTATTAGTGAATTAAAATAAAGTAAAGATTTAATTTCTTAATAGCAGCT
>CAZUKV010000099.1:0-3251 GCA_964621075.1 uncultured bacterium | reverse complement strand
CACCCTGAAAAGAATAAATTTGTGGATTTTTATCCTTAAGTGGATGGATTCTAATTTTGTTATAATCTCCTTCAATCTTGAGCTCGGGTCTTTGGAAATTATCTACTATCTCCAGGTGTTCATTGGTTTCAAGAGTTAATATGTTTTCATAATCAACAAACAAATCCAGCAAATCTCTAACATACTGTCCGTGCAGAATTAATGATTTTTTATCTGCATAACATTTTCCATATTTGAGAATATGGTCAATTATATTAATATTTTTTTTATCTAAATTGCCGATTTTTTCGATTATCGATTCTTCTTTAAAAAATTCTTTTTCGTATTTGTTTGAATTTTTTATATAGTGATGTAATTTATCCTGTATATTAGTCCATTTAAAATCATTTGCATCTGGATGTTCAATTTTAACACGAAGATATATAGTTGGTTCTTTTTTGAAAAGTTTAATTTTGTAATTATAGTATATGAAATCCATTATTTAAATTACTTAATTTCACCTCTAATATTTATTATACTCCTGTAGTTTTTAAGTGCAATAATTAATAATTACTAATTTTTTCAATTCTATTTTTTGCTGTTTTATAATAGGTTGTTTTTTCTCCACTAATTTCCATAATGTTTTTATATATTTTAGTTGCATTTTTATATTTGTTCTGTATTTCATATGTTTGTCCTGCCTTGAATAATGCTGTTACCAGCCACTGAAAATTGAATTCACTTTCATAATTGTAATAATATTTAACTTTCAAATATTCTCTAATAGCTTTATTATATTTTTTAAGTGAAAAGTAGCATTCTCCAATATGATATTGTATTTCTAAATGATATTCTATAGGAGCACTTTCAAGAAGATTTTCCAGGACAGAAATTGCCTGATTGTATTCCTGCTGGTCCATTAAAATGTATGCCTGGTTTAATTTTGAATCATATTTTAATGCATCCAAATTCTTTTTTTCAGATATTTGTTTAAAAATTTTTCTTGCCCGGTTATAATTTTTTAATTTTTTGTGAGCGAGTCCAAGATTGTAATAAGTATGATTATTTTTTGAAATAGAATATGACTTTTTAAAATAATCTACAGCTTTTTTGAAATTGCCATTATTGAAGTTTAATTGTCCCAGTGAAAGAAAAACTTTGTCTTTTAGATTTGTAGCAGGATAAGATTTAATTAAATCTTGAAATAATTCATTAGCTTCATTATTTTTCCCCTTAGAAATATAGATATTTCCTTTTAAATAGAGAGCATCATCAATCCATTCTGTAGATTCATAATTTTTTATAATGTAATTTAAATATTTTAATGCATCATTATGATTTTTTTCCTGATAATAATAGTATTCTCCAAAGAAGTAATCAAGTTCGGGTTTAAATCTGTTAATCTTATTATTGTAAGTTGAAAATAAGGATTTAGCTCTTTGAATTTTTCCTTCTTTTAAATAAGCAATAATTGATCTTGAGATATCGTAGTTTGAAGAAGTATTAAAATATTTTATTATTTTATTCCATTTATCATTATTAAAATAATAATCATATAATTTGGATTTTGCTTCTTCAGATTTTAATTGTGTTAAAAAGGTTTCTCCTTTTTGTACATCTCCAATTTCTATAAAGTTTATCCCTTTAAGTGCTTTAAGATCTTCATTTTCTTTCTCATCAATTTTATTTAATGTTATTCTAATTAAATCATTCTTATTTTCTTTTTTTAAAGAATTTATATATATTGAAACTACTTCATAATCATTGTAATATTCAGGATTTCTCTGGAGTACATTATAAAGATTGAATTTTACCTCATCAAAGTTTCCATTTTTGTAATTGATTTTAGCAAGTAGAATACTGCTTTTAATTTTGTAATGAAGGTCATTTTTAATTTTAAAAATGTATTTCTTACTTTCATTATAATTATTTGTTATGAAATTTATATTTGCAAGATGGTAATAAATTATGTTTTTATATTCAATATCTTTATTTAATAGTTCTGTAAATATTTGTTTAGATTTCCCGTAATTTTTAGAGTAGAACATTTTTAAACCCTCTATTAATTTTACTACAGATGGGTTTAAATTCCCCGGGATTTCAAAATTAATGATTTCCCCGGTATTTCCTTTATTTAATAGAAAATTAACATAAGAGTATGTAATTTCTGAAGAAACGTTTTTATTGAATGTGTTAAAGTAGAAAATGAAATCATCTTTCTGCAGGGTATTTGATATTTCATAAAATATTAAAATATCATTATAGAGATCATTAAATATCTTCAAGTTTCCATTTTTTGTATTATCGCGAATAAAATTTTGAATGAATTTTTTATTTTTACCATTTTTTAAAGAACTATAAATTTCTGTTTTAAAGTAATTTTCACCATTTTGATTTATTTTTTTATAGTAATTTTTTGCATTTTCAAAATCTTTAAGATAGAAAGAAATCTCAGCTCTTTCTTTCATGATTTTTTCTTTACTTAAATTTTTATCAGAAATATCAGTTATAAGTTTATTTAACATTGAAATTGCTTCATCTCTATCAGTTTTTACATATTTATTTAAATAGAGTATTCTATTTGATGCTTTTTTGCTGAATTGCGAGTATTCAAAATTGTTGATAATATTTTTGTATATTTCTATGGCTTTACTAATTCTTTCCTGTTTTTCATAAAAATTTCCAATTTTATAAAGTGCCTGGTCCCCATAATCCTTATTTCTTCTTATCTGTGTTAAAGTTGTAATTGCTCTATCATAATCATTCAACTTGTCTCCATAAATTATTCCTGCACGATAAATTAAAAAGGGTCTCATTTTTGAATTTGGATTATTGTGAGAAAAAACGATTATATTTTCTATTGCTTTTTTATATTTATTATTGGCAGTTAAATAATTTATTTTATCCAGAAATATGGTCATATATTTTTCATTATTTTTTATGGTTTTTAAATATTTATTGTAATAAGACAAAACTTTATTAAAGGAATTTTCTTTTTTATAGTGCTTGAGAAGCAAATTCAAGATATATTCACTGTGGTCACTTCCGGGATAGACTTTTACAAAATATTCCATTTTTGTTAAAGCTTTACTGTTATTGTCGAGTTCAAGATGAATATCGATAATTCCCTTTAAAGCATCATCTGAATATTTATTATTAGGGTTCTTATCAAGAACTAAATTGTAAAATTTAAGAGCATTTGTATAATTTTTCCTCAAGTAAAAGATATCACCTTTTCTTTTTAAACTGTATAGATAATATTTTGAATCTGA
>CAZUKV010000098.1:0-3292 GCA_964621075.1 uncultured bacterium | reverse complement strand
ATATTGGTGCTCCAGCTAAACCGGTTGTTGAAATTGGTGATGAAGTGAAAACTGGAGAAAAGATTGCGGAAGCTGCAGGGAAAATCTCTGCAAATATCCATTCTTCTGTAACCGGCAAAGTTGTGGCTATTGGAGAATATCCTCATCCATCTTTGGGTAAATCAAAAGCTATAGTTATTGAAAAAACAGGTAAGGATGAGTGGTTTGAGTATGATAAACATAAAGATTATGAAACTTTAAAAAAAGACAAAATTATTGAAATAATAAGGGAGATGGGAATAGTTGGTCTTGGAGGAGCTACTTTTCCTACAGATGTAAAGTTAAGTCCTCCACCGTGGAAAGATATTGATTATATAATTCTGAATGGTGCTGAATGTGAACCATATTTAACATGTGATGACAGGATGATGCTTGAAAAGGCAGAGGGTATAGTTGAAGGGTTGAAAATAATAATGAAAGTTTCCGATGCCAAAAAGGGCTTTATAGGAATTGAAGATAATAAACCTGAAGCGGTTAAAAATATGACCAAATATTGTGAAAATTTGGACAATATTGAGGTAAAAAGAGTCAAAACTAAATATCCTCAGGGAGCAGAAAAACAGTTAATTAAATCAATTACAGACAGAGAAGTTCCTGTAGGAGGATTACCTCTTGATGTTGGTATTATAGTTCAAAATGTTAGTACCGCTTATTATATTTATGATGCTGTTGTTAATGGGAAACCATTAATAGAAAGACCCGTTACTGTTTCTGGTGAAGCAATGAAATCCACGGCTAATTATATTTCACGAATAGGAGATACTTTTGAAAATTTAATTAATAAAGCAGGGGGAACCAAAGATACTGTAAAAAAAATTATTTCCGGCGGTCCAATGATGGGTATTGCTCTGCATACCATTAAGAATTTACCCATACAGAAAGGAGTTTCCGGAATACTTGCTTTTGAAGAAGAAAATATAGATCACAGAAAAGAACAGCCATGTATCTCATGTGCGAGTTGTGTTGATATATGTCCCATGGGACTTATACCAGCAAAATTAGGAAAGTATGTTAAAAATGAAATGTATGAAGAGGCAGAGAAACTTAATATATCAGCATGTATGGATTGTGGAAGCTGTGCTTATGTATGTCCTTCAAAAATACCTCTTGTTCAATATATGAAAATAGGAAAAAATGAAATAAGAAAATTAAATAGAAAAAAGAAGAAGGAGGAAGAGGAAAATGAGTCAGAATAAGCTGAATGTTTCAATTTCACCGCATTTGAAAAAAGATATTTCTGTAAAAAAAGTAATGTGGCTTGTAATAGCTGCTTTATTACCGGCATATATTCATACTATATATCTATACGGTATAAGTACCGTATGGGTTTCTTTAACAGCTGTTAGTGCTGCTGTTATTTCTGAAGCCGGGATGCAGAAATTATTCAAAAAAGAAGTAACTGTTAGTGATGGAAGTGCAATACTGACTGCATTATTACTTACTTTCAATGTTCCTCCGAGTATAGCCTTATGGAAAGTTGCACTTGCAACAGTTTTTGCAATTGTTGTTGCAAAACAGCTTTTTGGTGGGTTAGGCTATAATATATTTAATCCCGCTCTTGTAGGTAGGGCTTTTTTAGTTGCATCATATCCTGTTGCTATTACATCTGGATGGATTCAACCTAAAGGCGGGTTTTTATCAATATCTCAAAAATCTGCAGCTGCAATAGAAGCTACAGGTGCAGAAGCAACTAAACTTGTTGATACTGTTACCTCTGCAACTCCATTAACTGCATTGAAATCTGTTAGGGAGGCGGTTTCAAATCCTGAATTACATGACACTGCTATTTCATTATGGGATAAATTATACAGTAGTGATTTAGTGTCAAATGCATTTTTTGGGAAAATTGGAGGATGTTTGGGAGAAACCACTGCAATTACAATTTTGATTGGCGGTTTGTTTTTAATCATTATGAAAATAGTTGACTGGAGAATACCTCTTGGATATATAGGAACACTTGGACTTTTAACATGGGCTTTTGGTGGTCATTCAGGGTTGTTTAGTGGAAATCCATTTTTCCATTTATTTACAGGTGGATTGATGCTCGGTGCTTTTTTTATGGCTACTGACATGGTTACCTCGCCACTTACTAAAAAAGGAAGATGGATTTTTGCAGTAAGTCTTGGATTACTGACATTTATTATCCGAATGTGGGGAGGATACCCTGAAGGTGTATCATATTCAATATTATTAATGAATATTTTTGTTCCTCTTATCGATCGATATACAGTTCCTAAACCATTTGGAGGTGTACAGAAATGAAAAAATATATCAAATTACCAATAGCATTATTACTTGTAACATTTATTGCAGGATTTGTTTTAAGTTATGCAAACAAAAAAACTGCACCACGAATAAAAAAGTTAAAGGAACAAAAGGAAGAAAAAGCAAGAAAAGATGTCCTGCCAAGAGCTGACAAATTTCAAGCAGAAAAATTAAATGTAAATTCTACATATATAGATAATATATACTGGAAAGCTTATGATAATGAAAACAATCTAATAGGTTATGTGGCACAGGTTTTTAAATCTGGTTATTCTTCCAAAATTAAAATTATGGTTGGAGTAGATTTAAATAAAAATATTGAAGCAATTAAAATTCTTGAACAGGCTGAAACTCCCGGGTTGGGGGCTAAATGTGAAGAAAACTGGTTTCAAGAACAATTTGATGATTTGAAAGCAGGAAATATTGATTTAATGAAAAAAGAGATTCCTGATGGACGAAATGCTATTAAAGCAATAACTGCTGCAACAATTACATCAAAAGCAGTTACTGATGGAATTAATAAAGGAATAAATGTTTTATTTCAAAATGTAAAGAAAGGGGATATGTAATATGAGAGCATGGAAAGAGTTCTCTAAGGGTATTATAAAAGAAAACCCCGTTTTTGTAATGTTATTGGGATTGTGTCCCACACTGGCAGTTACAACATCAGCTTTTAATGGACTTGGTATGGGATTAGCATCAACTTTCGTTTTGCTTGGATCTAATATTGTCATATCTTCAATAAAAAAATTGGTTCCAAGTAAAGTGAGAATTCCAATGTTTATTGTTGTAATTGCTACTTTCGTTACTCTTGTTCAAATGATTATGAAAGCATATTTTCCCGCACTCAATAAAGCTCTGGGATTATTTATACCACTTATAGTTGTTAACTGCATGATTCTCGGTAGAGCTGAAGCTTTTGCATCAAAAAATGGTATATTTTATTCTATTCTTGATGGATTAGGTGTAGGGATAGGATTTACACTTT
>CAZUKV010000097.1:0-3345 GCA_964621075.1 uncultured bacterium | reverse complement strand
ATAAAAAAAGGAATGCGAATAAAATATGAAGATAATAATATTTTTCTTGAAACTGATTCTTTCGAAATTCCTGTACTTTTCAAATTTAAACCTGTAAATAATCTTGCAGTATATGCAGGATCTCAAATAGGGGTTATTACAAAAGCTAAAACAGAAAATAATTCAAAAACTGAAGAAATAAAGAAAAATTTGAATAACATAAGATATAACTTAAAAATTGGGGGACAGTACATGATGAATGACCTATTATTTTTTGATGCGAGATTTATTTTTGGTCTTGAAACAGGATTTACAGAAGATGTCAAAGATACAAATAAAGAGAAAAACAAAACTATTCAACTTTCAGTGGGGTATTTATTTTAATATTTAAAATTTCCTCATAACAAAGTCTTATATTTATTGTATTATCTTTTCATTATTATTTGTTTAAATAAATTTAAAATATAAGTATTACAACTTTATTAAATGAATAAATCTTTAATATCAAGAAATATAATTAAAAATGATTCGGTATCACAATTAATTCTTGCTAATTATTTATAATCAGTTATAATCTTAAAAGATGGTTTGGTTAATTAATAAGGAGGGAATATGAGAAAACTTTTAATTGTTATTGCACTTGTTGGTTTGATGGTTTTTGGTAGTTTCGCTCAGATGGGAAATATGAATTTTGGTGCTAAAGCAGGGCTAACACTTGGAAGAATTGGTGCCAATGAGGCATTATTTGTTGATGGAGATGAGAAATTTAGAATGAGTTTTGCTTTTGGCGGCATGATGATAATGCCTTTAAATGAGAATATGGATCTTCAGGGTGAATTTATGTATGTTATGAAAGGTGAAAAAATTGAGCAAGGTGGGGAAGAAGGAACTTATAAAATTGACGTTCTGGAATTACCTGTATTATTAAAATATAAATTAAATGAAACCATGGCGATATATGGTGGACCGACTCTTGATTTTATAATGAAAGGTGAATTTGAAACACCTGAAGGAACTATTGATTTTAAAGATGAACTTAAAAGTATGGGATTTGGTTTAAGTTTTGGAGCACAGTATAAGATGGATAAAATTCTCTTTGATGCAAGATATGACCTTGGACTATCAGATATTGCAGATTCAGATGATACTGATGCACCGGAAATAAAACTGAATACAATTTATGTGACAGTTGGATATTTATTTTAATAGTTTAAATATTTTCTTATAAAAAAGGCGGAATTCAAGCCGCCTTTTTTCAAATAATTTTCAATATATCTTACTAAATTCCGGAATAATATTAAGTCAATTATGATATTAAAAAATAAAATAAGGTTTTAGTATCTTTATATAGCTATCTATAGATATATAATTAATATAATTAAAAATAAAGTACAATTAGTAAAAATATTTCTTGATAAAAGAAAATAACAGGATATAATATCCAAGTCAAATTACATTTTGTAATAAAAGGAGGATAATATGAGAAAAAGTATATTGGTAGTATTATTGGTTGGATTGATGGTTGTAGGTAGTTTTGCTCAGATGAATTATGGTGTTAAAGGTGGTCTTACTCTTGGTAAAGTTTCTACTGATGATGTTCCTTCAAGTGTTGACAGAAAATTCAGAATGGGTTTTGCTTTTGGCGGTATGATGGTTATGCCACTTAATGAAAACATGGAGCTACAAACTGAACTTATGTATGTCATGAAGGGTGAAAAATTTGAAGAGGGTTCTTTTGACATGGAAATTAAAATGGATGTTTTGGAAGTACCTGTACTTCTAAAATACAAATTTGCAGAAAACATGGCAGCTTATGGTGGAATTAGTCTTGATTACATAGTTAGTGCTAAAGTGGAAGAAGAAGGATATGAATTAGATCTTCTTGAGGAAGATTTAGTAAAAACTTTTGGTATGGGACTTAGTTTTGGTGCTCAATACATGATGGATAAAATCATTATTGATGCAAGATATGACCTTGGTTTAACAAACATGGTTGAAGATGATTTCATGACAGAAGAAGCAAAATTTAATACTATTTATCTAACAGTTGGATATCTATTTTAATCTTTTAATTCAATAAAGATTAGTAGGGAGCTTTTTTTAGCTCCCTTTTTTTTTAAATTGATTTTATATCTTTTTTTAATATACTTGTATAATTGTTTGTTTTTTTAATTAGGGGGAGGTTTTTTATGAAAAAGGGTTTTATTATTTCATTTGTATTAATCTTTTTTATTTTTAATTCTTTTGGACAGTCATTTTATGGTATCAAAGGGGGCTTGACACTGGGTAAAATCAATACTTCATTAGAAATACCGGAATCTGTTGATAGAAAATATAGAAATGGTTTTGTTTTTGGTGGGTTTATGATTTTGGATATTAATGATTCTTTACAGGTTCAAACTGAACTTTTATACACTTTAAAAGGGGAACATTTTGAGAGTGATCTTTATGATGAAGAGGTTAATATTACTGCTATTGAATTACCTGTATTATTAAAATATAGAATTATGCACAATATTGCAGTTTATGGAGGGGCCTCTTTTAATTATATTTTAAGTGCAGAATATGACAGGGATGATTTTTCAGAACCAATAGATTTACTTGATAATAATATGATGAAAAATACGGGATATGGAGTTAGTTTTGGTGCTCAATTTTTAATTACAAAAATATTATTTGATGTCAGATATGATATGGGGCTTTCTGATTATGATGATGGTTTTTGGGATGAAGAGATCAAATTAAATACGATTTATTTGACTGCTGGATACTTATTTTAATTATCGGTATTTTTTGAACTATTAACCCTTGAAAAATTGTAATTTTACTGATATAGTATATTTATTATATTAACTATTTTTATAAGAAATAAGGAGGGTGTTATGAAAAAAATATTTCTTGTGAGTTTATTGGTTGGATTAATGGTTTTTGGTGCGGTTGCAGAAACAAGTTTTGGTATTAAAGGTGGTTTGACTCTTGGAAGAATGAGTAACCAAGATTTGGGTTCAGGTGTAGATGAAAAATTTAGAATGGGATTTGCAGGCGGAGGAATGATGGTAATGCCTTTAAATGAGCAGATGCACATTCAGGCTGAGCTTATGTATGTAATGAAGGGTGAAAAATGGGATATTGATGGAATGGGAGAAGCTGAATATAATATTGATGTAATAGAAATTCCCGTTTTGCTTAAATTCATGGCAAGTAAATACATGGCTGTATATGGAGGACCTTCATTTAACTATATAATGACTGCTGAAGCTGGACTTGATGGAGATATGGAAGATATCAAGGATGATTTAGTAGATATGACATTTGGATTGAGTTTAGGTGCTCAATACATGATGGATAAGATAGTTTTTGATGCGA
>CAZUKV010000096.1:0-3380 GCA_964621075.1 uncultured bacterium | reverse complement strand
TCATTCCTATAAAATAAGCAAAACTATCAATACTCCAAACACTTATAAAAAATAAAAGTGCCCATCTCGAACCAAGTAATAAATTTTTTTTAATAAAAAGAAAATAAGAAAAAAACGAGATAATATAAAAATTAGAAAAAAATATAATTAGGAATCTCTTAAAATTCCTTCTTTTTTCGTCGTTATATAAAATAATTTCATAAATAAATAGAAATACACCAAATAAAATTAAATAGATAAAATTAAAATCTCCCTGAATAAAAATATTGTAATTATAAGCTATTACAATAATCAAGGTGAGCAAATAATAAAAAATTCTATTTATATTAAAAACTTTATATATTTCATAAATTGCACCTGTAGTTATTATAATTGAAAAAAATAAAGAAAGTTCTATTATTTCAGAATAAGCTATGAAAAGTAATATTGGTATAAATATCAAAGCTGTTATAACTCTTTTTAAAAGTTTCACTCTAAACCTCCAAATCTTCTATCTCTTTTTTTGTAATCATTCAAGGCTTCTTTAAAATTATCCACTGTAAAATCGGGCCACAATATATCTGTTATATATATCTCACTGTACGCTATCTGCCATAAAAGATAATTAGAAATCCTAAACTCTCCACTTGTTCTTATTAACAAATCGGGATCAGGAATTTCCCGTGTATACAAATACTTGCTAAATGTCTTCTCATTTATATCTTCTGGTTTTAATCCATCTTTAATTATTTCTTTAACTGCGGACAGTATTTCCAATCTCCCACTATAATTAAAAGCAACATTTAAAACTAAATTTGAACCGTTTTTTGTCATTTCCTCTGCTTTTTTCATTTTTTTTAATATTTTTTTATCAAGATTTTTTTCAACACCCAGGAAAGACAGCTTTATACCATTTTCAACCAGAGAATCCAATTCATTATCAATTGCATCATTAATTAATGTCATTAAAAAAGAAACTTCTTTGAAAGGACGATTCCAGTTTTCAATTGAAAAAGCATATAAAGTTAAATATTCAATTGTAGAATTTTCTGCTGAAAATTCTACAATTTCTTTAGCCCTGTTTACACCTTTTTTGTGCCCGACAGACCGGGGAAGATTTCTTTTTTGTGCCCATCTCCCATTTCCATCCATGATTATTGCAATATGTGAGGGTAGAGGGTTGGGCAAATCAAACCTCCATTATCTTATCTTTTTTCTTTTCATACAACTCATCAATTTTATCGGTATATTCATCGGTTGTTTCCTGAAGTTTATCAAGCATCCTGTGTTCATAATCTTCCGGGATATCCCCGTGTTCTGCCATGTCTTCAAATTCAGATTTTATATCTCTTCGAATGTTTCTAATTGCAACTTTAGCTTCTTCAGCATATTCTTTAGCTTTTTTAACATATTCCTTCCGTCTTTCTTCTGTCAAAGAAGGAATTGGTACGCGTATTAAACTTTCTTCTCTTATTGGATTTAATCCCATATCAGATGCAAGTATTGCTTTTTCGATTTCATCCAGAATTGAAGGATCCCATGGTTTTATAATAATATTTTGAGGGTCCTGAACATTAATTGTTGATGCCTGTTTTAAAAGTGTTCTCTGACCGTAGTAATCAATATATACATTATCAAAAAGATTAGCTGAGGCTCTTCCTGTTCTTATAGATTTAAGTTCGTTTTTAAAAGCCTTTATAGTTTTATCCATTCTGGCTCTACATTTTTTCAATAATTCATCTTGCATAAAAACCCCTTTCTCTAATATAAAATAACTATTTGATTAAAGTATAAGTTGATTTTTTCTTTAATACAAGATTTAAATTACCTTTTTTCAAAATATTGAATATAAATATCGGTATTTTGTTTTCTTTACACATCAGGACTGCTGAATGGTCCATAACCTTTAAATTTTGATTAATATATTCTTCATATGATATTTCAGGATAAAATTTTGCATTATCATTTTTAACCGGATCTGAAGAAAAAACCCCATCAACTTTAGTTGCTTTTAATAAAAAATCAGCATTCATTTCTACTGCTCTTAAAGATGCTGCTGTATCTGTGCTAAAAAAAGGATTTCCCGTACCACCTGTAAAGATTAGTATTTTGTCAAGGATTTCTTTTCTTGCCTTTTCAACATTGTACCTGGTTGATATTCCTTCAATATTAAAAGATGAATAATTTTTAGCCTTTATCCCTTTTTTTCTAAACACAGTTTCAAGTGCTAATCCATTGATAACTGTTCCAACCATTCCCATGTGATGAGCCTTATAAGGTGGAAAATCCATTCTTTCAATCAGTTTTGAACCTCTAAAAATATTACCGCCACCTATAACCACACCTATTTCATAACCCTGATTTTTTACTTCTATGATTTCTGATATTATTTGATTAAGGGTTTCGGCTTGAATTCCGAAACCCTTCTTTCCTGATAAAATTTCACCACTTAATTTTAGTAAAATTCTTGTGGCCATTATTCTCCCAATTCAAATCTCTGGAATCTTTCAACCTGAATATTTTCACCAATTGTTGCTATGTTAGATTTAATATACTCTTTTACACTCATATCCGGATCTTTTATATAAGGTTGATCAACAAGACAAACCTTTTGATAATATCTTTTTTCCATCATACCATCTACAATTTGATCAAGAATATGTTCAGGTTTCCCTTCATCTTTCATTTTTTCCTTGTAAAGTTCTTTTTCTTTTTCAATTTCTTCTTCCGGTAATTCTTCTCTTGAGACAACTTTTGGTTTTGAAGCTGCAACCTGCATAGCTAAATTTTTAACCAATTTTTTAAATTCATCATTTTTTGCAACAAAATCAGTTTCACAGTTAACTTCAATTAACACACCAATTTTTCCTTCACCATGGATATATGAACCTACTCTACCTTCCTTAGTTTCTCTATCTCTTTTCTTCTCCGCAGCAGCAAGCCCTTTCTTTTTAAGTGCTTCTTTAGCTTTTTCAATATCTCCATCAGATTTCTTTAATGCTTCTTTACAGTCCATGATTCCAGCACCAGTAGCATCTCTTAATTTTTTAACCATTTTTGCATCTATAGACATAAAACCCACCTTTCTATATAAAAATTATATCTTTTTTTTATTTATTCTTTATCTTTATCTTTTTCTTTACTGGGTTCCTCTGTTTTTTCTTCTTCTTTCTTCTCTTCTTTTTCTGCTTTTGCTTTCTCTAATTTTTCTTCTTCATTAACTTCTTTTCCTTCTAATTCTTTTTGTTTTGCTTCTAAAACAGCATCTGAAACTTTTTGACAAATAACACGGGTAGCTCTAATAGCATCATCATTTCCAGGTATTAAATAATCAATCTTATCCGGGTCACAGTTTGTATCAACTATGGCAAAAACCGGAATTCCCAATTTATTTGCTTCTG
>CAZUKV010000095.1:0-3416 GCA_964621075.1 uncultured bacterium | reverse complement strand
AACTTCCCCTTCTAATTAGTCAGTCCATTACATATATCCCTTAAAATACTCCCCTCACGGGGAGTATTTTATCTTATTCTTTTATTTGTTTTAATAAAATTTCTGTTGCTCTAATAAGCTGCTGATCTATTCCATTTCTAACTTTTTCATATTCATTATCCACTCTGTAATCCGGTTCAAGCTGTTGATTTTCAAGGTAATGACCTTTTTTATCTTTACTTCCAACCTGAGGTATTCCAAATACAGTCGTATTATTTTGAAGTCTTTCCCACCACACTGCAGTCATTGTTCCGGGTACAGGCATTCCAACAACACTACCAATTCCCAGGCTTTTATATGCAAATGGAAATCCATGAGCATCAGAATAATTGCTCTCACTAACTACCAAGATACTTTTTTTATACCATCTCTTTGAAGGACTTGCTCCAACGTGCTGGCCTCTTGGAACCCAATCAAGATATTTTTCACCTGAAAAAAGAGTTACAAGGTCTTCAGTTAAATTTCCACCTCCATTAAATCGTGTATCTATAACTATACCTTTAGCATCACTATATCTACCAAATATGATAGAATAAACCTCTTTAAAACTATCTGGATTCATTCCTCTTACATGAACATATCCAAGTTTTCCACCGGATATTTTCTCTACAGTTTTTCTATTATTTTCAACCCATCTTTCATACAGTAAATTATTTTCTTTCCTTATACTAATCGGTTTGACAATATATTCTTTTTCAAAAAAAGAACCTTTAGGGTCAATTTTAAGCAACACTCTTTTATTTTCTTTTTTGTTCAACAATTGATATAACTTATTAATATTATTTACTTTTTCATTATCAATACTTTTTATAATAGAACCCTTTTTAATCTTTGGTTCAAGATAATAGAGCGGACCATTTTCAATAACTTCTTCTATTTTAAGTCCCTCTCCATTATAATTCCAGTCATAAAATACACCAAGTGCAGCAATTTCAACCTCATTATTTCTGCCTCCCCAGTTGTATGCACCGGTATGAGAGGCATTTAATTCTCCAAGCATCTCACTTAGCATCTCAGCAAAATCATAATTATTATTTATATGTGGTAGAAATTTTGCATACTCTTTTTTATAAAAATTCCAGTCAACATCATGAAGTTCAGGATCATAAAATTTTTCTTTGACCTGTCTCCAAACATGTTCAAACATATATCTTCTTTCTTTTGATTCATTTAACTTTATTTCAGGATTGAACGAAACATAATCCAGTTTATTCTGACTTAAATTAAATTTTATAATTTTATTATTAGAAATCAGATATAGATTTTCTTCTTTTTTGTCAATTTTTAGATTATGCCCGTAACCTTTTATTTTATGAAGAAGTTTTGTTTCCTTTTTTCTAATATCCTGAACCCATAAGTCATAACCATTTTCAAACTTAGATAGGTAATATAATTTAGAATTTTCTTCAGAAAACACAGCATCAGAAATTAATGATGAATTCTCGGTTAATTTAATTATTCTATCATCAAAATTTTCAAAATCAATTTCGATTTTATCAACTTTTTTTTCTTTTTCCTGTTCTTCTTTCTCTTTTTCCCACCATTTTTTCTTATCAAAGAGCTCTCCTTTTCTTAACTTATATTCCTCTTCACTGAGAGTAAATTCTTCAAATGATTTTTTATTTAAAAATACTGCATAAACATCTTCAAGAGAACCCCATCCACCATGATTTCTCATTCCATCTTTATTTGACATGTAAATAATTGCACTTCCACCGGAAAACCATCTGGGATTCCATATTTCATAACCACTTTTTGTTAAATTTATGAGTTTTTCACCTTTTATATCAACAAGACCAATATCTGTTGACCATCTTGAATTTTTTGCCAGATACTCCACAGCCAGCCATTTGCTATCAGGTGACCAGTTAAATAAGATATCCCCATCTGAATAAGAATAGTTATATTTATCTGGAAGAACAGTTCTACTCTCATTTGAAGAAAGGTCCAATATTTTTAATATTGTTCTATTTTCAAGATACGCAATTTTTTCACCGTCGGGAGAAAATTTAGGTTGAAAAGTTTCCTCCTCTGTTTCTATTATAGCTTTTTCTTTTAAGCGGGTTGCATAGGTAAAATATTTTTCATTTTTTTCAACAATCTCTGTTTTATATATATTCCAGCTGTTATTTCTCTCTCCTGCATATATTAAATGCCTGCCGTCCGGGCTGAAATTGACCGAACGTTCCTGTTCAGGAGTGTTAGTAATCCGTTTGGTTGTATTATAATCAGATGAAGTTACAAAAATCTCGCCTCTAATTATAAATGCTATTTCATTTCCATCCGGAGAGATATCCATGTCTGTAATATTTGAGTTTACTTTTATAAAATCAAAAGGATTCCTTTTTCTATCAGTTTTGATTTCTATATTTACTTTTTCACTTTTCTTATTATCTTTTTTTATATATATTTCTCCATTATAGCTATAACATAATGTATTATTATCAGCTAAGGTTAAAAATCTAACCGGATGATTTTCATGAAAAGTTATTTGTTTTGAAGTTTCTTTTTTTAAAGAATACTTTGCTATATTAAACGACCCGTACTTTTCAGTTAGATAATAAATATTTTTTTCTTCATTATCAAATCTTGGAGTTCTATCTTCACCCACATAACTGATTAATTTTTTATGTTTTTTTGTTTTAAAATCATACTTCCAGATGTCTCTTGTTATTGAAGATTTATGATGTTTTCTCCATCTATTTTCAAAACCTTTTATATCATGGTACAACATTAAGCTCTCACTTTTATTTAAATTTATGTCTTCTGCAGGTGTTGTTATAATCCTTTTAAGTTTATTATCATTTATTGATAAACTGTATATTTCAGGAAGTGTTCCTGATGGAAATTGTGCATTATTAGAATCATCTTCCAGATGTGCACCAAATATTATTAATTCCCCATTTTGTGAAAAAGAATAAGGGATTTCATCTTCTGAATGAAAAGTCAATCTTTCAGGAATACCTCCTTCTGAAGAAATAATAAATATATCATTATTCCCATATCTCATTGAAGTAAAAGCAATCCTTTTACCATCAGGCGACCAAATTGGATTTGAATCATGAGCTTTATGAGTTGTTAACTGTTTTGCTTTGCCTCCCTTAGAATTAACTATATATAAATCATCCATGTAAGAAAAAACAATCTTCTCTCCATCAGGAGAAATTGCTGGATATCTCATCCAAAGGGGAGTCCCACCAAAAACTCCAACAATAAATATAAATATTAAAAAAAATAAAATAACTTTTTTCCTCATTAAAACCACTCCTTAAAATTTATTTCTTTATCAGAAACAATTTTCTCATAAATAAAAGAAAAAAGCAATAATTATTTCTTTTTTTCTAAAATAATATCTATTGAAAAACCCTGCAGTATTG
>CAZUKV010000094.1:0-3468 GCA_964621075.1 uncultured bacterium | reverse complement strand
TGTCTGCTTTTCCACTGGATACCATTTTTGCAGCTTCGGATCCAAAATCAGGATAATCAACACTCTCTTTTTTATCACTACCTATGTTTATTACCTCATATCCCCATTTTTCCAATATTTTAATAATTTTAAATTTTAAATTTACTCCTCTATGGTCATTAGCAATTGCAACTCTCACAACAGCCTCCTTATTTAAAAGTCACTAAAATCAACACTCTGGTCTTCTTCTTTTTTTTCACCATACATTGTGGGTTCTGTTCCTTTGTAGAAAAACATGTTTCTACCCGGTTGATTAATATCTATATGTTCTTCTTCTTTATCCGGATTATTCTCATCATTTTCAAATAGTTCTCCTGTAAAATTTTCTTCTGTTTTAACTAAAAGACCAGTTTTTGGATCCACCCTTTTTTTGACAAGACCCGGAGGTCTCTCCCAATCTTCAAATTTTCTGTCCTCCATTAATTTTTTCAAAACCATTGCAAAACCTTCACCATTAGCTTTTGTTCCATACTCATGCTCTCCAAGAGTATCCTTATAGTCAAACCCCATCCAGCCAACTAATACTTTATAAGGTAAAAGAGAAGTCAGCCATAAATCTGCACTATCATTGGTAGTACCACTTTTTCCAGCAACAATACCTTCAACGCCCCAGCTGCTTCTTAATATATCGGCAGTTCCTCCTGGATAATAAACACCTTTCATCATAGATATCATTATATAAGCAGTTTGTTTACTCAAAACTCTAACTTTTTTGGTTTTATTTTCTTTGATTAATTCCCCATTTCTATTATAAATTTTTCTTATAAATATCGGCTCAACCCTATTACCGAGATTTGCAAAAGTACTGTATGCTCTTGCAACTTCAAGAGGTGATAGTTCTGGTATTCCAACAGATAACGCTGGTACCGCAGGAATATCACTTTCAATTCCCAGTTTATGCATATATTCTACCGCTGTTTGAGGTCCTATTTCCTTCATCAGTTTTGCCGATACAACATTTATAGACTTTGCTAATGCCCTGCTCAGAGTAATTTCTCCTCTAAATGTTTCTCCATAATTTTCCGGTTTCCAGCTTGATGGATTCTGCTGCGGTAACTCCCATATAAATGGAGCATCAACAAATGTAGAAGCCATAGTAAATCTTTTGCTATCAATTGCTGCTGCATAAAAGAAGGGTTTAACAGTTGATCCTATCTGTAATTTTGATTGTACAGCTCTATTAAATTGACTTTCCCTGTAATCAGCTCCCCCTATTAATGCATTTACATATCCATTCTCGGGATCCATTGCAATGAAAGCCGCCTGCGGGAAGGGTTTTTTCTCCCAGAGTACTCCCATCTTTTTTGATTCTTTATTATGCCATAGATATTTTACAAAAATCTCATCATTTTCTTCAAATTCTTTTTGGGGATCAATATTCCAGGTCCATACACGGGGTTTTATACTAATTAATCCCTTATAATCCAAGCCTAAATCCACAACAATATTATTATCGGTAACTTCTTCAACTTTTCCTTTTAATATCATATTTCTTTCAAGATCTTCTTCCCGATCTTCAAGGTCATTAAGTTCATAAGCTTCATAATTATTTCTTTTTGATATCTCTTCAAGATTAAGTTCTACCGCTTCATTTACAACTTCCTGTAATTCCGGCTCAAAGGCCGTATAAACTTTCAACCCACCATTGTACAATACTTCATCACCATATTCTTTTATCAATCTTCTCCTGATTTCTTCTACATAATATGGTGCAAGTTCATAATAATTTGATTTTTTAGGAACAACCTCTATCTCTTTTTTTATACTTTCAAAGTAATCTTTTTTACTAATAACATCATTATCATACATCTTGTATAAAACAAAATTTCTTCTTTTAAGTGCGAGATCGGGATTTTTATAGGGTGAGTAAGCAGAACCTTTTGCAAGAGCAATTATCATTGCAATTTCATCTATTGTTAAATCTTCGACCTCTTTATCATAGTAGGTTTGGGCTGCAGCTCCTACTCCATACGCTCCATTACTGAAATATATAACATTTAAATAATTCGTTAAAATTTCTTCTTTTGAAAATAACATTTCTATTTTAAAAGCCAGTATAATCTCTTTTATTTTTCTCATTATTGTTGTTCTATGACTCAAATACATATTTCTGGCAAGCTGCTGTGTAATTGTACTTGCACCCTGAACAATTTTTCCTTTGATAATATCAATTGCAAGTGCTCTGAAGATTCCAAATATATCTATAGCAGAATGTTCATAATATCTATTATCTTCTACAGCTATGAGAGTTTCTTTAACAAGCTCTGGAATTTCATAACTTTTTAAAACTTTTCTTTTTTGTTTATAAAACTCATGCATTAGCTTACCCTCATTATCATACACTTTTGTTCCCAGCGAGGGTTCATATGCAGATATAGCAGCTTGAGATGGCAGTGTAGTTGAAATAATGATCCATGAAACAGTAACCAAAATAAAAGGAATAATAAAAAATATTAAAAATAATTTTAAAATAAGGTTATTTTCAGCATACGCAAATTTCTTCATCTATTAAGCCCCCTTATGTGAAATTTTATACCCATATTATATAAGAGAAGATATCTATGTCAATAATTAGTTAAAAATCTGCAGCACAGTTTTTTCTTTTTTTCTATACTTTTTCAGAAGAAGTACTGATTATTTTCTTCTTTTTTAAAAACAAAAAGAGCCATAAAAATATTACTACAGTACCTATAAATTCAGATAGCGGAAAAGAAACCCAGGTTGCACTTAATCCAAAAACTTTCCCAAGTATATACATAGAGGGAAGTAAAATAATTATCTGCCTTAAAAAAGAAACTATGAGACTTGGCAAACCATTTCCAAAAGCCTGAAATGTAGATGATGCAACAATAGCCAGTCCTATAAAGAGGTAGGAGGGACCAATTTTTCTCAATGCATTGGTACCAATTTTAACAAGTTCTGGGTTATCATTAAATAACAAAATTAACTGTTTTGGAAAAATAGTAAAAAGTAAAAATCCCAAAAATGTAATACCAAAGGCAATAAACATTCCACATTGTATTGTTTTTTTTATTCTTGTTTTATTATCACGACCATAATTATACCCTATAATAGGTATGTAACCATGATTCAATCCAAAGATTGGCATAAGTATAAAAGATTGAAGTTTAAAAAAAATACCCACAACCGCAAGAGCAAGCACATTATAACTCGCTACAATTTTATTAACACCTGTAACCCTGATACTTCCAAGAATTTGCATTAACATTGCTGGAAACCCTACCTGATAAATTTTATAAATGATTTTTGGATCAAATCTTATTTTTTTTATATTTATTTTAATATTTAATCTTTCTTTGAATAAGAAAAATGAAAGAAATATCCCGCTCAAGAATCTTGCAAAAATAGTAGCTACTGCAGCACCTTCTATTCCCAATTTAGGAAAAATCCATATTCCAAATATTAAAA
>CAZUKV010000093.1:0-3468 GCA_964621075.1 uncultured bacterium | reverse complement strand
AGAATTAATTAGATTTTTTTTGTCTTTTCTTTTAGATTTTAATTTTTTGTTGTTTTGTGGTAAAAAATGTCTATACCCTCCACCTGCTAAATATTCTACGTCTGTTTTTAAATATTGCAGTGCAATATTATTTTCCTTTCCTCGATCTTTTATATGAGAAAGAAACACTGCAGGTGTGGCATGTGTTAATCTTGTTGTAGTTGCGATACCTGTTGCCAGCCCCTGTTTTTCAGCAAGTTCAATAATTGTTAAAGGTTTTTTTCCATCTGGAAGTGTTGATATCATTCCATTATTTGTTTTAAACCCAGTTGATAGTGCAGTTCCTGCAGCAGCAGAATCGGTCACAATGCTGTTTAAAGAATCTGTACTCATCATTCCAGAAACAGGGAATTTATTCATAGTTAGTGTAAAATCTGTATTATTATTTTTATATCGGTAAAAATATTCAGTTAAAGTACGCTGGGAAATGCCCATCCCATCTCCTATAAATAAAAAAATATATTTTGGAGAATTTGTATTTGCTTGAATTGAAAGTATAAAAAAAGATGATAAAAGAATTATAAAAAATATTTTTATAAATTTTTTTAACATAGTTTTCTCCCTTGGTTTTTTTTATAATATCATGAATGAAAATAAATTGAATAAAAAAATAGCCGTATACTTAAAGAAAGTTAGCATACGGCAGTAAAAATATTATTTTGAATTATTATTGTAGTACTTTTTCCATTTCGTTTCTTTATATGCTTCAGTTGAAATAAATTTAAGCATTATTTTGAATACATCTGTGGGAACAAAACCGGGAATATTAGTAATTTTATCTTTATTAGATTTTAAAAACCATAAATTAGGAGTACCCTGTACTCCATATAATACTGCTAAATCTCTTACATTTTTTATTTTTTTATTATCTGATTCAATTTTACTATTTTCCATTAAATTGATTTTTATGGGAATAAAATTAGTATTAATTAAATCAATAATTTTTTTATTGGAAAAATTTTCTTCTTCCATTTTTTTACAATAATGACATGTAGTTGTATAAAAATATAATAGAATGTCTTTATTAGTTTTTTCACTTATTTTTATTCCGTTATTATAATTTTTCCAGTTTATACCATTATCAACTCCATAAGAAAAATTGAAAAGAACAATAAAAATAAAAATTAAATATACTAATTTTTTCATATTTCCTCCTTTAGTTGATAGTGTAAATAATTTCTATAATAAATCAAGTAAAAAAAGAAATATTTTTTTTAATAATATATTTATTGGTTTTTATCCAAAAACTTTTTGCAGGAGTTCGGTTGTTCTTTTAACAGGATTTTTTCTAATTTTTTCTTCTTCTTCTGCCAAAATTTTAAATAATCCTTCAAGAGCTTTTTGAGTAATATAGTCATCAAGTTCAATAAAATAATCATTTAAAATTGGTATATTATCTGCTTTATTTTTTATTTTATTATAATGTTTTGTTACACCAACTTTATTTATTGATTTTCTTATAATAGGTTTAAATACATTATATAAACTATTATATGATTTTTTTTTGAAATACCGGGTAGCTGCATCATCACCACCATTAAGGATTTCTACTGCGTCAGTTATTGTCATCTGTTTAATTGAATCAACAAAAATATTTACAGCTTTTGGGGCTGCTTTTTCAGCTGCTCTATTCATGGTTAAAATAAATTTATCAAAGGTGTCTCCAAAACCGATAGGTCTCAATATTGATTCTGTTTTTTTCAATTTTGATGGAAGAGGTATTTTAATTTTGTTATTTTTAAAATACCCGTTTTTTCTTGATACATTTTTTACAGCTCTTTTTGTTCCAATATCCAGTGCTTCTTTTAATCCTTTTGCAATAGTTTTAGTGGAATTATCATCATTATTTAATAAATTATTAAAAAAATCTTCAATATCTGAAGAGTGTATTATCTGAAAATTTATACTGAAGATTAAAAAAAATATTAATGTAGTTTTTAAATATTTTCTCATAATTTCCTTTCCAAAAAAATAATTTAAAAGGTAATTTCTATTCTTATACCCTGCTTTCTTAATTTATTTATTATAATATCATGTAAATTTTTATTGAAACCTATAATTTCAAGCGGATAAATACCTGAATCAAAATTTCTATTTGCCATTAATTCTGTAATCACTGCAGCTGTAAATCCAGTAACTCTTGACATTGATTTGAAATTGTTTTTTTCTTCATCATATAGAAAATATTTTAATTCTTTTATTCTATCGTTTTTTATTCCTTTTGAAATTATTTCCATGATAGAAAAATCCCTGCTTTTAAAATTCATTAAAGGAGAGATAATTTTTAAGGTTTTATTTATATTTTCATCTGAAAAGAAATTTAATTCTCTTAATGTTTTTATTTTTTTTAAATGTCCCTTCCATCTTAAAGTAGTTTCCCATAAATTAGGAACATCAATAGTTTCTAAAAGAGTTCTCAATCCATCACTGAAAAATTCCTCAAATTCATAATTTTTAATATTAACCTTATTAATATTTTCCAGGGGGTCTAATTTGATAATGTTGTTGTTGTTAATAATTCTTGCTTTTCTGGTATATTCTTCGATAAGATCTTTTGGAGACCATGTAATTTTATAATAAAGAGGGGGAACTTTTTTTAAGGGTAAACCACCAACTCTTATACCGCATTCTTCTAATTTGTCGTAATATTGAAAAATTCTTCCTACAAAAAGATTGCTTAAACCAGGAGCAAATCCTGCATCTGGAATAATTGTAACCTCATTTTCTTTTGCTTTTTTATTATATTTTAGAGAGTTTTCTTTCATAAAAGAGATGTCTACCAGATTTGAACTTGCCTGAATACAGGATTTAACAGTTTTATTCCCAAAATTAGCTGGAAGTGCTCCAACAACAAGTTTAAAATTCTTAACTACATTATAAATATCTCTTTCATTCTGAAGAATATTCTTTTCGATTTTTCCATATTTTTCTACTTTTTCGAGATTTTTTTCTGAACTATCAATTATTGTAAGATCAAATTTATCGGATAGATAATTTGCTATAAGTGAACCAATCCTTCCAGCCCCGAGAATTAATATATTCATATCTTCTCCTTAATGTAATTAATTATATTATATAATTTCGTTTTTTAAAGACTTTTTAAAAAAGAGAAGATATTTTCTAAAAAAAGACCGGATTTTCCGGTCTTTTTTGCTTATTTATCATTTTCATAAACTTCAGTATCATCATTTTTATTTTTAAAATCATTGAAAATTTCTTTTCCTGAATGCTCCCACCATCTGATAAATTCACCACCATTTAAATTAATTGATACACCTTTGCTGGAAGATTTATTTTCATGTTTGCTGTTAATAAATGAACCGAACAAAAATCTCCCAAGTATTAATAGTCCAATAGATTGTAATATTGTTATCTCAGGTAAACCAAAAATCTCCGGCATCAACCAGTTCCATAAAAGTCTGAAAATCA
>CAZUKV010000092.1:0-3536 GCA_964621075.1 uncultured bacterium | reverse complement strand
GGAGTTTATCTGATGTATCCTATTATCTTCAACAATATTAATTAAATACCCAACATTGTTACCCTTGATATTGCTAATTGGATAAAAAATCAAAACCTCTTTTTTACTTTTATATTTAGTTGGTATAATAAACCCGGACCCTTTTTTTACTTTTTTATTAATTGTCTCTTTGAATTTTTTTAAATATTTTTCTGAATATATTTTTTTTAATTTCTGTTCTTTTGAAACACCTTTATCCAGCAAATAACCGTTTGAAAGCCACCATGTTTCATAATTATCAGCTTCACTTTTAAAAATTTTCTTTTTAACAATATCCTCTTTTAAAATAAATTGATATTCGTTGTTATAAATTTTTCTTAATGATTGTATTATTGTCTTAAATGAAATACTAATTTCAACTGAACCGACATGTTTATCACGATAAGTTAGTGGATACACAAAACGATATCCATTAAATATTTTTCCTTCCTCAAATCCTTCTATTCTTATCTTATTTTGATTGACCAATCTAACAGACTCTCTTACCCCGGTTAAATCATCACCATATTTATCTGGTCTATGGAATCGCAAATAACTTTCATTTTCTTTTGTATGAAAATGCAGCTGCCTGTAGTTATACTCTTTAAAAAAGTTATACTTTTCTTTTAGATAACTATATAGTTTTTTTCTATAATAATCAGTTTCATCTTTTCTTATAGATTTTACTCCCCGGTAAAATAATCTTTTTACTGCCGGTAAATCTATTTCTCTTTTAAAAATATAATCAACCATCGTATCATAACCTTCAACAGTAATTTTGTACTGATTATCTATTTGATCTATATAATTTTTTTCTATCAGTTGTTTATTTTGTTTTAAATTCAAAAAGAGAGACACCCCGATATAGACTAAAAATACGACTATAATACCAAAAATGTAAATTCTATACTTTAAATTATTTATCATCTCTAATTCCCTTATAGATTATTATCTTCTTATTATTTTAAACTATAGTAATTATAGCAAATTTTACAAGGAAAATTATTATTTATAAAAGTTTTTATTATAAAGAAATATAAATTCTTGAAACAGATCTTTTAAAATGTATAATAATTTTGTATGAATAAACATGATCAAATTAAAAAAGATAAACTAATATGGAAATTTTCTTTTTATGGTTTACTAAAAAACCTTAGGTTTTTTGAACCATATCTTTATATCTTTTTTTTAAATTTAAACTTTTCTTTATTTGAAATTGGTTTGCTTCTATCCATTAGACAGGCAATAGTTTATATAACAGAAATTCCCACAGGGGTTTTTGCCGATAACTATGGTAAAAAAACATCTCTTTTGATATGTTTCATCTCTTATTTAATCTCATTTATATTTTTCTTTTTCACAAAAAGTTTTATAATTGCAGCAACCGGAATGCTTTTTTTTGCTTTGGGAGAATCATTTAGATCTGGAACCCATAAATCAATAATATACTCATATTTAGAAGAAAAGGGCTGGTTTGATCTAAAAACTTATGTTTATGGTAGAACCCGATCTTTTTCTTTAATAGGAACATCCCTATCAGGATTTTTATCAATAATCTTAGTTCTCAGTATTCCAAATTTAAAATGGATTTTTCTCATAACCATGATACCTTATTTCTTAGACTTTTTACTAATTTATTCCTATCCCAATTACCTTAATGAAAAAAGTGAAACTTCCTTTAATTTTAAAAAATTCTTTTCACTTCTCATATCCAATTTAAAAAAACTGTTTTCCAAACAAACGGTTAGGAAATATCTTTTAAATTCATCTATTTATGACAGCATATTTAAATCTTCTAAAGATTATATCCAGCCAATCATTAAAAATATTGCCGCGGCAAGTGGGATCTATATAATAGGATCTTATACACAGGAAGAAAATATGAAAATTCTACTCGGTTTAATATATGGTTTTTTCTATATATTTAATGCAATAGCATCAAGAAACTCATATCTTTTCCAAAAAAAGTTTAAATCCTCTAAATTTTTGAATATATCTTTTGACTTAATGGGACTTATTTTCATTTTGCTTGCTGTTGTTACAAAATTTAATATAATCCCACTAATAATATTTTTATTTTTTATATTTGCCCTGAAAAGGAATATTCGAAAACCAATGGTTGTAGATGTTTTTGGAAATATTACAGATAAAAAACAGAGAGCTACAATTCATTCAATTGACAGTCAGTTAAGATCAATTTTTATGATCTTCATAGCACCACTATTGGGATTTTTTGCAGATAGATTGTCAATATCCACAGCTTTTTTAATCTTTGGGCTTATTATTTTTATAATAAATATTTTTTTGAGAAAAGATTAAAATTACTCCTCTTCAATACTAATATCAGCTTCTTTAACTTTTAAATTTTCCATCAATTCTTCAACTTTTCCTTCTGCTTCTTCAAGATGGGATTCAAGTTCTTTCACAAGCTTTACACCCTCTTCAAAAAGTTCTAAAGAATCCGAAAGGGACACATCCCGATCTTCCAGCTTTTCAACAATATCTTCCAACCTTTTAATTTTTTTCTCAAAATTTTCCATCCGTCCTCCTTTTTATGAAAATGTATCATCTTCTTTTATCTCTACTATTTTACTTAATAATTTTCCATCCTGCAATATCGTCTCAATCAAATCTTCCCGATTTAAATTTTTTATTGATTTTATTACTTGTTCATTTTTTCTCGTTATTGAATACCCTTTTTTTAATATTTTAATTGGGCTGTTATCATCAAGTCTAATAGAGTTAATCTGCCATCTCTTCTGAAGTCTTTCAATTTTATATTTTATTTTTGATGCCATGTTTACTTTTATATTATTCAAAGATTCATATAAGCTATTAATTTTTTCTAATGGATTTAAAAAATATATCTTATTTTTTAATTCATCAACTTGTTTTTTCTGAATGTTGAACATCCTTAAAGAAATTGAATTCACATCTTTTCTATATCTCTCAATAATTTGCCATTTATTAAAAATCTTTCTATCAATACTTTTATGTAAAACCGCAAGATTATCTTCAATTTGTATTTTTAATTCATTGAATATCTGTAATGGAGTATTTTTTTCAAGACTTTTTTTATAATTCAAAAGACTATCTCTATATTGATCAATATTTCTTTTCAAATTTGATTCAATTTTTTCAAGATTATTCCTGATTCTTTTACTAATTTCTTTTTTTCTTTTTATTATTAATTCTGCTGCTGAAGATGGTGTTTCTGCTCTCATATCAGCAGTAAAATCAGCTATAGTGTAATCAACCTCATGCCCAACCGCTGTAATAATAGGAATTTGAGATTTATAGATAGCTTCAGCTACAATTCTTTCATCAAAAGCAGAAAGGTCTTCTGAACTCCCTCCACCTCTACCAACAATAATAACATCAGCTTTTTTATACTCATTCTGTAAATTTATTGCATTTGCTATTTCTGATGGAGCTTTCTCTCCCTGTACTGAAGACGGAGTTAAAATAACATTTACATTTTTATTTCGCCTTTTTAATACTTTTAAAATATCTTTTAC
>CAZUKV010000091.1:0-3558 GCA_964621075.1 uncultured bacterium | reverse complement strand
TTAATCCAAGATTTGAAATTCTTCTTGCAATTGCACTGGGTAAACCTGCTGAAACAATTGTTCTGGAAGATGCAAAAAATGGTCAAATAACTTATTACAGAGATAAAAAAGATATCCACCATGTACCCAAAAGACCGCTGGATGAACTTATAATAAATTAATCTGGATTCTGTAGTCTGAAATCTGTAACGGTATGTTTCAGGGTAATATGTTATTAAATAATTATTAGGGATAATTTTTAAAATGGATGGGGGTATTTAGAAGTAATTAAATATTCAATATTAAAGATTAATATTTTTTGATAAGAAAAAAATAAAAAACCCGTTATCCTTATTTTATTTCCAGTCAGACTGTCCTATAAGAGAGGGAAGGAGCTTATATAAAAGAATTAGTCATCCTGGTAAGCCGTAGTCCCGGTCTAGAACCGGGATCTTTCTCAGGATCTCACTATTTTAAGAAAAGAGAGGATTCCAGATCAAGTCCGGAATGACAAAGTGGAAAATCAACCTTATGAATATCCAGTCGAAGAGATCCCATTGAGTACAATATAGTTTTATCATTTTTTCTAATGCTGATTCTGATACTATTTTTAGAAAATCTCTTAGATATTTTTAGTCATTGCAAACGAATGTAGTGAGTGTGGCAATCTCATAAGCTACTTTGGTATTACATTTAATATTTTAATAGTTTTATATTTAAATTTTTTACTTAAACTTTCCATCTTATAAAGAGACGGTGTGTCCGAGACTAAGGCTTTAACTAAAAAATTATCAGAGATAATTTTTTACACACACTAACACAAGCACAAACACAATAAATCAGAATACTAACCCCAGCAGACATTGTACGAATGTCGAGACCTGACCCCTTTTATTTTTTTTAAGTTTCAATAACAAAACAACATTTAAAATTTTCTTGATATTAAAAGAATGTCTACTATAATTTCTTTATATGAAAAAAATATCACTTTATTTTATATTTTTAATTTTAACAATTAAAATTTTTTCAGTTCAACCATCTTTTAGAAAATATAAGTTTTATCCCAAAAATATTGAATGGGAATTAACAAAAACTGATAATTTTAACATATATTACTCAAAAAAAGATAGGAGTATTATTCCTATCCTTGTACAATTTGCAGAAGATGCTTATGATTTTAATCGTGAACTAATAGGTGCAAATTTCAATGATAAAATAAATATTATCTTTTATTCATCACCACAATATTTTACACAAAATAACATTTTATCAAGTTTTATCCCTCCTAATGTCGGTGGCTTTGCCACTTTTCGTTATGATAGAGTAGTAATCCCATTTAATGGAGATATTAACTATTTTCAGGAATTAATATATCATGAAATTTCACATATATTTCAATATCATAAATTTTTTAAAAGCCCTTTATCTGGATTATTAGCAAAAAAAATAAAAATTCCAACATGGGTATTTGAAGGCCTTTCAGAAGAAGCTACGAGTAATTTTGACAATCCAAAATTTATGATTCTAAAAGATGCATATTTAAATGGGTATCTACATGGTCCTGAATATCTGCAGAATAATCAAAATTATGATTATCTTGCATACCAGCAATCACATTCAATTATAAGATTTTTAAAAACAAAATATAAAGAGAATGATTTCGATAAATTTATTGAAGATTTAAGACTAACAATTAATGTGGACACCTCCTTGAAAAAAATCTATGGGTATGATTTTAAAACTCTTTTTGAACAGTGGAAAGTTTTCTTGAGAGAACAAATTGCAGAGTTAGATAAAAAATTTAGTTCAATTTACAGCAATAATTCAACTAAATTAATTTCAAAAAATCATATTTTTTTATTAGAACATGAAAAATTCTACATAACCTATGAAAATGGTTCTTTAATCAGAAAAATAAGAGATAAATCATATAAAGAAATAATTTTTAAATCCTCTCCTTTTAAATATCTTATTTATTCGGATAATTATATTGATATTTCTTCTGATGAATTTCTTCTCTCCTACTTATTTTACAAAAATAATACTTATTATTTAGGAATATATAATTTTACCAATCAAAAGAATTATAAATTAAAACTACCTGATTTAACTACAATAGAAAAAATCAAGTTTATTAATAAAAATATTTATATCTTGGGTAAAAAAGGTATAAATTCAATAATTTATAGAATTGATAAAAATCTAAAAACAGAAAAAATAGATGAAAGTAAAAACAACATAAGAGATTTTACAATTGTTAAAAACAAAATAATAAAAGTTTCTTTTTATGGTGAAAACACATATATAAATTATCAGAACAAGATAAAAAAAATTGATGGTAAAATAACAAAAACAAAAAAATATACGGATAATTCAGTACTGTTACTTGTAACCCAAAAAAAGAAAAATGTTTTACTTCATTACAATTTAAAAAATAATACAATATATAAATTCAAAAATTTCAAAGAAGAAATCACCAATTTTTATTTTACATTAGATAGTTTAATACTAAATATATTTAATACTGGAAAAAACTCAACAGTTAAAACTGATATTCCCGAGTATTTAAATGAAATTAAAAAAGTAGATATTTATAATGTGCCACATATTTTAGATGATATATCTTATAAAATTGATGATATACAGCATAAATCACCGGATTTTATACCCCGCTTTGAATCTATACTGGGAGGATTACAAATTGAAGAGAACAGGTATCTAAAAGGTGCTATAGGTTCATATTTTTCTAATATTTTAAATGAAACCCAGCTTTACTGGCAGATCAGTACTTTTTTGAATAACAGCTCTTCTTTTGATTTTAACATTGGTTTTAGAAAAACGGGCAATCGACCTACATATGATATTTTATTTAAAAAAAATACAACTTTCAGAAATGACAGAGAATATTATATATCAAAATTTAGGGGAACATTAAATTACCCTCTATCCATTTCTGATGGTATTAGTTTACATTTTGGAAAAAAATTATTAGGATTTGATGCCGATAACTTATCAGGATATAATTTTGTTGGGACAGCTTTTAATCATGATACCAGTTATGGTAAATACTTTCCATATTACGGTATGAGAGCATTTTTATATGGCGGTTATCTAAGTAACAGTAATTCCAATTATGAAATAATTTCTGATTTTAGATTTTATTCTCTTCCATTTGCAGTAAGAATTTTTTATCAACATTCTGATTTAATCTATGAAGACTATAATTATTTAAAAGGATTTTCTAATCAATATTTCCCTAAAACAAATAAAATAATAGTTGATACACAAATTAGATTACCTTTAAATTTATACATGGATTCTTTATATAAAAGGATTAAACTACCCCCAATTACTCCTTATGTTTATATAAATTCTGGATTATTTAAAAATTCTTTAAGAAACATTACACTAATAGAAGATAAAAAATTAATGGATCCTAATACATCTTTTGGATATGGATTTAAACTGTATCTCTCTAATTACTTGAATTTTGATTTTAATTTATCCTATAAAACAGATTTTAAAACAACAGATTCCAACCCTCAATTCGAATTTTCAATAAATAAAAACTTTTTTTAA
>CAZUKV010000090.1:0-3596 GCA_964621075.1 uncultured bacterium | reverse complement strand
CTATAATTGTTGATGGTCCAAAAATTTTAGATGCTGCATAAACTGCCATTAACCTATCCTCACCAATTAAACCCTCATAATCTATCCCAAGTTCATAATCTAATTCTTTAACTGTTCTAATATCTACATCACAGTACTTCTTCATGTGATTGATTAAATTATCTGTAGCTTCCGGTACTACAGAAGAAACTGCTACGGGTATATCATTATTAATATATTTTTTAAAAAATATCTCATTTTCTTTTTCATTAAACCGATTATTTTTTAGAAATTCCGTTCTAATATCTATAAAATCAATTATACCGTTACCTTTAAAAACAGCGAGCTTAGCAGAACTATTTCCAATATCAACACATAGATTCACTGATATTTACCCCCTCAAATCTTAATAATTTTTTTTTAATGTTTACTCCAGCTGAATATCCACCAATACCATTTTTTGACACCACTCTGTGGCAGGGAATTACAAGAGGAAAATAATTTTTCCCGCATGCTCTCCCAACAGCCTGATATCCCTTCATATTCATCCTAAAAGCTATTTTACCATAACTTAAAACTTTTCCAAAGGGAATCTTTGCTATTTGCTCCCAGACTTTTTTTTCAAAAAGTGTGCCTCTATTATAAAAATTTAATTTTCTAATAAAATTAATATTTTTAATACTTTTAAAAATTTTACTTTTCAATTCTTTATTTTCTTTTTTTTTATATTTTTTTGAGTAAAGTAATTCTTTATCAGGATTCACCAGTATTTCAAAAATATAATCGCTGGAATTATATATAACTGCGTTTTCATACAAGTAGTAGAAAAAGAAAAAAAATAGTTTTTTATTTTTCATTAATAATTATTTCATAATCAAGTTTAGCAGCTTTTTTTAATGTTTCTGAAACACCGCAATATTTATCCTGAGAAAGTGCAACAGCTTTTTCTATCTTTTTTTCATCAAGATTTTCCCCCCAAAATTTATAAATTAATTTAAATGATTTAAACTCCTTTGGAAATTCTTTTTCAGTTTTAGCTTCCACTTCAATCTCAAATCTATCAGGAACCTGTTTCATTTTTCTCAATATCGAAATAACGTCCATACCCGTACATCCGCCAAGACCTGTTAATATCATTTCTTTAGGTGACAGGGAGGAATCCTGCCCTCCTACATCCGGAACTGCATCCATTGTTACATATCGATTCCTTTTTCCAACTGATTTAAAAAGCATTTTATTCATCCATTTTATATCAACTTTCATTTTTCCTCCTTTTTTATTTTTGCTCAATTATTATGTCATTCATAATATTCAATGTTTCATAAAGATAAATATCAGAATATATTGTTTCAAAATATCTCTGGTATTTTTCTTTGTTTTCTTCAGTTGAGGTCTTCTCTGCTTTATCAACAATTTCAATTGTGTCCTTATAATTAATATCTTCATATCTATCTATCAATTTTTGAATTTCTTCATGTCTTTTTTCCCTTTTATTAATATTTAAAGAAACTTCTGTTTTACCCCTATTCTGTTCTACAAATTTTGAATAATTTTGTATTATTTTAAAATTAAGATCTTTATTAACACGATTTCTACTTTTCTGTTTAATAACCCCTATATTAATTTTCTCTATAGAATTATTCTTATCATAATTTGCACTCTTTATGGTATCCCATGGAAGTGAATATTCATTTTCTCCCTCACCAATTTCCATACCACTAAAAAGATCCGGAAGAACAATATCAGAACTGACACCTTTTACCTGTGTACTTTTTCCTGAAACTCTATAGAATTTCTGCGTTGTTATTTTTAATGCTCCAAGTGGACTGAACTTTTCATATTTCGAACTTAAAAGGTCATCCAGTCTTATCATATTTTGAACTGTACCCTTACCGTAAGATTGCTCACTTCCAACAATTACAGCTCTACCATAATCTCTTAAAGCAGCAGCAACTATCTCTGAAGCAGATGCACTAAATTTATTTATTAAAATAATCAATGGTTTCTCATAAATAATATTTTTATTTAAATCTCTTAATACAGATATCTTGCCTCTTCTTCCCCGCACCTGAACTATAGGACCATCCTCAATAAACAATCCAGCTGTTTTTATTGCATCTCTTAAGGCACCTCCACTGTTATTTCTTAAATCCAAAATTAATCCTTCAATACCATTATCTTTCAAATATTCTATCTGATTCTTTACATCATCTGAGGATCTTCTTCCTTTTGAATCATTAAAATCATGATAAAACTTGGGAAGTTTTATATATCCAATTTTTCTATTTTTATTTTTTAATTGTAAAATTGAAGATTTCGCGTAGGTTTCTTCAAGTGTAACTACATCTCTAACTATCTTGATATCTTTAATTCTTCCATCGGGTTTCCGTACAGTTAAGATCACAGGTTTCCCTTTTTTTCCTCTTATTAGTTTAACAGCATCATCAACTCCCAACCCTAAAAGACTTTGGAAATCTTTCTCTTTACCTGGTTTCACCTTTAAAATAACATCTTCTGCTTCTAAATTACCTTCTTTCCATGCAGGTCCACCTGGTACAATTCTTACAACTTTTACATTTCCTTCACTTTCACTTAACACCGCACCGATTCCTTCAAATTTCCCTGACATTTCAAGATCAAAATTTTCTTTTTCATAGGGAGAAAAATAACTTGAATGTGTATCAAATATTCTTGTAACAGTATTTACATATATATCAAATTGTTCTTTTTTATCAAAATCAAGAAGCCTTTTAAAAAATTGATCCATAGCTTTTTTAACTCTTTTTCTTGCTTCCTTTTCTATTGAGGAATAATCAATATCGGTTTTTTCATCCTTGTTTTTTCTCTCTTCGATAATATCAAAATATCTCAATACAGTTCTATATTTCAAATATTTTCTCCAGTATTCTTTTAACTCTTTTCTGTTTTTGCAGTATTCTCTTTTTTTGCCATCGAGTTGGACTTTTTCCTCCTTATCAAAATCCAAAGGTTTTGATAAAATCTCTTCTGTTATATTCCGTCCCTCTTTTACCCTAATTAGAAATGTATCAAAAATTTCATAAATATAATTATAATTTCCATCCAAAAAATAATTATCAAAATATTCTTTATTCTTTCTGAATTTGTCTATATCTGATTGTAAAAAATATCTTTTTCCATAATCAATATAACTAAAAAATTCATTAAATATTTTATCACTCAAATCATTATTCAATTCTTTATCCGTATAATGAAAATTGTTTAAAGCATAGGTAATAATTTGAGAAATCATCCTGTTTTTCTTTTCTATATCAACCGGATTTATTATTGAACAGTTATTAATAAAAAGAAAAAATATTAAAAAAATTAAAACGATACGTTTTGATTTCATAAAACCCTCTTTCTGCAAACCGCTTTTAGTTACAAAAAACATGTAATATATAAGCTAACCACAATTATAATTAATAGTTTATATGCTGAGAATATAACATTTTTTCTCTAAAATATCAAGGAGATATTAATTCGAAAATTCGATTTTATTTAATTAAAGTAAAATCAGTAATTAGTAGTTAGTTGTTCGTGTTCGCGGTATGTTTCAGGGTAGTTTGTACTTTTAATAAAGTTAATAAAAAACACTC
>CAZUKV010000089.1:0-3637 GCA_964621075.1 uncultured bacterium | reverse complement strand
TATTATGGGTAAATGCAAAAACCGGAACTTTGGGTCTGAATTTTGCAACTCTTAAAGCGGTAGAACCTGAAGCAGTAAAACATAATATTGCTTTAGCAGGGAGTGAGTAAGCAGCATCAACAGCAGCAGAACTAATGGATTCACTTATATTTCCTTTATCAACTCTTACTTTATTTAAATATTCTGAATAATCAATTGAATTTTCGGTATTTTTAATAACTTCTTTCAATACTCTTACTGCTTCTATGGGGTATTTCCCGGCAGCAGTTTCGCCTGTAAGCATCAAAGCATCTACATAACCGGAAATTGCTGAAGCGATGTCATTTACTTCAGCCCTTGTAGGTCTCGGATTTTCAACCATTGATTCTAAAAGCTGTGTGGCAATAATTACAGGTTTTCCTCTTTCCCTGGCTTTTTTTACAATATTTTTTTGTATAATTGGTACCTTAGTAATTGGCATTTTGACTCCAAGGTCACCTCTTGCAACGAGTATTTGATCAGAAGCATCAATAATTTTTTCAATATTTTTTACAGCTTGTGGATGTTCAATTTTTGAAACTAAATTAATCGATTCATCCAAAAGCCCTCTTATTGCATAAATTTCTCTTTCACTTTTTATCATTGAAGCCGCAATAAAATCAAAATCATTGTCCAACGCAAATTTAATATCCTTTTTATCCTGTTCTGTTAATAGAGGAAATGGGACATCTGCATTAATAAAATGAGTGCTTTTCTTATCAAAGAGAATTCCATCTGATATTGTTTTTAAAACAAGATGATCTTTTTTCACATCTAATATTTTGAAATTAACTTTCCCATCATCTATTAAAAGTTCCATTCCTTTTTTGCTTATATCCTTAATATTACTGTAATGTAATGAAAAGTTTTTTTGATTCACATCTTTATTGTCAAAAACAAGGTGGATTTTATCTCCCTCTTTAAGAGAAATTCCTGAATCTTTTTTTACAAAAGTTCTTATTTCGGTTCCTTTTAAATCTGCCATTAGAGAGATATTTTCATCCACATCTCTAATATCATTCAATATTTTTTTAAATTGTGTATGGGTTCCATGTGAAAAATTAAACCTCAAAACATCTACTTCTTCAGAAACCAATTCTTTTATAGATTTTTTTTCAAAAGTAGATGGGCCTAATGTACAAATAATTTTTGTTTTCAAAAATTTTCTCATATAAATCCTTTTTCTTAATTTAATATATATTATAAAAAATTAAATTTTACAAGTTTATTTAAAAAAAAGCCCTATAAGTTACTGCAATATTTCTTGAAATTTCATTTTTTTCTTCAGGAACACTTATTCCGGATTCATTTGTTTTAAAATTTTGAAAAATATTTACCAGTTGAAAATCAATTACAAGTTCTGGTGCGAAACTCCATCTTAAACCAAGATTTAAATATCCCCTTCCTTTACCGAGAGCCGCATCTCCACTATCATTAATGGCTAAATCATACTCACCCATAATTTCAAGTTCTTCATTAATGTTTTTTGTCATGGAGAGAAAAATATCAAAGTTTTTTTCATCTTCACTATCACCTTCAACAGAATAATTCATTCCTGCATTAAATTTAACAGCCCCAAGTATATTTAATCTTTTACTTGCAACTACATAAAACCCCCGGGATTTTATCATATATCTTTCATATGCATCAATATAACTTCCCCATCCATCACTTGAAAATCCGATTGCAAAAGCGGGAGTTGCGCTCTTCTCATCAAAAAGTTTATATTTCAAGTTAAATTCAACTCTTGGATACCAGTCTATTTCTTCAGTGCCAATAACATTTTCACCTCCATAGGATACCCCTATCATCAATCTTCGGGTTATACCAATTGATGCTCTTGTTTTAAATGGTTCCATCTCAATAGTTGTTTCATACTGTCCTCTTTGTTTGGAATATGCTGTTGGCAGGAGCATAATTCTTGAGTTTTTATTTTCTATTACTTCTTCCAGTTGAATATCCTGAGAAAAAATTGAAACAAATACCATTGAAAATATTAAAAATAAAAATATAGCTTTTTTCATGAAATCCTCCTATAGATTCGTATTAATATAATAATTTTTACTCCCTATAACTGTATCCATTTTTTTCAACAAACCACTGGATAACTCTACATTGTACATATTTCCTGCTTTAATTATATAATTTAGCTCATTGGAGTTTATATGAAAATAAACATAATTTTTTCCACTATAATTATTCAAT
This sequence comes from uncultured bacterium, assembly GCA_964621075.1. Taxonomy (GTDB): domain Bacteria; phylum Macinerneyibacteriota; class Macinerneyibacteria; order Macinerneyibacteriales; family Macinerneyibacteriaceae; genus CAZUKV01. The sequence goes on along the minus strand of CAZUKV010000089.1, from coordinate 1,414 downwards.
ATATTTTTAATTTTATCAACCAAATCATCTGTTATATTTTTTTTATCAAGCACAATATTCAACACCCTTTTTTTGTTTTTAAGAATTTCTTCTTCAGTATAAGCATTATTGATAAAAAATCTAATATTTTTCTTATCTTCATCATCACCAATATCATAATTGAATTTGCCGGTGATAAAAATTAATTTTTCCTTTTCAATTTTTTCTTCCATTTTTTTTAAATTCTTTTCAAAAGCAATTACATCAACCTCTCCACTCATGTCTTCAAATGTTCCAACCAGATATCTATTTCCTTTTTTGGATGTTAATTTTTTAGCTTCAGTAAAAAATCCTCCCAAAACAAACTCTGTATCCTTGTCAAAAGAAAATTCTTCTTCATATATTTTTTCAATTTTAATATCAGCATTTTCAAGAATGGTTTCTTCATATCCAGCAAGCATATGTCCTGTAAGATATAACCCCAGTGCTTCTTTTTCTTTTTTAAATTTATCCCAATCATTCCATGTACCAAAATCTTTTATTTTCAGCTGAATTTCATCTTCCATATTTCTAAACAAACTAATACTTCCATTTATTTTAGCTTTCTGCTCTTTTTTACCATAATCCATGAGTCGATCCATATTAAAAAAAAGTGTTTTTCTTGAATAACCATATTCATCAAAAACCCCGCTATATATAAAATATTCAACAAGTTTTTTATTAACTACTGTATAATCAATCCTTATAAAAAAATCAAAAATATCTTCAAAAAAACCGTTCTTTTCTCTTTCCTCAACTATACTGTCTATTGCATCATCCCCGGCGTTTTTAATACCTCCAAAAGCATACCTTATATCTTTTCCTTCATTTGTAAAATCTTTATAACTTTTATTTAATTCTGGAGGAAGTACCTCAATATCTAAATTTTTACATTCTTTAATACCATTTGCAACCCTATCAGAATTATTTCTATCATTTGTTAGCTGTGCTGCCATGTAAATTTGTGGATAATGAGCTTTTAAATAGGCTGTTTGATATGCAACATATGCATAGGAAGCAGAATGAGATTTATTAAACCCATACTCCCCAAACTTGGCCATTTTTTCCCATACCTCTTTAGCTTTTTCATCATCAATACCATTCTTTTGAGCACCTTCTATGAACTCTTTTTTCATTTTATTCAATAATTTACGTTTCTTTTTTCCCATGGCCTTACGTAAAATATCAGCCTGTCCCAGAGAAAAACCCGCCAGAATATTTGATAATCTCATAACCTGTTCCTGATAGACAATTACTCCATAAGTATCTTTTAAGACAGGTTTCATTTCATCTAAAATATAATCAACAGGCTCCATACCATGCTTTCGTCTAATATAAGTGTCTATCATATCCATTGGACCGGGCCTGTATAGTGCATTCATAGCTATTAAATCTT
>CAZUKV010000088.1:0-3640 GCA_964621075.1 uncultured bacterium | reverse complement strand
AAATCAAATGAAGAATATGCTTCATACAATAAATTTTATCTTCCTTATTATTCAGATTCGGGTAATGATTTTAATTTGTATGGAGAAGGAATCGATGATAACAAAAAAACATTGAAACTAAATTATAAAATGATATTTAATAATTTGGATTTTATATTTGGTTATGAAAAGGTTAAGGACGATAATTTGATGATTACATCTCTGGAAAAAGATTATACCATCAGAAATCACAAATTAAACTATACTCATGATTATTTTGACCTTTCTTTAGATTATATACATAAAAAAGATTTTATTTATTATTCACCTGATATAAATAATTTTAAATTACAGAAGGAAGATAATACACTGGATCTTAAATTTAAATATCATCACAGGATAAAAATAACAGAAAATATTTTTATAAAATTATTTGGAAAAATAAATTATATTAAAGATGCAGATTCACTGTATTTAAATGAAGAGTGGTATTTTAAAAATTATATTGTAGATAATATGGATTTTGTTGATGAAAATATATTTAAACACAGTGGTGGTTTAAATTTCTATTATAAATTTAGTAAAGAAAGTTATTTTCATATATTTTATGATGCTGAACTACTTTCAGGAAAAGATTCGGTTAATGATAAAACAATGGATTATAAAAGAATAAAAAGAGGGATAAAATATTACACGAACTTTAAAAATGAGAATGTTTTTCTGGTTGCCTTTTATGATGAGGATTTGATGCAATTTGAAGAACTTGAAGAGAATGATTTTTCTTATAAAAGAATCGGGGCCTTTTTAAAATTCAAATTTTGATATAAGTAAAATTTGTCTTGATATAAATTATATATATATAAGAGATATATTTTCTGAATAAATCAGTAACTGCAGTCTATTAATAAAAGACAGTATAAAATATTAATAAAGAGAATTATCAAGTTTATCTATCTGTTATACTTATCCTCTAATCTTACAATATCGTCTTCTTTCAAATAGTTACCGGTCTGTATTTCTATGAATTCAGTATTTTCTATTCCTTTCATTGTATGTTTTTCTTCTACTGGAATATGAATGTATTGACCGGGCTCAACAACGAAACTATTTTTCCCGAGTGTCATTAACCCTTTTCCGCTAACGATTATCCAGTGTTCTGCTCTTTTCTTGTGATACTGTAGAGATAATTTTTCTCCCTTTTTTACTTTAATCCATTTTACTTTATATCCAGTTTCTTCATCATCTTTTAATGATTCAAATTTCCCCCAGGGTCTTTCTTCATCAGGAGAGGCTTCTGTTCTGAATGGAGCTATTTTATCAATCTTATTAAATATTGTTTTTACCTTTTGTGAATTTTTCAAATCAGCTAAAAGAAGAATATCTTTTGTATCAATGACTGCTAAATCATTTATATCAATAAGACTTACTATCGGTTTTTCAGATATTACTAAGTTGTTCTTGCTTTTTAATGAAACTTCTTTTGTGTTTTTTACAACATTTTCATTATTTTTTCCTAAAATATCTTTCAATGATTTCCAGTTTCCAATATCATTCCATCCGAATTGTGATTCAACTACAGCCATTTTATCTGTTTTTTCCATTACAGCATAATCAATAGAAATATTTTTTATTTTTTTATATTCTTCATTTTTGGTTTCAGGATTCTTCTTAATTTTTTTATAAAAATCATAAAGTTCTCTATCTATTTTTTTTAATTCAGAAATAAATGTTTTTTTCTTGAAAACAAACATTCCTGCATTCCAGTAATAATTATTGCTTTCAAGATATTTATTAGCGGTTTTCAAATCTGGTTTTTCAACAAATTTTTCTACTAAAAAACTATTATCATTTAGTTTCCTGGATTTTTTAATATATCCATATCCGGTTTCAGGATATTGTGGTACAATTCCCAGTGTGACAATATATCCTTTATCTGCTATTTCTCCAGCATTTTTCAAACAATCATCGAATTTTTTATTATCTTTAATATAATGGTCGGAAGGAAGTACTGCTATGATATCGTTTTCTTCAAATTGTGTTAATGCATATATAATTGCTGGGGCTGTATTTTTTCCAAAAGGTTCAAGTAAAATCCTATTTTTTTTATATTTGTTTATTTCTTTAAGATTATCTTTTAATTTATAAAAATTCTTTTTACTGCTGACAATTTTAAATTTATTTGAATTCAATCTCAAAACAGTTTCCTGAATTAATGTATTATCAGAAAAAAGTTTTAAAAATTGTTTAGGTTTTTTCTTTCTGCTTAAAGGGAATAATCTTTTTCCTGTTCCACCAGCTAATATAATATATTTCATATTTCCTCCTTATAAAATTTTATCATGTTTCTATTTTAGGAATACTAAATATAAAATCAAGAAATAATTATTCTCCTTTTGATTATTCTTGAATAATAAGAAATTTATTGGTATTATCTATATATGATTAGATTGAATCATTTATATAAGACCTATCTCAAAACATGGCCTGCTCTGAAAAATGTAAATTTAACCATTGAAAAAGGGGAGTTTGTATTTTTAATTGGGCCAAGTGGGGCAGGAAAAACAACTTTTTTAAAAATCCTCTATCTGGAAGAAGTTCCAACACGAGGGGATTTTTATCTTTTCGATGATGAAGTAAAAAATTATTCTCATAAAAAGAGAGCTCTATTAAGACAGAAGATGGGTGTAGTATTTCAGGATTTCAAATTGATGTTTTATAAAACAGCTTATGAAAACTTAGAACTTGCTGCTAATGTAGTTGGATTTTCTCCTAAAAAAGCCCATAAGAGAACACTGGAAGTTTTAAACCAGGTGAGGTTAAGTCACAAAATTAATACTCCAATATATCAGCTTTCAGGAGGAGAGCAGCAAAGGATTGCAATTGCAAGGGCTCTTGTTACCCATCCAGATCTTATACTTGCAGATGAACCAACCGGTAATCTTGATCCTGAAATATCAAATTCTATTATAAGGGTTTTAGAAAAATTGAATGCAAATGGAACAACTGTTATAATGGCAACTCATGATTATAAACTTGTAAATCAATTCTCTTATCGCAAATTAAAGATTAATAAAGGTAGAATCTATGAGTAAGTTTTTTTATCTTTTAAAAAGTGGATTGAAAAATTTAATACACCACAGAAAAATTGGTATTGTTTTAATTATAACAATGGTTATTATAATTTCGCTGAATCTTTTTCTTTTATTGTTTTATAATAATATGAAGACCGCTATTAAAAATTTAAATAAAAATATTAGAATAGAAGTAATATTTTCAAAAGAAGTAACTACAGAAGAAGTAAATGAGGTAATAAATTTTGCAAGAAAAAATAAAGATGTTGATATAAAGGAGATTATTTATAATGATGCTAAAGAAAATCTCAAAAATTTTATTGAATCAAGTGAAACAATTAAAAAGATTTATCCATTAATTGATGAAAATCCTCTACCCCCAACTCTTTTAATTAAAGTTAGTTCTAATTATCGGACATTAAAAAATATTGAATTATTTGTTAGGGATTTAAAAAATTTTAAAACTGAAGAAATATTATATCCGAGAGATTGGTTTAGTAATATATTTAAAATATCTCAGTGGGTGGAACTCGGAACTATAGGATTAATTGTAATATTTTTAATAGTATCATATATTCTATGGATGAATA
>CAZUKV010000087.1:0-3685 GCA_964621075.1 uncultured bacterium | reverse complement strand
CAAAAATGCTTGGATTAAATTTAGAGCTTGTTGAAGCAATAGCTCTTTCTCATGACCTTGGGCATACCCCGTTTGGCCATACAGGAGAAGAAGTTCTTGATGAATTATTAAAGGATTCCGGAGGATTTGAACATAACAGACAGAGTTACAGGGTTGTAACTTTTCTTGAGAAAAGATATCCTGAATTTACCGGACTGAATCTATCTTTTGAAACTCTCGAAGGTATTGTTAAACATAATACACCATATGATAAACCATCAAATCAGGACCTTGATGAGATATTTAATTTGAAACAGGTTCCAACACTTGAAGCACAAATAATTGATTTTGCTGATGAAATTGCATATTTAAATCATGACCTTGATGATGGACTGGTTTCTAACTTGTTAAATTGGAAAGAGCTAAACCAGGTTGAGATATGGAAGAATTCTTTAGAAAAAATTACCAGCAGATATAGGGAATGTGAAAATAAAAATATTATTAAATTTAGGACTATTAGTTCAATTATTTCTTATTTTATTAAAGATATTGTACAAAATACAAAGAAAAATATTGATAAATACGATATTGAATCATATGCAGATTTGAAAAAAGAAAACAAAAAAATGGTATCGTTTACAGATTCTACCAACAAAAAAAGAATGCAGTTGAAAAAATTTTTGTTTGAAAAAATGTATAATCATCCAAGGGTGATGAAGATGAGGTTAAGTGCAGAAAAATGTATAAAGGGGTTATTTGAAGCATATTTGAAATATCCCGGTATTATTCCAAAAAAATATCAAAAAGAAATTGATAAAATTGGACTTAAAAGAGCAATTGCTGATTATATATCTTCCATGACAGATAGATCTGCTTTAAATGAATACAGGAGTTTAAATAGTGGCGGAATATAATCCCGAATATATGAATAAAGCTATAACTTTGGCTAAAAAAGCGGATGCAGGTGTACAACCTAATCCTTATGTGGGCGCTGTAGTTGTAAAAAATGATAAAATTATTGGGGAGGGTTATCATAAAAAATTTGGAGAAAAACATGCCGAACCCATTGCTATAGATAATTCAACAGAATCTACTGAAGGAGCAGATTTATATGTGACACTTGAACCCTGCAGCCATAATGGAAAAACACCACCATGCGTTGATAAAATTATTGAAAGTAAAATTAGAAGGGTTTTTATTGGAATGGTTGATCCTCACGAAAAAGTTTCGGGAAGAGGTATAAAAATTTTACAAAATGCTGGCATTAAAGTTGTAACAGGAATTAAAGAAAAAGAAGTTAAAGAATTAAACAAAGTATTTATTACAAATATTTATGAAAAAAGACCTTTTATATATATTAAATATGCAATGACTCTTGATGGATATATTGCAACTATAAGTTATAATTCAAAATGGATATCCAACAAATCAAGCAGGAAACATGTCCATTATAAAAGACATAATGTTCAGGGAATACTTGTGGGAAGTAATACAGTATTAACAGATAATCCGAGATTAACAGCACGGGAAAATGATGATGGGTTTCAACCCACTCCTGTAGTTCTGGATTTCTCTGGGGATATTTCTTCTTTTAAATATAAAATTTTTAATCGTAATTCCATATTAATTACTTCAAATTATAATTTAAAATCTACTAATAATGTTAAAATATTTAGAATAGAAAAAGGAAAATCTATAGGCATCAATAAATTAAGTAAATTATTATGTAATGAAAATATTCATTCAGTACTTGTAGAAGGTGGAGCAAAAACTATAAGTTATTTTTTGAAAAACAAATTTTATGATGAAATTAATGTTTATATATCTCCCAAAATTATCGGGAGGGGGTTATCTCCAACAAGTTTTGGTAAAGTTGATGAAGTTAAAAATGGAATCGAATTACAAAAGGTTGAGCATTTCAGTTTTGGAGATAATATAATGATTAAAGGAGCGAGAAAAGGTGTTCACTGGATTGATTGAAAAAGTCGGTGTTTTAAAAAGTAGAAATTTTACCGGTAATAAATTTGTTATCGGTATCAAAATAGATGGATTAGAAGATGTAAAAATTGGAGATTCCATTGCCTGTAATGGATTATGTTTAACTGTAATCAAAAAAGATAATAATTTATACTTTTTTGAGCTAATGAAAGAAACGCTTGATAAATCTTATTTTGATAAATTAAAAATTGGTTCATTAATCAATATAGAACAGGCTTTAAAATTCGGTGGGAGAATGGATGGCCATTTTGTCCAGGGGCATGTTGATGATGTTGGAAGAATAAAAAAAATAATTAAAAATAGCAAAAATATAAGGATGTTTTTCAGTTTCAATAAGAAATATGATAAGTATTTAGTTTCAAAGGGATCAATATCTATTGATGGGATAAGTTTAACTATTGTGGATGTAGAAAATTATAACTTTAATGTAGGAATTATTTCGCATACATTTCATAATACTAACTTGAAGGATAAAAATATTGGAGATCCTGTAAATCTGGAATTTGATATTTTATCAAAATATTTATATAAATTTTACAGCGGAGATAAGAAGAGAAAATCAGTTAAGGAGGTTTTAAAAAAATGGTAGAAGAAGAATTTTATATATCCAGTATTGAAGAGGCATTAGAAGAATTAAAAAAGGGAAATATGATAATTGTTGTAGATGATGAAGATAGGGAAAATGAAGGAGATTTAATAGTACCTGCAGAAAAGGTTACTCCTGATGATATAAATTTTATGACAAAATATGGAAGAGGGTTGATTTGTTTATCTCTTGAAGAAGAAAAGGTAAATGATTTGGGTTTAAAAATGATGACAAATGCTAATGAATCTCATCATGAAACTGCTTTTACCCAATCAATTGAAGCAAGACATGGAGTAACAACCGGTATATCAGCACATGATAGAGCACATACGATTAAAACAGCAATTGATGAGAATTCTACTTCTCAGGATATAGTTGTTCCGGGTCATATCTTTCCTTTGAAAGCCAAAAGAGGGGGAGTTCTGGAAAGAGCCGGACATACAGAAGCCGCGGTTGATTTAGCAAAACTTGCGGGGTTGAATCCTTCTGGTGTATTGTGTGAAATAATGGATGATGATGGAACAATGATGCGACTTCCCGGTTTAATGAAATATGCAAAAAGATTTGATATGAAAATTATAACTATTGCGGATTTAATAAAATATAGATTAAAAAGAGATAAATTTATGAGAAGAAAGGCCATTGCTGAATTACCCACGGATTACGGTATGTTTAAAATAGCTGGTTATGAAAACAGAATAAATGGCAAGGAGCATGTTGCTTTAATTAAAGGAGAAATGAAAGATTTAAAAGGAGATGAGCCTGTTTTAATTAGAGTTCATTCTGAGTGTTTAACAGGAGATGCCTTTGGGAGTAAAAAATGTGATTGCGGTAATCAACTTCATGCTGCCCTTGAGTTGATAGAAAAAGAGGGTAGAGGAGTTCTTGTTTATTTAAGACAGGAGGGAAGAGGGATAGGTCTTTTAAATAAAATTAAAGCCTATCATTTACAGGATAAAGGAATGGATACTGTTGAAGCTAATGTAGCTCTTGGGTTTCCACCTGATTTGAGAGATTATGGTGTTGGAGCTCAAATATTAAATGATTTGGGTATAAAAAGAATCAGACTGCTAACGAATAACCCCAAAAAACTTATTGGATTATCCGGATATGGAATGGAAA
>CAZUKV010000086.1:0-3740 GCA_964621075.1 uncultured bacterium | reverse complement strand
GAGTTAGTTTTGTTTATGCAAAGATTAAAGCAACTTTTAATAATACAATTATAACTATTATTGATAAACAGGGACAGGTTCTTACATGGGAAAGTGGCGGAACCCAGGGATACAGAGGATCTAAAAAATCAACACCATTTGCTGCGAGACTTGCTGCTGAAAATTGCTTGGAATTTTTAGAAGAAATAGGTGTTAAATCTATGGAAATTACTTATAAAGGACCGGGACCTGGAAGAGAACCATCTATTAGAACTTTCAAAAATTCAAGTATTAAGTTAGTTGGGATTAAAGATAACACGCCCAGACCATATAATGGTTGTAAAATGAAAAAACAAAAATAATTATTATATAAAGGAGGAGAAAAAATGGCTAAGCATACAGGACCAGTTTGTAAGATATGCAGAAGAGAAGGTGAAAAATTATTTTTAAAAGGAGACAGGTGCCATACCGAGAAATGTTCTTTTGAAAAAAGATCTTATCCACCTGGAGAACATGGAAAATCAAATTTAAGAAAAAAACAAAGTGATTATGGCCTTCACCTTAGAGAAAAACAAAAAGTAAAAAAAATGTATATATTAATGGAAAGACAGTTTAGAAATTATTATAAAAAAGCGGATAAAAAGAAGGGCATGACAGGTTTATTAATGCTTCAATATCTTGAAAGAAGATTAGATAATGTAATTTTTAGATTAAATTTTGCTCCATCACGAAAGGCTGCAAGACAGCTTGTAAATCATGGACATTTTACAGTTAATGGTAGAAGTGTTAAGATTCCTTCTTATGTTGTTGATGAAGAAGATGTTATAGAGGTTAAAGAACACAAAAGAAAGAAAAAAATATTCAAAGTTGCTATGGAAGTAGCTAAGCAAAATCCATTAGTTGAGTGGCTTGAAGTAGACCCGGATAAATTTCAGGGAAAAGTAGTTAGATTACCTGAAAGAGAAGATATGCCGCAAAATATTGAGGAAAATTTAATTGTTGAGTATTATTCTAAATAATTAGGAATGGAGGATATTATTAATGAAATGGCTAAGGCTAGAAACTCCAGAAGAATTGAATTGGGAAGAAAAAAGTAATACTTATGGTAAGTTTTCTGTAGAACCCTTTGAAAAGGGATTTGGTATTACAATTGGCAATACTTTAAGAAGAATATTGTTATCATACATTCAGGGTGCAGGATTAATTGGTGTAGAAATTGATGGGGTAGCTCATGAATTTACTTCAATTGATAATGTAAAAGAAGATGTACTTGATATTATTTTAAATTTAAAAAATTTAAGAGTTAAATATGATGGGGAAGGATTAAAAAAAATTACTTTTTCAACAAAAGGTCCTAAAAAAGTTACAGGAAAAGATTTTAATGGTTTAGATTCTGAAATTGAAGTTATGAATGAGGATTTATATATATGTGAATTAAGTGATGATGGAGAAATAACATTATCTCTCTATTTTGATCATGGTAATGGATATAAATTAGCAGAAGAACATGAATACGATGATTTACCTGTAACTTTTATAGCTGCTGATACAGTATATACACCTATAATTAGGGCGAATTATGAAGTTGAGCAATCTCTTGTTGGAAAATCAGTAGATTATGATAAATTAATCATGGAAATTGAAACAGATGGAAGCATAACTCCTGATATTGCATTAAAAAGATCGGTACGGATATTAAAAGATTATCTTGATGTTCTTGAAGAAAGTGATGAAAAACTTGAATATCCTGAGGAAGAAGAAGAAGAGCAAAATCAGGAATTAAAAAGATTGTTAAATCGAAGTGTTGATGAGCTTGAAATGTCTGTAAGATCATCAAATTGTCTTAAAAATGCAGAAATTGATACTATTGGTGACTTGGTTCAAAAAACTGAACAACAAATGCTTTCTTATAGAAATTTTGGTAAAAAATCGTTAAAAGAAATAAAAGATATATTATCAGAACTTGGACTTTCACTTGGAATGAATGTTGATGATATATTAGAGGATTAAAAGTTGAGAGGAGAAAAATATGAGACATCATGTAAAAAGTGTAAGATTTGGGAGAAAAACTTCAGCTAAAAAGGCTTTATTGAGGAGTCTTGCTACTTCTCTTATATTAGAAGAAAGAATTGAAACTACTTATACAAAAGCAAAAGAAATTAAGTCCTATGTTGAAAAACTTGTTACTCTTGGAAAAGAGGATAGTTTAAAAGCTAAAAGGCTGGCAAGAAAAAAAGTTTTTGAAGAAAATGCTGTTGTTAAGCTATTTTCTGAAATTGCACCAAGATTCAGCACAAGAAATGGTGGTTATTTAAGAATGTATAAAACCAGAGTAAGAAAAGGTGATGGATCTTTAATGGCAATTGTAGAATTTGTAGATAGGGTTGAGGACAAAGAAGAGGAATGAAAACCAAATTAATTGCATTAATATTAATTATATTTAATATTATCTGTTTAATTTGGATTATCCAGAGTAGTTCTGTAATATCAGACTACTGGAAGGTAAAAAATTATAAAATAAAAATGATAAAGCAAAAAAGAGAACTTATGGAAAAAAATTCCTACTTAAAAGAGAAATTAAAACTTGCAAAAAATTATGATTATTTAAAAGAAAGAATTGCAAGATTCAAATTGGGTTTGAAACGCAGAAATGAAAAAATTATTAAACTTGAGAAATTTATTGACAAATCAAAAAAAGACTATAAAATGATTAACCGATGACGCGGGATGGAGCAGTTGGAAGCTCGTCGGGCTCATAACCCGGAGGTCGTAGGTTCGAATCCTACTCCCGCAATTTTTTTTTATACTTTTTGGCGGGGTAGCTCAGTTGGCTAGAGCGTACGGTTCATACCCGTAAGGTTCTGAGTTCGAATCTCAGCCCCGCTATAAATAGAAAATACAAATATGAAAAGTCGTTGACTGTTTAAACTAATTATGATATTGATATATTAGAAATGCAAAAAGAGTACAAGTGGAAAGTTCATTTTTTTAAACAAAAACCTGTAAGAGGATGGTTAATTCTTTTATTATATATCATTTTATTATCCTATTTTATTTTTTTTGAAAAAAGTGTATTATTTACTATTTTAGCAGTTATTCTTGTTATATATCCTTCATTAAAGTTCTATATTCCAATCACATTTAAAATTGATGAAAATGGAGTTGTAGTTTCAAATAGTATCAGAAACAAAAAATATAATTGGGATTATTTCAAAAGAGTGAAAAAAGATAGTTCAAATATAGTTCTTGATCCATATGAAGAAAAAAGATATTTTAGAAGGAAAAAGAAAGTAATTTTGTTTAATGTTCCACAAAATAAAGATATTTTAAATTTTATTAAGAAAAGGGTGAAACAGTAATGTATTTATATGATGATATATCAAAAGAAGAACGGGAGGAGTTACTCGATAAACTCGCATCAAAAATTGTTAAGTGGAACATGGGTGTTCCAGGAATTATGTTTTTTGATAGTACAAAATATTTAAATAGAGTAGGATCACAGTTTTTAGTTTTTTCATCACCAATTGTTGATTCCATATTTCCTTCATGGGAAATAGATAAATTTGCTGCAATTTTAGAGAAAAGGAGCAGTGTTGAGTATTTATTGGACAAAATTGAAGAATTAGAAAATGAAAAAAGGAAAAAAGAGAAAAAAATTAAGGAAGAAAGAAGAAAAAATAAAAAGAGTATCTTTAAAAAAATTAAAAATATTTTTGGGAAAGAAAGAAAGGAGAAATAAATGGCTGAAGAAAAAGATTTGA
>CAZUKV010000085.1:0-3772 GCA_964621075.1 uncultured bacterium | reverse complement strand
TGGAGAATTAGCAAATTTTATGGTTGGTTCAATATTTGTAGGAACTGCTGGATTGGTTTATAAATATAATAAAAGCAGAAGATCGGCAATTTGTGGGTTGGTGGCTGGAACAGTTTCAATGGGCATAGGTGCATCTATTTTAAATTATTTTATTTTTCTACCTCTTTATGAAAAAGCTCTCGGAATCAAAATTCAATCTATTATCAAACTCAGTTCAAATATAAATAAATATATTGTTGACTTGAAATCATTAATATATTGGACAATTCTTCCCTTTAATTTATTAAAAGGTTTAATAATATCAGTTATAGCCTTTTTTATTTATAAAAAGGTATCACAATTTTTTAAAAATTAGATATGATTAATTTTACAAAATATAATTTTAAAAACAATCCATTTAGAAAAATTACTCTTTCAAAATTATTTTTATTTTTTATTTTATTTAATATATTTTTAGTTTATCCATTAAAAATATTTTTGACTTCTGAAGGGTTTTTTTATGAATTCTCATTATCAATACCTCTTTTCACGTTATTTCTAATTTTTATTTCAAATAAAATCTGGAGCATAAAAATTAGTAATTTTTTTGTTCCTATAGATTTCATGAAGAATTACAAAAATATATTAATTGTTATTCCAACATTTATTTTTGTTATTTCTATGACAATTTTAATAAATATGTTTATTTTTTCTATTGAAAATAATTTTAATGAGTATGGTAAAATTGTACAGGATGGTTTTTCATTTTTTAATATTCTAATAATCCTTATACTTGCACCGGTTTTTGAAGAGTTGTTAGTTAGAGGTTATATTCTACATAGAATTTTATATATCATGACTCCTTTAAAAGGGATTCTTCTTGTTTCAGCAATTTTTTCATTACTTCATGGTTTTCCCACAATGCCAGGAGCTTTTATATTTTCCATTATTGTAATCTTCGTTTTTATGAAGACAAAAAGTATATTATATCCAATTTTGATTCATTTTATAAATAATTTAATGGGGGTATGTTTAAGTTATTTGTCAGCAAATATGAACGGAAAGGTATATATTTTTAAACTTGAGAATATATTATTTCTAATTTTTCTTCTTATTTTATCCGGTGTAATTCTATATAAATTTATCAAAAAGAACCTTAAATATATATATTCAAAACAACCATATTTTATAAAATAAATAAAAATAAATCGGATTGAAACTTATTAATGAATATAGTATAATTGTTTAAGATAAAGAAAGGATTTCGGTATGCTTGAAATGTATATTGCTATTTTCTTTTTTATTTGTGTATTATTTTTATCAATAAAAATACGAAAATGGGAGAAATCCAAAATTGAAATATTTCATACGAAAAAAAGTTCCTTTATAAAATTTTTCACCTATTTTTCATTCATAATTTTTTTTATTCTTTTATATTATAAAATTTTTATTATAAAAAATCTGGTAAGCAGGGATTATTTTTCATTTCTATATTTATTAACACTTCTAATTTTGATTTCATATATTTATTTGAGCAATCTAATTATAACTGAAAAAGGGATTATATTTAGAGGAAGATTTATAACCTGGTATAATTTGTATGATTATGAGGTAAAGAATACAAAGATTGAAATTATTTATAAGGGGTTTATAGAAAATTGTCTTGATATAGAAATAAATAATAAGAGTGAAATTGATAAAGTAATATATTATTTAGAAACAAGAATAAAATGAATCAACTCCTGGTTTCAACAGCACTAACTTTAGTATTCATATTTTTAACTTTTAGAGAAAAAATAATAAAAAGATATAAAATACTCTATATTTTTTTAATTTTATATTTTTTCATTGATCAGATTATTACCAGAGTTATGATTAATATTAGATTATTATCTTTTATCAGTTCAAAATATAACTGGGATGGTAAAATTTTAAGTTTAGTCTTATCAGTGATTTTTATAATTTTTATTGGGAAAAAATTTAATGTAAAATTTGGGTTAAATCTAAAAATAAACGAGAAAAGCAAAAAATTTGTATCAATAAATATAATACTTATTTTTATAATAATTTTTATTATATTTTTAAAAGATTTCAACATTAATTTTTATCTTGAGAATATATATTTTTTAACAATTGTAGGATTTTCTGAAGAATTATCAAGCAGGGGGATACAGCTGTCCTTACTCGATAAAATGTTTATGAATAAACGAGATGTTTTGGGTATTAATTTTAGTATTATAATAACTTCATTTATTTTTGCTCTTTCACATTTATTTTATGTAAATAATGATATTTTTCAAATTACTTTACTTGGTTTTTTTATTTCTCTTATATTTGGTTTTTATCTTGGTTATTTAAGAAAAATATCAGGTAATTTACTTATATGCATATTATTTCATAATTTACTAAATATAATTTTGATAAATGTGTAAATTTAGATACATAAAAGTAATATAATCAGTTATTTTTTTTAATATTTATGTTATAATATATTCATACATTGTATAAAAAGGAGAAAATTTTATGAATTTAAATTATATAAAATTTAAATATTTAATTATTTTTATTTTGATTTTATTTGGTGTAATATATTTTTATGGCAATAAAAAGAATATGCAGCTGGGAGAAAAACTTATAAATGAATATGGAACAAAAATTAAATTAAAATTTATCGATAATCAAAAAATCACAATTCCTGAAAAAAAAGAAAATTTGTTAAATAAAATAACTCTCAAGGTAACCGGTCTTCGGGGAATCAATAGAAAAGTTGTTGTTAGAGTTAAAATTGTTTATAAAAATATTGAAGAAATTAAATATTATAAATTTCGATTTAAACCTGCAACTGGATGGAAATTCAGATTTGAAACTTCGAAACTATTTTTTTATTTAACTATTTAACTAATGGAGGGTCTAATGAAAAAAAAATTTATTATTATAATGCTGTTTTTTTATTTATTTGTTTCAATCTCAATGCCAATCACTCTGGAAATGGTTCAGCTAAAATCTTTCGCAAAAAAAATAGCTGATAATTTGGAAGGAATGATTGATAATAACAGCAGAGTTCTTTTTTTGAAATTTAAAAATCAGAATGTGGAAAAATCTTTTTCTAATAATTTGAGTAAAGAAATTATGAGTTTTCTTGAAAATTCCTCAAATTTAAATATATGGAAAAATAAACAAATTCCATCAATTGAAGCCAGGTATGATTTCCCGTTAATGGTTAGCAATTTTGATTTTAATATATTAAAAAATAAATATAATATTGATTATTCAGTTGGTGCAGAATTAATTAAGGAAGGTAATGATATTAAAGTTTATATTAAATTGGTAGATGTAAATGATAGATCACTTGTTAATATAAAAAAGTATAATTATTCTAATGAGATAATAAAAAAGTCTGAAAAAGAGAATTTTAGAGAGATAATCAGAGAAGAAATTGGAAAATATTTTAAGAATAATAATTCTTTATTGAAAGAAATGATAAAAAAAGAAATTCAAAATTATTTGGGTAAAATAAAAGTGCAGGAAGGATTTATGATAAATAACTTGAGAGTTGATAAAAAAGGATATTATATACATGTATCATTTCATATAAAAAATCTCAATGATAAGACTCAAATATTGAAGTTTAACCGTTTTAAGACAAGATTATATTATAATGATAAATTTTATTTAAGGGTTTATGAAAAAGAAATTAAGATAAATAACAAGTCTTATGAAAAGATATCAATAAAACCTAATGAAGTAAAAAAAGCTGAATTAGTTTTTAAAGATAGATTTGATAAATTAGAGG
>CAZUKV010000084.1:0-3853 GCA_964621075.1 uncultured bacterium | reverse complement strand
ATCAGTTTAATTTAAAAATTACAAGTTTTAAATAATATTGTTGTTATCATGAAAATTTAAATATTAAAAATATATTAAAATGTACTTGAAAATTAAGGTTTTGTTCATAGTATATATATATAGTATATTCTATTTTTTAATAAGTATAGGTTTGAAAAATAATCTTTAAAGGAGGAGTATGAAAAAGTCAATTCTTGTAATTTTTATAATGACAATAATATTTACATTCATTTATTCAGTTACAATTCCTGATGGTTTAATGAAACAAGCAAAAAATGGGAACGCAAATGCGCAATTTCAGGTGGGAATAAGGTATTATTATCAACCACCTGGTAAAGCAAATATTAGTGAAGCCTTTAAGTGGATAAAAAAATCTGCAGATCAAAATAACCCAAAAGCGATTTTTGTTCTGGGAAAAATGTATGAAACAGGATTTAGAGGAACAAAATCAGTTGACCGTAAAAAAGCATTTAATTTATATAAAAAATCCTCTGAATTAGGTTGTACAGAAGCACAATGTGAAATTGCTTTAAAGTATGAAGAGGGTTTTGAGGGTGTTGTAAGTAAAAATATGAATGAAGCCCTTAAGTGGTATAGAAAGGCTGGTAATAATGGAAATATGGAAGCACAGTATCTGCTCGGCATGTCTTATTATGAAGGGAATTTAACTCCAAGAAATCCTTCAAAATCGAAGATCTGGCTTGAAAAAGCAGCAAATCAGGGTCATGCTGAATCCCAATATTATCTGGCAAATCTATATTATTATGGAGAGGGATGTTCAAAAAGTATATCTAAAGCAAAATACTGGTTGAAAAAATCTTATAACAATGCAGAAGATGATGTAACTTTACAGAACATGGTTATTGGATTCTGGCAATCTGAAAGTCTGGGGCCCATGGAATTTTAAATTAATGGATTATAAAAGTAATATTGAAAAAGCTTTGAAATTTATTGAAGATCATTTAACAAAATCTTTTATCATGGAAAATATAGCTAAAGAGGCGGGATATTCTGTATTTCATTTTATCAGAATATTCTCCTCCACAGTTGGAATATCACCAGGAAAATATATTAGAATGAGAAGATTAACAGAAGCATCAAAAGATTTAGCATTAGGAAATAGAGATATTGGAGAGTTAGCATCAAAATATCAATTTTTATCTCATGAGTCATTCACCCGTTCATTTAAAAGATACATTGGGATTCCTCCAAGCAGATATCGTGACAATCAACAAATAAGTAATTTGTTAAATCCTTTTGAGGTTATAGATAAAAAAATTATAACAGAATCAAAATGGTTGATTGGAGAACCAGAAGAGATTATTTTACCGGAATTTAAAATTGCTGGAGTTACACATAATTACAGTATTTATGACGATGATGTAGAAAAGAAAATTATAAAAATGTGGAAAGAAAATATAAAAAAATTAAATTCTTTAAATAATGATGAAAAAACTTACGCTTTTTGTTTTCCAGATAAAAATGATAGCAACAGGTTGGAATACATGGCAGCTGTTAAGGTAAATAGTTTTAATAATAAAAAAGATTTCATCTGTAAAACTATTCAAAAAAATAAATATTTGAAATTTATTCATACAGGAAAATATAAACAATTAACTGATTCTTTTTTGTATATTTATGGTAGCTGGCTTCCAGGATCAAAATATAATCTTGCTGATCCATATGATTTTGATTGTTATAAAGGTAGAATAAATTCAAAGAATATTTTTTCTAATAATTCAAAAATAGAACTCTATATTCCTGTTAAATAAAAAAATAGCAAAAAATGTCAAATGACATTTTAAAAAATTATCAATATAATTATTTTAGAACATTTGAGAAAGATAGGAGTTGTGTTATGGAAACAGTTATAAATGTATTATTAATAGTAATAATATTGGTAGTTGTATTAGCTATTGGTTTGAAAATGTTTTTTCCCAAAAATAACAAAGTTGCTTTTGGTTTTTTTTTGCAGCTAAATAAAAATGAAAAAGAAGCTTTGTTACTTTGTAAAAGTATAAGAAAATTTGGTGGGAAACTATCAGAAAGTAAAATATTTTTGTTTAAATATAATGATAAAAAGATTTCAAATTATGTTCTGGATGGTTTAAAGAAACTTAATGCAGAAATTTTCAATGTAGATGTAAATAAAGAAATGAAAAATTTTCCTTTAGCTAGTAAAGTTGCAGCTGCAAAAAGAGCTGAAGAAATTTCTTTAAAAAAGAAAATTAATAATTTAATATGGTTGGATTCAGATACTATAATACTGGATTTTCCATCTGAATTTATTTTAAATAATGATGAATCAGTGGCTTATGTACCTGTTCATCATAAATTAATAGGAAACAATTATGATAAAAGAGTTGATAATTTCTGGAAAGAATTATTTAAAAGAATAGCAGTAGATGAAGGTAACTTATTTGAAATGGAAACTGCGGATGGAAAGGATAAAATTTATCCATACTTTAATGCCGGTCATTTGTCAGTGAATCCTCGTGATAAGATTTTTAAAAAATGGTATTATAATTTTATTTATAATTATAGAGATAATTATTTTATAAAATATTATAATAGAGATTTTAAATACGCAATATTTTTTCATCAGGCTATTCTAACTGCAACTATTCTTTCAAATTATGATAAAAATGAAATTAAACAGTTATCAAAAAAATATAATTATCCTCTTAATTTACATGAACAGATAAATGAAGAAAATAAAGCCTTACAAATGGAAGATCTTATAACTGTTAGATATGATAGATATGAAAATTATTTTATCAAAAAAAAATGGGGAAAAATGATAGATATTAAAAATACATTAAAATTGTGGATTGATATGATTATTAATGAAGGGGATAGGAATGAATAAGAGAAGATTGAAATATTTTAGAATTTTCGAAATTATTGTTTTTGTTTTGATGGTAATTATAATTTTTAATTTTATTTTTTTAAAAAATAATATAAAAGATCTTAATAAAGGAGATATCATGGAAAAAAATCCTGTATGCTGGTGGGAGATAGGTTCTATTAATGCAAAAAAGTCTGCTACGTTTTTAAAAGAAGTATTTGGATGGAAGATTACTATAAATAAGCAACTTGATTATATCGATTTTAAAGTAAAGAATAATAATAATGGATTTGATGGTGGCGGGGTATTTGAAATGAAAAAAAGAAAAGAACCATTCTTAACAATATATATAAAAGTAAAAAATATTAAAAAAACTGTTGAAAAAATTAAAAAAAATGATGGAGAAATTGTAAGTCCAGTTCATGAAATAGCTAATGGCTCAAAGGTATGTTTATTTAAAGAACCCATGGGAGTATTACTTGCAGTTGTTGAGAAAAAGAAGTAAAATTAACAAATCAAAATTCATATTGAAAAAAATAAAGCATGGCAGAAATCCCTCTTAAATTAATAAAATATTTAAAATTAATTAATCGTGAAAAAATTCATTAATTACTTGACAGGGTATCATTGAAGCGTTATAAATTAATTAGATAAATAGATATCGATAAATATTTATCAATTAGGAGGAGTTTATGAGTGATAAAAATAATATAAAAATTTCAGAACCATCATTAAAAAGATTACCCTTATATTATCATCATTTAAAATTTCTAAATTCGAATGATGTAAAATATGTATCATCAAAGAAAATAGCAGAAAAAATAAATCTAAAACCTATACAGGTTAGGAAAGATTTATCAATAACGGGTTTAGTAGGTAAATCGAGATTAGGTTTTAATGTAAAAGAGGCGATTGCGAAAATAGAAGATTACATGGGATGGAAACATAAAACTGATGGCATTTTGGTGGGATGTGGCGATTTAGGTTCAGCACTATTAGGTTATG
>CAZUKV010000083.1:0-3865 GCA_964621075.1 uncultured bacterium | reverse complement strand
CATATCCAAAATCAAAAGATAGAAATCTGTAATTAACAGACAAACCAGCATTTATCGTTTTATTAACATTTAAACCAACAGATGGAATTAAAAGATTGTTGAAAAATGATTTTTCATAACCAAGGTAAAAATTTGTTTTAGTTTCCTGAAGACCGTTTTTATAAGTGTAATAGTTTAACATGAAATTACCATACCTGGAATCATAAGTTACTCCATTATCAAAACTTATATTTTTGCTATCATTAATTGATTTAACAGAACTTGATAAGTATAAATTTGTCATGGGATTAAAAATTATACCAAAATCAAATAATATTGAACTTTCAGAGTTCACGATATTATCTCCAATGTAATTATCCCATATTTCCATTTCATAACTTGAAAAGTTTGCTCTAAGACCCAATGATAGTTTATTGAAAAATTTTTGTGAATAAGCTGTACTAAATGAAGATTCGGTATAACCAACCTTGGAATCAAAATGCTGAATTGCAAATTGAAATCCGGCATCAATTTCAAGGGGCTGGTAAACCATTAAAAGATGTTTCTCCGGGTCGGTATCTATTGAGTAAAAGTTATAATTATATTTTGTATTATAAAAAGAGAAAAAAAGGTTTTTATTCAGAAATGTAAGAGAAGCTGGATTAATTATAGAACTATCCTGAGAGTAAGAATTTAAGTAACCGCTTCGAATAGATCTCAAGTTATTTGTACCAATAACATCGATAGAAAAAGATGTAAAGATAAACACAACGATACTAAAAAGCAAAAGTATAGATTTTTTTATCATTTTAATATTTTCATTCTCCCTTTTCTCAGTATTTTTCCATTTGTATCTTTAATTATATAAAGGTAGATACCAGTTTTTAAAGATTTTCCCCTGTAGATACCGTTCCACTGGTTATTGTTAAGATAACGAATTTTGGCAATCCTTTCTCCTTCAAAAGTATATATTTCAAGTGATCCAAATTCATTATCCGGAACCGGCATGTAGGTATATTGTCCAACAATTATATTAATTATTCTTTCACTATTTCTTTTTTCTCTGAAAATTGTTAATTGATTTAAAGTTGAATAGGTGTTGTAGGTGCAATCAAAGGTTATAATGTTTTCACCTACATTGAGATCTTGAACAGTAGTGAAATATCCATCACTTCCCGCAGTAATTCGAACATTATTTACAAAAAGATTTGAATCATAGGGATAAACTCTTCCTCTAATTTCTATAGAAGAATTAAATGTTTTGTCTCCATTATATGTATTAATAATCTGTAAAATAGGGCTGTTAATGTATAAATATAGCTTGAATACAAAATCAGAAGGAACACCTTTACTTTCCCCATCAAGATGATTTCCAAGTTCATCCTCTATATATTCCTGCTTAATTGTTATATTGATCTCAGTTGAATTGTTAATATTATGAATTCCAAGATATACTCTGGATTGCGGATCACTCAAAGGAAATTCGGGAGAAATATTATAGTTCATAGAACTATCTTTAGCTTCAACAACAAAAATTTCATTAAGAGAAACTGATTCGTCAATAAAAACATTTTTATCAAAACTAATCACAAGGTAGATATCATTTATTCCTTCAATATCAATTATTTCACCATAATTTAGATAGGAACTACTGTGACTGATAGAATCAACATGGGGGTATTCTGCTGAAAATAATGGAACAATTGATAGGAAAAAAATTAAAATTAAAAGGGATAATTTTTTCATACTATTATTCTTTCTATCAGTGGATTTATTCTATCAACAATTTCATAATTTATAGTGTTTACTTTAGATGCCAATTCTTCAGGTGTGATTTCTTCATTTACAGATTTTCCAAGGAGTATCACTTCATCTTCAAGATTGACTTTATCTATATGGGTTATATCCACTATTATCATGTTCATGCATACTCTTCCCCTAATTGGAGCTCTTTTTCCATTTATTAATACATACCCCTTATTTGAAAGCCTTCTATCATATCCGTCATAATATCCTACCGGTAAGATTGCCAGTTTAGTTTCGGTTGTTGTTTTATAGGTACATCCATAACCAATATAACTGCCTGCAGGTATTGTTTTTATCTGTCCTATAATAGTTTTCCAGGTTAATACCGGCTTGAGAGTTATATTATTTTCTTTATTTAATAATTTATGTGAAATATATGTTTCTTTTGATGACCATAATCCATAAGATGAAATTCCTGCACGAACCATCTGATAATGTGTTTTTGGGAAAAGAATAATAGCTGCAGAACATGCAATATGATTTTTAAGATTACTTAATTCATATTTATCTGCTTTTTTGATAAAATTTTCAAATCTATTTAATTGTTTTATTGTATACTGGTGATTTGTTGTATCTTCAATATTTGCAAAGTGTGAAATTAAACCCTCTAATTCAACCCATTTAGAGGAATTGATTTTTTTAAAGTATTTATCTATATTATTTATTAATATTCCCTGTCTATTTGTTCCGGTTTCACATTTTAAATTAATTTTAATAGATTTTTCATATTTTTTTGAAAGCTCAATTATTTTATTAAGTGTTTTCATGTTTGTAACAACATGTATAAAATCATATTCAAATAAGTATTTTATATTTTCAAGATTTACATAGCCTAAAACATATATATCTTTTTTAATTCCAAATTCTCTTAATTTAACAGCTGATTTGATTGAGTGAACTCCATAATCATCAACGAGATCATCTTGAGATTCTGTTATCTGGACAACTTTTTCCATATTGTGTCCATAAGCATTTGCTTTTACAACAAACATTAATTCAGAATCATTAATTTTAGATTTTAGTGTTTTTAAATTATGAATTAAGTTATCCTTTGATATTTCAACCCAGCTATTATTTTTCATGGGATTATCTCCTCAAATTTTTTAAATATTTTTTTGCTCTTTTTATTAAATAATTTCTATTATTTTCAAGTTTTAAAAATTTATTTAGATATCTTCTTGCATCATAGTTATAAGAAGAATTATTTTTTGCAAGATTATAATAAATATATCCAAGTCCATAATAAGTTAATGGATAATTCTTGTTGTAGTATGATGACAGTTTTAGCTGGTCAATACCATCCTGAGCTTTACCCGAATAGTAATATGCCATGGCAAGATTATACCTTATATAAGGATCTTTTTTATTATTCTTGAGATGGTCATGAAAAAAACTTATTGCTCTTGGATAGTTTCCTTCACGCATTAAAATATCTGTTAATTTTAATATGAGAGACCTGCTTCTGTATCCATTTCTATATGCTTTAAGAAAATATCTTACAGCAGCGCTGTAAAATTTCTGATCATTATTTATAAGTCCCATATAATAATTTACAAGGCTGTTTCTTGGATATTTAGTATATAAGTTTTTGAAAATTTCTTTAGATTTATTATAATTATTTTTTGCGTAGTAATATCTACCCCATAAAATTTCTGAATCATAGTTGTTTACTTCTCTTTCTTTCAATTCAGATAAATATTCCTTAGCTTCTTTTAGTTTTTTCTTTTTCAAACTATCTTTTGATAAAGAAACAAGAGTTTCGTTTTCAACATTTTGAAATTTATCAACTTTAGTTTCTTTTTTAACATTTGTTTTTTGCTGAGTACAGCTGATTATTAGAAATATTAAAATAATTGATGTTATAAATTTTCTCATGAATCCTCCTGTTTAAATTAAATTACTTATGTTTAATACTGTGATTATGATATTATCATAATTAGAGTTTTAAATCAATATTATATTTAAGACAAAGGTAGGGCAGAAAATTATCTTAGCTAATTTTTTTAGTGTTAGTGTGCGTGTGAAGGAAAAAGACAAAATTATCAAAGATAATTTTGTAGTATCAGCATTAGTATTAGGA
>CAZUKV010000082.1:0-3883 GCA_964621075.1 uncultured bacterium | reverse complement strand
ATCTTTGATAATTTTGTCTTTTTCCCTTTATCTTTGTTTTTTTATTTATAACTTATACTTAAACTTAGGCTTATACTACAAAATTATCTTTGATAATTTTGTCTTTTAGTGGTTTCACGAAAACTTCAAAGAAATAACATTCAAGCTCAAGACAGAATACTTAGGACTTACGACTGGAAATTTAACATAGTTAATTTTTTAATACTTCTCCAGCTCATGCTCATTCCAGAACTGTTTGGCTTTTTCTTTTAAATTTTCAGATGCTTCTTTATTTTTAATAAATTTTTCAAGCCAGTATTTTGTTTTAGTTTTATTTACACTGGTTCCATAACCAAAAAAATACATGTATGCAATATTTGATTGCGCTTTGGGATAACCATTATCTGCTGCTTTTTCCATCCACTGAATTCCTTTTTTATAATCCTTTTCTCTTCCTATTCCAGTATTATAAAATACACCTAAATTAAATTGAGCTTTTGCACACCCTTTTTCAGCAGCTTTTTCGGTCCATTTAGATGCTTCTTCAATATTCGTTTTAACACCGTTTCCTTTTAAATATCTCAGTCCTACTTCACATTGAGCATCAGCATCACCTTTTTCAGCTTTTTTTAACAATCTATCAAATTCGCTCCCTCTTACACAACCAAAACTTAATATAAAAATCGTCAGAATTATAAAAAGTTTTTTCATCGTTACTCCTTTAATTAAATAATTAAATTTATTTCATTTTATAGCAAATAGATTATATCATTGATTTATAATTAATAAAGATTATTTATTACTTACAGAAATTATTCATTTCTTGAAAATTTTTTTCATTATCTTAGACTAAAAAAATTAAATGGAGGTTTTCTTGAAAAAATTTATCAGTATTTAATCAAAATGGGAGCAAATCCAGATATTAAGGACATAAAGGGAAATTTGCCATCTGATATTTTAAAAAGAAATATCAAAGATAATAATACTGAACCAATGAAATTAAAAGATAAATAAATTTTTTATTCAATGGGAGCATAATATAATTTATGCTCCTAATTTTTTATAATTCCTTTATATCTTCGATGAATTTATCGAAATTACTACTTTTACCCCCCTCTTTTTTAATATCATTAATTTGTTTTATAAGTTCTGTTTTAAATTTTTCACCTGTATGAAGTTCAACATCTTTATATTTATCATATGTTTTTAATGCTTGATCATATTTGTTTATTAAAAGATATCCTTCTACTAATTTTAATTTAAACCAGTGAAAATCAGGGTATAATTCTATGGCTTTATTTGCAAGATTAATGGCAACTTCACCATTCCAATTCAATAAATATTCATTAGCTTCATTGTTATACTTAAGTGCTTTTTGAAATTTTTCCATGTCCGGTTTTTCTGGTTGGTTGTTCATTTTTGATATTTTAATTATATCACTCTCTTTAAGACCTGTTTTTGCTAAAAAATCAGCATAATTCCTTGCTATTTTTAAATACCCATTCATATTTATAAAAGCAACAAAATCACCAATTGGAACATCATTATAATGATCACCCCAGTAAACAGGATATTTTTTATCGCTACAAATTAGATTAAAATATTCTCCTTTTTTCAATCCAATATTTTTCAGATCTTGTTTTACAACTTGAGTATCGGCATTATTAAATCCTTTATTTATTTTTTTTATTCCTGAAATTATTGTATTATTCTTAATTTTTGAAACAGATTTTCTTATAGGTACTGGTTGTGTTATGTTTTTATCATTTTTTTCATTTTCAAAATTTTTCAAACCACTAAATGCAATCCCCATTTCTTTTTTTGAGATTCTACAGTGCCCTCTTCTTTTTACATACCATCTTAAAGGTTTTAAGCTTGATTTTTTACTCTTTTTTAAATATTCATCAGCTACATCTTTTTCATTATTATTATATAAAAGAATCAATGGAACTTTAGGAGTATATTTTAGCTGATTTTCTCTATCAAGCTGTAAAGCAGCTCCATTTGCAATAACACCATCGAGATATTCATCATTTTCTGCCATGAGAGTTGCAATTAATCCTCCCATGCTGCTTCCAATTAAATATTCCTTTTCAATATTTTCATAATTTTGGTGTATGTAATCTCTAAGAAAACGAATATCTTTAATCCCATCATTAATAATTATTCCATTTCGTCTGTAACTTGTAGCTGCAATCATCCATCCCATATCAACTTTTTTACTGTAGAAGCTGTTATCCATGTCAATATCTACATGAAGAGGAGTATCTTCAGCTCTATATCCATGTGCATAATAAATAATTTTGTGATTCCAGTTATCCGGAACAATAATCATAATTTTAGAACCTTTTAATTCTTTCTCCACTATTTCATATTTATTTCCACAGCTAATAACAAAAAATAAAAATAAGACCAATAAAATAAATAAGAGTTTCTTTTTCATCTTTCCTCCTTTTTCAATTTATTTTTAACAATTCTATGGAATTTATTATAATCCCATTTAAAAATAGTAACCGCTTTATTTAAGCCCGAAACTTTTTGAATATCAGTTCTTATACTTCTTCCACCAAGGGATTTGTAATATGAGTTTGATTTTGATTCTTTAAAATTATAAACAATTATATCTTTACATTTTTCTGGAAATGTATTTAAGATTTTATCAATTAATTTAAAACTGATGTACCTTCCTCTAAATTCGGGTAACACAAAAATCTCATTAATTTCAAGTCCAGATTTTGAATCTCTTTTATCAGCTAAACTACTTATTATATATCCAACAATTTCATTATTAATAATTGACTTATATCCAATTCTTATATCTTTGTTATTATCAAAAAGCCATTCTTCTCTCCATCTAATTTCTTCAGACAGTGATAGATTATTAAAAAATTCTTCCCCCATAAAATTTCTATAGTCATTATTTTTACAAATTATATTAATTTCTGATATATATTTAATATCATGTTTATTTATTTTTTCTATCTTCATTTATTAATATCCTCTTTTATAAATTTTTTTACACCAATTTATAATATATATTTTTAGGTAAAAGTCTCAATAAAAAAGTCATTAGTTTATTACCCACTCCAGGAATACAAATCACTTTACTTTTTTCAAGACATTTAATCGATTTTTCAACTACTTTCTCTGATGTCATCCATAAAAGCCCCTTTCTTTTTGATATATCAATCCCCATCTTTTCATGAAAATTAGATTTTGTAAATCCCGGACAAAGAGTCTGAACCTTAATTCCCTTTTCTTTAAGTTCCATATTTAATACTTCACTGAAATTTTTTATAAAAGCCTTTGTAGATGAATAAATTGAAATTTTAGGAAATACAAGAAAAGCATTTAATGAAGAAACATTAATAATTACCCCTTCATTCTTTTCAATCATTTTTGGAATTACAGTATGAGCTAACTTCATTGGTACTCTTACGTGTACATCAAGCATGTTCTCCCATTTAGATATTTCTTCTTCGTGATAATTTTTAAATAATCCGAATCCAGCATTATTTATTAAAACACT
The DNA here is from genome assembly GCA_964621075.1 of uncultured bacterium. Taxonomy (GTDB): domain Bacteria; phylum Macinerneyibacteriota; class Macinerneyibacteria; order Macinerneyibacteriales; family Macinerneyibacteriaceae; genus CAZUKV01. Next base: position 375 of record CAZUKV010000082.1, on the reverse strand, counting down.
AATTTTTTTATCTGAAATGTAGTCTATAAAATTATCTACTTCTTTCGTGTTTGATAATTCTATAATGTAAACTTCAACCTGGACATTAAATTTTTTTCTTATGTTTTTTGCATTATTTTTAATTTTTTCTTTTCTTCGTCCTGTAATAAGTAAATCATAACCCATTTGAGCATATTTCATTGCGAAAGCACTGCCAATTCCGCTTGTAGCACCTGTTATTAACGCTAATTTGCCCATATTAAGCCTCCTTGTTTGTACTGATATGATTTAATATATATAATTATTTAGAAGGCGTCAAAAAGAAAAATCAAGAAATTAATTAATTAGTTGTTAGTGTTCGTTGAAAAATTACATTGTAATTTTTAGTTAAAGGTA
>CAZUKV010000081.1:0-3897 GCA_964621075.1 uncultured bacterium | reverse complement strand
AAAATAAAATAGGATTTAAAAATATAAAATTAATTGAATTTGTGCAGAAAAAAATAAAAAAAGAATCTGATTTCTCAGATATATTAAACAAAATAATTAATTTTTATGATCAAAATACAAATAAATTAAAGTACAATGATTATATCTCTTTTTTAAAAATATTATTTTATGCAGAAAAATTTGGTAAATTATCCAATGTTTTATGGAATAAATTTTTGAATAATCCTGATTTTAATAGTTTGATGTACAGAGAAGCATTAAAAAACAATTTAATTGATATTTATAATAATTTATCAGAAGATAAAAATAAATACTCCAGTAGGTTCCTGATAATACTATATCTTGGCTTATCTGCCTATGTTTACCGAAATGATAAAGAAAAGATGGAAAAGATACTATTAAAAGCTGAAAGTATAAAAATAAAAAATACAAAATTAAAATTTAGAATATATGCATCACTTCTTGGTTTTTATTATGATAACAATAAATATAATATTGTTGAAAAATATTTTAAAAAAATAAATAAATTAAAAGATAAATTAGATGAAGAAGATAAAATTCTATATTATGAAAGAGAATATCTTTACTATAGAACACAAAAGAAATATAAATTATCTTCAGAAAAATTAAAAAAATTAATCAAAAAAATATATAAAAAAATAGATACTTATCCAAACTTATACTTAAGATCACTAAATATGTTGGCTATAAATTACAATAATCTCAATAAATATAAAAGAAGTATAAATATTTTTAAAACCATGGTTAAAAAAGCCAAAAAATTGAATAATTCATTTTATGTATATATGGGAACAAACAATATAGGACATAATTACTACTATCAGGGCAATAAAAATAAAGCAAGAACTTATTTTAAAAAAGCTGTGGATTATTCACTGGATACCTATATAGATGATTTTATTGTAACTGCTTATAATAACTATGGTTTAACAGCTAATATTTATAAAGATAATAAAAAATACCTTTTAAATGGACTTAAGATTGCTAAAAAAAATGACTTTAATAATATTAGACTTCTTATTCTTTTTAATTTATCAAGATATTTATCGATTGATGAATTTTATAAATTGATGCAGAATAGCTTTGAGGTAATACAAAATAATTTTTCGACTGCATATGAATTTTTAAGAGTTTATTTTCTGTTTTTAACTACAGCCATCCCATCAATGTATAAAATGAACGATGAAAAACTTTTAAAAAAATATTATAATTTTTATAATAAAAAAAAGGAAACAATTACAAAAGAAATAAAAACAAGAGGTTTTATAGATTTAATTGGGATTTTATTTAAAAAATACTTAGAAAAAATCAATTATTATGATGCTTTTGAAACATTATTAAAAGCATCGAGTAATGTACAAAAGGATCTTTTAATTCATTTTGTTGAAACTATCCTTGAAAATTTTTTCTATATATTCAATAGCGAAAAACAATTAGAATTGATAAATAATTTATTAAAAAATTATAACCAGGGTGAAAAACCTGAAGAATATTATAATTTAAAAATTCATGAATTATTAATTGAACAAAATAAAAATTTTGATATTAATCAGATAGGTAATTTGATGTTGAAATCTTATACCATGTCTTATACCAATTATTTAACTTATATGAATATTGCAAAAGAATTAAAAAGTAAAAATAAACCAAGATACAAAAAATTATTATCAATTATTCTGGAAAAATTGAATACAGAACAGAAAACATGTAAAAATGATGAATATTTTAAAGTTTCTTACTGGAATAATATTTTACCTATTTTAAATGAAAATTTTGATATTAATTTAATTAATTCTAAAATAGAAGTAATGAAAAAAAATAATGTTAATATCATCAACAAATTTGAAGAAATTTATTACATGAGTCTAAAAAATAACTCTTATTTATATAAAAACATTTTAAATTTTATAATAGATCAGACATCTTATGATAGAGCAGTATTATTTTTGAGAGAAAATGATGAATTTGTTAAAAAAAATTCAGTATATAGTTTTAAATTTTTATATAAAAGAGATTATAATCTTTATTATGAAGAAACTATAGATAATATAGAAAGCGATATAAAAAAAGTTGATTGCACAATTGAATCAGATCGAATAATAAAAGAGTATGTAATTGTTCCTCTACTTGATTATAATATTTATCAAAGAGTTGCATATGAAAAAGGATCTAAATTTTCCAGAAGCAGCAGCAGCAGTTTACCTGCAAGAAAAAGAGATTATCTCTTAGGTTTTATTTACCTTGATAAGAAAAATAATACAGTTTATGAAGGAGAAGATATTGCTTTAAAATTGATTAAAATATTTTTATCTGAAAATATAAAAAGAAATAAAGAAGAAAACAAGTTCATGCGGGACCCTTTAACAAAATTATACCTACGTTCAATTTTTATGAAAAAAATTAGAGAAATTGTTTATGAGGAAGGCAACAAAAAAAGTGATAAACTATCAATTTTAATGATGGATATAGATGATTTTAAAGAGGTTAATGATATTTATGGCCATCAAAAAGGTGATGAAATATTAAAATCAGTAGGACGTATAATTATAAACAGCTTGAGAACTGTTGATATTGCTGCAAGATATGGGGGAGAAGAATTTATCATAGCACTACCAGATACAGGCTTAGAAGGTGCAAAAATTGTTGCCAATCGAATATTAAATAAAGTCAAAGAATCAAAATTAATGGGTAACTTTCGTGAATTGACATTAAGTTGTGGGATATCAATATACCCTGATGATTCCAGATGGTTTGAAGAAATTATCAAACGAGCTGATTCTAATTTATATAAAGCTAAAGAAAATGGAAAAGATCAGTTTGTTTATGAAATTAATTAATAATGTTTTTCAGTATAGGTGTTAATCCACTGAAAAAAAATTCAACAGCAATAACCATTACAATCAATCCCATTATTCTCAACATAATTTTATTCCCATTTTTCCCGAGTAATTTCATTATTCTTTTTCCAGCAATAAACAAGAAATATGTTAAAGAAAATACTAAAAACATGGCTATAAAAACCGATATTTTATAGTAAAAAGAAGGGGTATCCTGAATTTTTATAATTAGATGAGTTATTGCTCCTGGACCAGCAAGCATAGGGATTGCAACTGGAGTAATTGCGTTATCTTTAATTTTTTCAAATTGACCATCTTTCCTACTTGTTTTAGTGCGACTCATTTTTGCCTGAAGCATGTCATAACCCATTAAGAAAAAAAGAATTCCTCCAACAATTCTAAAACTATTTGTAGAAATACCAAAAAATTTAAATATAACCTGACCAAAAATCATGAAAAGAGTTAATACAAAAATTGAAACGACTATTATTTTTAATGCAATTTTTTTTGTGTTTTTATAATTTAAATTACCGGTAAGATTTATAAATACTGGAATTGCTCCTAATGGATTAACAAGAGTAAATAATGAAGCAAAAACAACACTTCCGTAAATAATTATATCTATCATCTTTTCCTCCTTATTTAATAATAATATTATATCTATATACTTTAATTAGTAAAGTATAAAATTATAAAGTAGTAATAATATTATTGTTAATCTTATATAGCTTAATATTAATAAATAATGAATTGTATCAAACTTATTCTTGACGCGAAGAATCTTTCTTTTAAAATCAAATATAAAGAAAGGAGATATTTTGAAAAAAATTAATAAATTAGCAAATGAATTGAAAAATTTTCTAAAAAATTCACCAACAGCTTATCACGCTACAAAAAATATAATTGAGGAATTAGAAAATAATAATTTCAAAAAATTAAAAGAGAGTAATAGATGGAATATTAAAAAAGATGGGAAATATTATATTCAGAGAAATCAATCCGCTGTTATTGCATTTACAATTGGCAGTAAAAAATTTAA
>CAZUKV010000080.1:0-3936 GCA_964621075.1 uncultured bacterium | reverse complement strand
GAAAAGAAAAAAAACAGTATCTAAAATTGAAAAATAAACCAATATTTATTATAACTCTTACGAGAATGTCGAAAATAAAGGAAATTGATAAACTGGTTCTTGTAATTCCCCGGGAGGATAGATCGAAAGTTGAAAATTACTTAGAAAAAAATAATATAAGTGGTATTAAACTTGCTTTTTCGGGAAAGAGAAGACAGGATTCAGTATTTAATGGATTAAAAAAATTGGAAAGGTGTGACTATGTTATAATTCATGATGGCGTTAGACCTTTTTTTAGAAAAAAAATGGTTAAAAATGGGATAAATGGGTTAAAAAAATTTGATGCTGTAATAACTGCTGTTCCATTAAATGATACTATTAAACTTAAAAAAGATAATTTAGTCATAGAAACTATTAATCGTGATCAACTTGTTGCTGTACAAACTCCTCAATTTTTTAAATTTAATAAATTACTTCAATATTACAAGGAATATAATAAATTATCTTTTACTGATGATTCATATCTTTTTGAGTTGAAAAGAGAAAACATTTCAATTATAATGGGGGCGAAGGAAAATATAAAAATTACAACCCCATTTGATTACAAAATAGCTAAGTGTCTTGTAAAAGAAGGTTTTATTAATGTATAAAATTGGAATCGGATATGATTCACATGGATTTGAAAAAAACAAACCCTTTATACTCGGGGGAATTAATTTTGAGAAAAACTATGGTTTAAAAGGTCATTCAGATGGTGATGCTTTGATACATTCAATTATAGATGCAATTCTTGGGGCTTCAAATCTTGGAGATATTGGTAAACATTTTCCCGATACAGATAAAAAATATAAAAACATTTCAAGTTTGATTTTGCTAAAAAAAATTTACAATAAAATAAAAAAAGATTATGAAATTATTAATATTGATAATGTAATTATTACCGAAAAACCAAAACTGACACCTTATATCGAAAGAATGAAAAAAAAGATTAGTACTGTTTTAAATATTGAAAGCAACAGTATTTCTATTAAGGCAAAAAGCAATGAAAACATGGGTTTTATAGGAAGAGGAGAAGGACTGGCAGTCATATCAAATATATTATTGAGGAGAATGAATGAAAATAGTAATTTGTGATGATGATAAATTTATCAGAGATATTTTTAAAGAGATATTTGAACAGGAAAAAGTTGATTATTATGCTGTTCAATCCGGAGAAGAAGTTCTGGAAGTTTTAAAAAATGATAAAGCTGTATCAAAAATATTTTTGGATTATTCTCTTGATAAAATGAATGGAATAGAAACTGCTCAAAAAATAAAAAAAATTGACAAAAATGTAGAAATATATTTACTCAGCGGCTGGAATCAAACTAAATTTTCTAAAGACGAAATGGCTCTGTTTACAAAATTTTTAAAAAAGCCTTTTGATTTAGATGAAATAGTGGAACTATTTTAAAATGGAAAAATTAGAAATACAATTAGATGTTTTTGAAGGTCCTCTGGATTTGCTTCTCTATCTTATTAAAAAAAATAAAATGGATATTTATGATATTAGAATTTCAATAATTACTGATCAATATGTTCGGTATCTCAATAAAATGAAAAAATTAAACATGGAAATTGCTACAGAGTTTCTGGTAATGGCTTCAACTTTGATGTATATAAAATCAAAAATGTTATTGCCAATAGAAAAAGTTTCAGAAGATGAAATAGATGTTGAAGATCCCAAAAAACAATTGATAGAGAAACTTGCAAAATATAAGGTTTATAAAGAGGTTGCTAAAAAGCTGTCAGGATATGAAGATGATATGAAACATGTTTATAAAAGAGATACTTCCAAAGAAGTGGAAAATTATACTCAGAGGAATTATTTCTTTGATTTTTCCTTTTATGAAATGTTAAAAGTCTATAAAAATGTTATGGACAAACAGAATAATCAGAGTTTCCATGAAGTTATAAAAGATGATTTTACAGTCGAAGATAAAATTCAATATTTTAAAAAATATTTTAAAAATCGGGAAAGTGTTGCCATGAGTGAAATTGTTCGAGAAATTGGATCTAAAATTGAGCTTGTTGTTTGTTTTTTAGCAATTTTAGAACTTGTTAGAATTAAAGTTTTGAGAGTTAAACAAAACAGGAATTTTGGTGAAATATGGATTTACAAGAATATAAATCAATAATTGAGGCATTAATATTTTCATCGCCTTCTCCATTAAAATTAAAAAAAATAAAAAATGTTATTGGAGATGAAAATCTAAAGAAAAAAGATATTGAGGAAATTATAGAAAAACTGAATAAAGAATATAAACAGAATGAACGAGGATTTTTAATATTTAATATTGCCGGTGGATATGAATACAGGTCAAATCCGGAGTATGGCAAATATTTGAAAGAACTATTTAACATAAAAAAAGAGTTTAGGCTGTCTAAATCGGTTTTAGAAACACTTGCAATCGTTGCATATAATCAACCGGTGACCCGTATTGAGGTTGAAATGGTGAGAAATGTTGATTCAACTTATGTTTTAAATAAACTGATTGACATTGAGATGATCAAGGTTGTAGGGCAGAAGGATTCTCCCGGACGTCCACTTTTATATGGTACAACCTCAAAATTTTTAGAATATTTCGGTCTCGATTCACTTTCTGACCTACCGGAGCTTGATGAAATTGAGGAAAATATTTGATGAAACTGATTAAGTTTATATCAAGGTCCACTAATTATTCCCGAAGAGATGCTGAAGAGTTGATAAAGAGTGAAAAAATTAGAGTAAATGATGAAATTATAACACAATATTCTTATTCTGTTGATCCTGCTTCAGATACTGTTTATATTGGCAATGAAGAAATTAATAAAAGGGAGAAAAAATATTTTAAATTTAATAAACCTAAAGGATATGTATGTTCCAAGAAAGATGAATTTTCAAAAACTATTTATGATTATCTGGGTAGAAATTATTTATATTTAAATTATGTTGGAAGACTTGATAAAGATAGTGAAGGATTATTAATAATGACTAATGATGGAGATCTGCAATATAAATTAACACATCCATCTTATGAAATAAAAAGAGAATATAAAATCCATTTAAATCATAAATTGAAAAAAGAAGATCAGAAAAAAATATTAAACGGAATAAGAGATAATGGAGAAATATTAAAAGCAGACAGTATAAAAAAAATAAATAACAAAAGATATATATTATCTCTTCATACTGGAAGAAAAAGGGAGATTAAAAGAATGATAAGAAATCTCGGGATAAGGGTTTTGAATCTCAAAAGAATAAAATATGCTAATATTAATATAGATAATTTAGAGAACGGTGAGATAAAAAAAATTGATAATAAAAAAATTAATAAATTAAAGGATTTTTTAAAATGAATTTAGAAATAAATAAAATAGTAGTAGGACAGGTGGAATCCAACTGTTACATTGTAAGTTTTAAAAATAAGGGATTTATCATTGACCCCGGGGGTGGATTTTCGAAAATTGAAAAATATTTAAAAAATAAAAAAATAAAACCTCTGTTTATTTTGAACACTCACGGTCATTATGATCATATTTTATCAAATAATGATATAATAAATAAATATAAAATTCCCCTGTGGATACATAAAAAAGATAATTTTATGCTTGAGGAACCTGAAAAAAATCTTTCATTTTATATGGGGACTCCATTCAAGTCAAAAAAGGCTGATATTCTGCTCCATGATGGGTATAAATTTGAATTTTTAAATACAACCTGGAGGGTTCTTCATACCCCTGGACATACAGATGGGTCAATTGTTATTTTTAATAAACAAAATCAAATTATGTTTACCGGAGATACTCTTTTTGCAGAAGGATGGGGGAGAACTGATTTTCCTGGAGGCAGCAGGAGTCACATAAAAAAATCTTTAAAAAAATTATTTTGTTTTGATGATGATTATAGATGTTACCCTGGACATGGAAATAGTTTTG
>CAZUKV010000079.1:0-4007 GCA_964621075.1 uncultured bacterium | reverse complement strand
TTGAACTAAAAATTACAAAGTAATTTTTCAAACGAACACGAACAACTAACTACTATATTTTTAAAAAGCTAAGACCAAAATAAATTAATTGGATAGTAGATTATTAATATATTCTGCTGTTTTTAATAATTCTTTTTTTTTATTATTTTTTTTATCTTGTTCATGGGGAAACTGGTTTTTTATTGTCGGAATTTTTTCTTTTTTAATTTGTGTATCTTCAGGATACAAATCTTTAATTCCACCGGCATTACAATTTTCTCCACATCCACACGTAAAACAGGCAAATTCTCCCTGAATAGATATTTTTTTTGAAACATTAATCTCAGCATCTTTCATGAATCTGGAAATATCTTTAATAACTCCTCTGGAGTCTCCATACCCGCTTACTCCAATAATAATTCCAACTTTATCTTTTAAAGGGAATTTAGAATTATGCCTTCCACTAAAACATATTCTTTCCCAGAATGCCCTTGCTTTTGCATTTGCGCCATCCCAGTATTCAGGTGCAGCAAAAATGATAATCTCACTTTTCTTCATCTCATCGTATATTTTATTAAGGTTATCTTTTTTTACACATTTATTTGTTTTAACACAACCATTACAGGCATCACAGGTTAATATTTCAAAATTTGATAGAGAAAAGAAACTGCTATCAAATTTTAGTTTATCTAAAATAATTTCAATTGCTTTTTCTGATATTTTATTTGTTCTTCCTGCACTTATTGCAACAACTTTAGACATATAGCCCCCTTTTTAATAGTTAATTACATAGAGTTTATAGTTCTTTGCTTTTAAATCAAGGTATTATCCTGATAGGTAAATAAAAACAAGTCCTGCTTATTTTTTAGTATAAGAAAAAAACTAATATTTAGTTTTTTTAAATCATACATATCTTATTATTTATTTTCAGAAAACTGAATACAGACGACTTATGACTAAAATCAGTTTTGCTGATTTTTAATCCAGCCGCTTCCAACTACAAGATAATCAGAATTTTCTTTATAATAAAATACTGCAAGCTGACCGGGAGTGATTGCTCTTACAGATTCTTTAAATTGAATAAGAAATTCATCATCTTTTTTTTGAATAATTTTTCCGCTGTGAAAGGAATCTCTGGACCTTATTTTGAAAAAAAGGTTTTTATCAAGATACTTTTTATCTGCAATAATATTAATATCTTCAATTATCATTTTTTTTGAAAAAAGTTCTTCATTATCCCCAATAATTACCCGATTATTTTCTTTATCAGTTTCAATTACATACTTTTTATTGGGCAGTCCTCCCATTTTGTATCTTTGACCAATTGTATAATTAAAATAACCTTCATGGTCATCAATATATTTCCCCTTAGAAGTATAAACCCTACCTTTTTTTCTTTTAAATCCTTTTTCCTTTAAGAAATCACGATAATCATCTTCTATAAAACAGATATCCTGACTATCATCTTTTGAAGCAACATGAAGATTGTATTTTTCAGCAATTTCACGAACTTTATCTTTGCTGTACTCTCCAAGAGGAAGCAGTATTTTACTAAAATATTTTTTGGGAAGCCGGCTCAAAAAATAAGCCTGATCTTTTCTGTTATCAGCTGTATATAGCTTGTCATTTTTTATTTTTGCATAATGTCCGGTTGCAACATAATCAATATTATGTTTTTCAGCATACTCAAGACCTAATTTAAATTTAAAAATATTACATCTTGGGCAGGGGCTTGGAGTTTTCCCATTTTTGTATTCATTTAAAAAATAATTAATAATATTTTGATCAAATTCTTCAGAGATATCAATTGTCAAATAATCTATACCAAGTTCATCAGCAACTCTTTTAGCATCATTTATCCTGCAGCATTTATTATTTTCATCATCGAAAATTAAAGTATACCCGGTAACCTCAAAACCTTTTTCTTTTAAAATTACAGCAGCGACACTGCTATCAACACCGCCGCTCATACCTACAATTACTTTTTCCATATCAAAAATAAATAAACAAAATCTTAATCAATATCATTTTTTAAATATTTTAATGAAAAATCTTCGCCGCTAATCCTTTTAAATAATTCATTGTATTTATATTTCCCTGAAGGTCTAATAATATTATCTTTAACAAAACTCCAGAACTCTTTTGGTTTTTCTGTTATTTTTTCAATATTATGTTTTTTGCAAAACACCTGCTTTATCATTTTATTTGTAACGGTTCCCATGAAATAGTTATGTAGATAAATTGGATGGGTTGTGTGATGAATCCTGTATCCCCAAACTGGATTTTCAGCATAAGGTTCTTTTTTCAGAAGTGATTTATAATTATTCCAGTAAACATCATGGATATCATTAATATCTTGAATATTATTCTGATATAATTTTTGATCAAATAGGATTCCTGTAATATTCAATATTGTTTGGATATTTCTCCAATTTTTAATATTTGCAAACTGTTCTCTTATTTTTTTACTGTCTCCTATAATATTTTTATAAAAAATTGGTTCGGTTAAAAAAGAACCAAATAAATTTGCAATTCCTTCTGAGATTATCCCACTTACCCCTCTATTAAGAATAATTTCTTCTGGATTGAGCTCATAAAAATGAATCCCGTGACCGGATTCATGAAGTAAAACTCCATATTCATTAAATTTGTTTTTTACATTTGCAAGAATTCTGGAATCTTTTCCTGTTTCTATTGGAAAATTATATCCCCATTCTGATTTATTTTTTCTTGGGAATATATCATAAACAATATTATAATTATCAAGATTTATTCCAAACTTATTCATAAATTTATTTATTGTTTCATAATATTTACTCATTTCAACTTTTTCATTTAATTTGGGGGCAATTTGTGATGAAATATATGACATATCCCATGGTTTTATTTCTTCAACATTAAGGTACTTTTTATTCATTTTATTATTTATTTTTCGAATTTCTGGAAGAGCTTCTCTAACCTCATTTTCCCAATTATCGAATATTTCGGAACTTAACTCCTGTCTTGACAACTTATAATCAACATAATCATTTGCTCCAAATTCTTCTGCAAACTCTTTACGTAAATCAACAAGATCAATAAATCCTTCATCAACTAATTTTTTATTAATTTGGTTTCGAGATAAAAAAGCTTTTTTTCTCAAATTCCTGTCATCACTGCTGTTTAAAATATCATATATTTCAACTGATGTAACTTCTTTGCCATCAATTTTAAATCTAAAATTATTTAAAACGCTCGAAAGTTTATTTGTTAAATTCTGTATTTTTAATGTTATTTTATTTAGCTTATCACTTAGATGATAGGGTTCAAAATCATTTTTTAGAATTTCAATCCTTCTTTTATCCATTTTATCTTCTACTTTATCTTCCATTTTTATAATTTCTTTGTATTTTTTTTCATCTTTATAAAATTCAAGATTCTTTTTATTCGCTTCTTCTATTCCAAAATCAAATCCTGTAGTAAATTTTGTCCAGCTTAATTTTGACCTTTTAATACTTAATTTTTTTGCTTCTTCAGCAATTTTGTAAATTTTCTCCATAATAACTCCTTTACAGTAATAATTTAGAAGAGAGGGATGGGGGAAGTAACGAGAAATATCCCTCTCTCTTTGCCTATAAACTAAAAGAGATTTTTAGTATATAGGTTGTAATAATAACCTTTTTTATCTAAAAGTTCTTCGTGATTTCCAACTTCAATAATCTCACCTTTGTTTAAAACATAGATCCTATCTACGTGTTTTACTGTACTTAATCTGTGAGCAATAATTATTGTAGTTCTATTTTTACTTAATTCATACATGGATTTCTGAATCAAACTTTCGGATTCATTATCAAGAGAAGAAGTTGCTTCATCAAAAATCAATATAGGTGGATTCTTTAGAAAAACCCTGGCAATTGATATTCTTTGTTTTTGTCCTCCTGATAATCTTACTCCTCTTTCTCCCACAAAAGTATCAAATCCATTTGAAAGTGATGAAATAAATTCATAGATATTAGCATTTTTTGCAGCTTGAATCATTTCTTCTTCTG
>CAZUKV010000078.1:0-4068 GCA_964621075.1 uncultured bacterium | reverse complement strand
ATAATTGTGTAGCAAGTTTATAATATGGAGTTTCTCCACATCCTGCACAAGCTCCTGAGAATTCAAATAATGGTTTAGCAAATTGACTTCCAATAACATTTTCCTTGGACATTACATCATCTTTTATTGAAACATTATCGATAACATATTGATTATTTTCAATTTCATCTTCCATAATCTCTTCGGAAAATACCATTTCAAGCGCATTTGTAGGACAGATATCAGCACAGTTACCGCAGCCAACACAATCCATAGGATAGAGCTGCATCCTGTATTCATAATCACTTATCTTTTTATTATTTGGTGTTACTGTTTCAAAAGTTTCAGGTGCTTTTTTAACTTCCTCATCATCAAGAAGATAAGGTCTTATAGCAGCATGGGGACAAACAAATGAACATGCATTACACTGAACACACTTGTCTGATAACCATTTTGGCATTTTAATTGCAACACCACGTTTTTCAAATCTCGATGTTCCAACAGGGAAAGAACCATCAGCATTAAATTTGCTAACAGGTAAAGTATCCCCTTTTTGTCTTAAAATAACACTCATTGTATTTTCTACAAATTCTTCCTGCTTGTCATCAAAATAAGGTTCTTCAACTGTTTTTTGTTCTTCTTTCTTTTCTCCAGCTTCTTTCCAGCTATCTGGATACTCAACTTTTTCAATAGCTTCTGCAGACATATCAACAGCTTTATGATTCATTTTCACTATTTTTTCGCCTTTATGTCCATAGGTTTTTTTAATTGCCTCTTTTAAAAGTTTGATAGCTTTATCAAATTCCAAAACCCCGGACAGTTTGAAAAATACAGTCTGCATAATCATGTTGATTCTATGTCCAAGACCGACTTTATCAGCTATATCAATAGCATTAATAATATAAAATTCAGCATTCTTTTTAGCTATTGTTTTCTTTAAATTATCAGGAAGATTTTTTAATATTTCATCCTTACTCCATGTCGTATTAAGAACAAAAATACCATCCTCTTTTAAATCATCTACCAGGTCATATTTATATATATATTCGGGTTTATGACATGCAATGTAATCAGCATTGTTTATTAAATATGTAGATTTTATTGGTTTTTTTCCGAATCTCAAATGTGATACTGTAGTTCCTCCGGATTTTTTAGAATCATAGGAGAAATAACCCTGTGCATACATCCCTGTATTATTACCAATAATCTTAATAGCATTTTTATTAGCACCAACAGTACCGTCTGAACCAAATCCCCAGAATTTACATTGAACTGTACCTTCCGGTGTAGTATTCATTTCTTCTTTAACTTTTAATGAAGTATTTGTTACATCATCTTCAATACCTATTGTAAAATGATTTTTTGGTTTCTCTTTTGACAAATTGTCAAATACAGCTTTTATCATACTTGGAGTAAATTCTTTAGAACTTAAACCAAATCTACCGCCTACAATTTTGATATCTTTATTTTCTTCATAAAGAGCTGTAGAGACATCTTTAAATAAAGGTTCTCCTTCTGATCCCGGTTCTTTTGTTCTATCAAGAACAGCTATTGATTCAGCTGAATCCGGAATAGCATTAAGCAAATGTTTCTTTGAAAAAGGCCTGTAAAGTCTTACCTTAATTAGTCCAACCTTTTCACCTTTTTTATTAAGATATTCAACTGTTTCATGAATTGCTTCACATCCCGAGCCCATTGCAACAATAATTCTTTTTGCATTTTTATCACCAACATAATCAAAAAGATTATATCTTCTTCCTGTAATTTCATAAACTTTATCCATTGCTTTTTGAACTTTTTCCGGTGCATCAGTATAAAATACATTTGATGCTTCTCTTGCCTGGAAGAAAATATCAGGATTTTGAGCAGTTCCCTTCCATATTGGATCTTCGGGTCTCATTGCTCTCTTTTTAAATTCATTTATTTTATCATAATCAACAATACTTTTAATATCTTCATAATCAATCATCTCTACTTTTGAAATTTCATGTGAAGTTCTAAAACCATCAAAAAAATGAATAAAAGGTAAACTTGTATCGATTGCTGCTAAGTGAGTTACAAGACCTAAATCCATTGCTTCCTGCACGGAATTAGAAGAAATTAATCCAGCACCTGTCTGTCTTGTTGCCATAACATCTGAATGATCACCAAAAATAGATAGAGCATGTGTAGCAACACTTCTCGCTGCCACATGAAATACTCCCGGTAATTGCTCACCGGCCATTTTGTATATATTGGGTACCATTAATAATAAGCCCTGAGATGCTGTGAATGTTGTTGTTAGAGCTCCTGCACTCAGTGAACCATGAACAGCTCCAGCTGCACCTTTTTCTGATTGTAATTCTGATACATCAGCAGTATTGCCAAAAATATTTTTTCTACCATTAGCTGACCAGGAATCTGCTAATTCTCCCATTGGTGAAGAAGGAGTAATTGGATAGATTGTGGCAACATCTGTAAGAGCATAAGCTGAATGTGTAGCTGCTGTATTACCATCAATTGCTTTCATTTTTTTACTCATAAATACCTCCTTTTATAATTACTATAAAAAAATTATAGCACTATTAATCAACAATTAAAGTATAATTCCACTTCATAAGGATGTGGTCTATTATGTATAGATTTCAATTCATTTCTTTTTTTCTCGATATAATTATTTATTAATTCTTCTGAGAATACATTATTTTTTAATAAAAATTCATTATCTTTTTCAAGTTCATCAAGAGCATCGCTTAAATTAGACGGTGCATGTGTTATCTTCTTCAACTTATCCCTTGATAATTCGTCCATGTTTATATCTACAGGTCCCATGTCATTAGCTCTGGGATCTATTCTATTTTCAATACCATCTATTCCTGCCATTAACAGAGCTGATATAGCTAAATAAACATTGCAGGTTGGATCTCCGGTTCTATATTCAAGCCTTTTATTTTCTTCTGATGTGAAGTTCTTTGGAATTCTAATAGCAGCACTCCTGTTTCCTTTTGAGTAAACCATTGCAGTAGGTGCTTCAAATCCCGGAACAAGTCTTTTAAAAGAATTTGTTGATGGATTCAATAATGCTGTTAAGGCTTTTCCGTGTTTTAATATTCCACCGATATAATATAGAGCTGTCTCACTCAAATCAGCATATTCACCTTTTTTATAAAATACATTTTCCCCATCTTTCTTGAGCAGCTGGTGAAAATGCATTCCGTTTCCAGCTCTATTATAAAGCGGCTTGGGCATAAAAGTTGCAATTAATCCATTTTGTTTTGAAACCATTTTAACTACATATTTTATTAATTGTGTCATATCCCCTGCAACAGTAATATTTTGCGGTAAAACTTCAATCTCATGCTGGGATGCACCTGCAACTTCATGGTGATGATATCTCACCCCATATCCATTTTTTTCAATTATACTTACCATTTGATTTCTTAATTCATAATATAAATCAAGTGGAGGATTTGCATGATATCCATCCCCGGATTCAATCTTGATGCTTCCTTTTTTATCAAAATCTTCTAATTTTAGACTATTGTTCCAGTTTACTTCTTCTGTATCAACAGAATAAAAAGCACTGTTATCAGAATTTGAGTACCTGAGTTCATTAAATAAATAAAACTCATATTCAGGAGCAAAAAGAGATTCATCTGCTATATTAAGTTCTTTTAAATATTCATAAGCTCTTTCAGCTACTCCTCTTGGATCAAGGTGAAAATATTCTTTTGTTTCAGCATCAGCTATTCTACAAAAAAAACTCAAGGTTGGTTTTTTCCAAAAAGGATCAACCTTTCCGGTATCAAGGTCCGGAATAATAACCATGTCTCCTGAAGCAACAGATTTCATACCTGAAGTACTTGAAGCGTCAAAAGCTTCTCCATCCTCAAGTAATTTTTTATCAAATCTTTCAACAGGAAGAGTTAAATGTCTCATTTTCCCCAGTAAATCTGTATATTTCAGGTCTATAAACTCAATATTTTTCTTATTTATAATCTTCTTAACTTCTTCATATTTCATATAATCACTCCCATTCTACTTGTATTTCCAGCCAATTGCATCTTTTGGACATTTAGTTACACAAATTCCACAGGAAATACAATTTTC
>CAZUKV010000077.1:0-4104 GCA_964621075.1 uncultured bacterium | reverse complement strand
AATAGGTTCTTCCTCTTCTGTTTCTTCAATATACTCTTTTTCTTCAATTTCTTCTTGATATTCTTTTTGTTCAATTTCTTCTGTATAATTAGAAATATCGATATCAAGAATTTCTCCAAATTTATTAAGAGTAATCATTTCATTTGAAGCCTTATAAAAAGCTTCAAGAGTATTCAGATATCCAAAAGATTTTCTTAAATCACCACCAGTTATTTCAAATAATATATTATTTATCTTTTCATCAATTTTATCGGTAATGTGTCCAAATCTATTCTTAATGATGTTTTTAAAAGTTTCTTTATCCACATTATCTAATTTCAAAAATACACTATTACTCAATCTTGATAAAAGATCTCTGGATATTGAATTAAATAGTTCAATCTTTTTTGTGGAAGTTATGAATAATTTCATATCAAATTCTTTAACTGCTTCATAAAAATTTCTAAACTCATCAAGCTCTTTTTTATTATCAATATTTTGGAAATCATCAAAAAGCACAATTTTATGATTTAAAATAAATTCTCTTAATTTATCTTCTTCATCCCTCTTTCTATATTTTTTATACAGATTTATAAATCTATTGCCAGTTATATAAAATATATTTCGATGAAATCTACTCTCCAATTTATTACCAATAGCATTCAATATATGAGTCTTTCCACTTCCATTAGGCCCAAATATATAAAATGGTTCATTATATTCCTCAAGATTATTTACAACATATTCAGCAATTTCATAGGCATATTCATTACATGTTCCCTTAATAAAATTATCAAAAGAATATTGGAAAATAGGATTGAATTTTGCTTCTCTCTCTTTTGAAATTCTATCCATTAATTCATTATAATTCTTTTTGTTATCTTCAAATTTAACAACATTATAAAGATCCTGCGACAGCTCAATAACTTCCTCTTCAAAATCAGTATTATCTAAAAGTTGAAGTTTATCCCTCATTTTTTTGATCTCCATAATTCTGCTTGAATATTTTCCAAATATTTTTTTAGCTTTATCGAAATCTTCTTCCATCATTTTTTCCAAAAACTCTGTATTGTATCCTTTTGCTTTCCATTCAAATATTTTTCTGGTAATAATTTTTCTTAAACTATTATCTAAATTTCCCAGTTCATCTTCAAAAGTAGTGTTTTCCTCAAGTTTTTCCACCTCGGTAACAGATGGAATAATTTCATCATCAAAGCCTTCATCCATTTTTTCGGATAATTCTCTACTTTTTTCCAGGGGGAAATCCTCTTTATCTTCACCGGGAAAATCATTATCAAATTCTACTTTTTCATTATCTTCTTCATTTTTTTCTTTTTTACTTTCTTCTTCTTCTATGTTCTCTTTTTTCTCAATATCTACATTATCATACTCATTTTCTTCCACTTTTTGTACAGCTTCTTCTGTATTTTCAACTATGTAATTTAAAGCATCTTTAAATGTTCTATAATGAGGAATATTCTCTTCCATTTGTAAATTTTTAAACATTTCATAAATAAAAGGCCGCATCCTTATAAGTACAAGATAATAACCACTTTGATTCATAGTATTATACTTATTAATAATAATATTCCAGCCTTCACTGGAAATTGTGTTAACTCTTGATAGATCAATTATTATATTTGAGATACTTTCTTCTTCCAGTACTTCAAAGATTTTTTTTATTGAACCAACAGTATTATTAAAAATCGCACCTTCGATTTCTGCCAGAGCAACATCAGGATATTTCTCATCAACCTTAATATTCACACTAATGTTATTTTTGCTTTTTGAATAAATTGTATTCATAAGTCCCCCTTTAAAGCTATATTATATATACTATTATTATAGAGCTATTTTGTCAAGTTTAAGAACTATTTATTATTATAATTTTTAAGAAATATCTAAATGAAAAAAAGATCAATCTTCTTTATTTTTTTTAAATTTATACTGAATATATCTAAGTAATGCAAATATTATCATTGATGCATATATCATTGTTACTGCTATCGGTTTTGAATATTTCAAGCCAAAAGAGGTAAATTTTTCATAAATCATTACCGGTGCAGTCATAGGATGATAAGCTAAAATAACTATAGCTCCAAATTCACTCAATCCTCTTGCCCACATCATAATTATACCTGTTAAAATATCAGATGCAGCGAGAGGCAGGGTGATTTTTCTAAAAGTATAAAATTTTGAAGCTCCTAAATTCTGAGAAACATATTCAAGATGTGGATCAATTTTTTTAAATCCCTCTTTTATGCTGTTAACAAGAAATGTAAAACTTACAAAAAACATACCAAGTATAATTCCGTAAATTGAATCCATGAATTCTATTCCAAAAATTTTGAATATTTTCCCAAGCAAAAACTTGCTTCCATAAATACTTAATAAAGCTATCCCAGCTGCAGAGTGAGGTATCATAACCGGTATATCTATAATTGACTCAATAATATTTTTTCCAAAAAAATTGTATCGGGCAAGAATGTATGCTGTTGGAATAGCAAATACTAAACCTATTAAAGTAGAATACATGGAAGCTTTAAAAGTAAATATAATTGATTGCATTATTTCTTTATTGTCAGTTATATATCTGATAAGTTCAGGAGAAATTGAAAAAAGCATTGTCATTATTGGAGCAGAAAGTAAAATAATAAGTACTATAAAAAATAAGAAAAATAAAGGTTTAAACAAGTAATCTTTCATTCTTTATCCACTAACTCCACAGTATTAGTTTTAAAAAATAAACAGGTTTCTTTACCCTTTTTTAAATTTAGTTCACGTAGAGATTTTTTTGTTAAATATACAGATAAAACTACACCAACATCCACTAAAATTTTTGCACCAAAATTTTGCAATATTATTTTTCTAATTTTTCCCTTATAAACATTTCTTGCACTTGTTTTTACTTTTTCATTGGATAAAACTATACTTGAAGGAGGAATATAAACAAGAGCAGTGTCATAATCATAATTTTCATCAAAATATATTTCAAAACCATTTTTTTCAAAATGATGTTTCCTGGGATTCCATTTCATTTTGAATAAATTATCCTTTTTAATCAATTTTGCAACTTCTTCATTTTTAGGAAAATTGTATACATCATTCAGCCTGCCATTTTGTATAATTTTTCCATTTTTTATTACAGATATCGTGTCTGCAAGAAACAAAGCTTCTTCAATATCATGAGTAACCTGTATGACCGTCTTCCCCAGTTTTTCAAATACTTTTTTAACCTCTCTTATTATTTCCCATTTGGTTATGCTATCAAGTGCAGAAAAAGGTTCATCCAGAAGAATTAAATCTGAATCTTTCATTAGTGTCCTGGCAAGAGCAACACGCTGTTTTTCACCCCCTGATAAATTAACTACACTTCTATTTATTATATTTTCAATTTTCAATAATGATACAATTTTATTAAATTTATCTTCAACATTTTTTTTCTCATTTTTGCACTTAATCGAATAAAGAATATTTTTTTTTACATTTAAATGATTAAAAAGATATAAATTTTGATAAACAATTCCTATATCTCTTTTATTAATTTGTTTTTTATCTATTCTTTCACCCTTGTAATATATTTTTCCTCTTTTAATTTTATTTATTCCTACAATAGATTCAAGCAGCAGGGTTTTACCTGCTCCTGTTGGGCCAAGAATAATGTGATAATTTTTTTCATTTATATTTAAAGAAATATTTTTCAAAGAAAAATTTTTTTTATATAAAAAAATATTTTCGAGTTCTAACATTATTACCTCATTATGTTTGTTTATACATATCGTATTATATAAAAAATTTCTGATTTGTCAATATAAATTAAAGATTCGGGAGCGTTAACTCCCGAATCAAAAAAAAATTAATTTGAAATAAGAATCACATCAACTCTTCTATTATTAGCACGCCCTGCTTCGGTTCTATTAGTGTCAATTGGCATTTCTTCTCCATAACCAACAACAACCATTTTATCATTAGAAATACCATTTTTGCTGAGATAATTCTTAACAATATTTGCTCTATCAACAGAAAGTTTTTTATTTGTCTGAGCATCTCCCCGACTATCAGTATGACCTTCAATTCTTATTTTTACTTCAGGATGTTCTTTCACAATATTAATAACTTCCTGTA
>CAZUKV010000076.1:0-4296 GCA_964621075.1 uncultured bacterium | reverse complement strand
CATTTCCTTAGCATTTTAGATAGGATATTAATTGTTTCATAGGATGACCTATCTAGAGTTTGAAATGCTTTTTCTAAAAGATTGTAATTTTCTTTATTATTTTTTTGCATAATACTCTCTTTTTAAATAATATCCAATTATTAATATTTTTCAAGATTAATTAATGTATTAGGAAAACTTTATTTACTAAAATATATTTATGATTATACTATGAAACAGAAATGAAAAATAATAATTTATGCAAAATATCTTTTTTATTTATTTTTATAATTTTCCTTTTTGTTTATAAATTTATAAATACAGAAGCAAAATCATTAAATAAAAATAAATTCGGTAAAAAAGAATTCGAAAAAATCATTTTAAATGTACCATTTACCTCACAGGCACCTTATGGCAACTGGAATGATAGCAGATTTCAGGATGGATGTGAGGAAGCATCAGTTTTAATGTCAATGTACTGGGTAACCAATAAAAAATTATCTAAAAAAACCGCTGCCCAATTAATCAAAGATATTGCAAATTTTCAAAAAAATAAATATGGTAATTATTATGATACCTCTTCAAAAGATACAGTAAAAAGAATTTTTGAGGAATATTTCAAATACAGTCATGTTAAAATAAAAAATAATATTACTCCAGATGATATTATAAATGAGCTAAAAAAAAGAAATTTAGTTTTAGTTCCTGTAAATGGAAAAAAATTAAATAACATTTACTATACTCAACCCGGACCTGAAAGACACATGCTTGTAATTAAGGGCTGGAATGAAAAAACTCAAAATTTTATTACAAATGACTCAGGAACAAGAAGAGGATTTAATTATAAATATAAAAAAAATATCTTATTTAATGCTATCAGAGATTATAAAACAGGATATAAGGAAAAAATTGAGAAAATGAAAAAGGTAATGATTGTAGTAATAAAAAAATTTTAAGATTTAAAAAGAACGGAGATAATTCTCCGCCCTTTTTAATGATTTACATTTTCCTAAGTATAGAAGATAATCTTGCTTTGACAGTTTTATGTTTTTCTGTATTTCTTGCATTAGAAATAACTTTTTTTAGTGAAATATATAATATTTTATCGGAAAATCCTGATGCTTTCTTTATATTAACTTTTTGTAACACATAATAAACCTGATTTCTCACATTAGCTTCATCATTCTTGGATGCCCCATTAACCATATTCATTATTAATTTCCATTGATCCTGTTTCTTCTTATTGTTAATAATATCAATCATTGAATTTTTACCCTTCATCCGTATGTAATCTCTCTTATAATTACTATAACTAACTCTTCTAAAATAATCCTCTGGGGAAGCTGAATATTTAACAGCTTTATACATCCTATTATTTTTTAGGTTTATATATGAATTTCCAGTATTTTCGTTATTACCAGACCCTAAATTTCCAGCATTATCTGATGCTTTTTTACGAATCTTTGGCGGAGTATACATGTTTCTTGTATTTTTACTGCGGAATACCCATTTTGTAGCTGTAACATTATGATCCTCCCATAAATGGATATCTGTCCCATCATTGTAACTTCTACCTGCTAAACATACAACCCATTTACCATTTCTATTTAAAATTTTCCACTTCGAATTTCCTAAATATTTCACCTTAAATATACGTCCAGGTCCTGTTTTAACTTTTTGACCGTTTTCCCATGGTCGTCCATAATATAAATATTTTCCTCTATAACCAACTCGAATTTTATAATAATCACCTTTTAAATGATAAAATGTATAAAATCTATCTTTTGCTTTCTCAAAATTCCAAACCTGTAACTGCACATTACTCTGTAACCTCTTCTCTGGTCCACCGGGTAAATCCCAAAAACCTTTTGAGGAATCCCTCCAGGCTGTTTTTGCTGATTGAATATAGAATCTCTTTCCGTGTAATCTGTATTTGTCCCCTGTTTTAGCTTCCGAAATAACTGGAAGTGAAATAATTATTGATAAAACCATCAATAATATTGTAATTTTTCTTTGCATAAGTAACCTCCTTATAAAATTATAAAATATATTTAAATTTACTGTCAAAAAGATATCCTCATCCCTTTTAGAGATTTTACATTATTTTGTAAAATAATTCAATCAAAAGTTATTTTTTTCACAAATAAAAGGATAAATTAGGTTTAAATGAATTTGAATTTATTTCTTAAATTTCTATATATAACTTTTTATATAATTACATTATCTTATTAATAGAATTTTAATATTAACATTTTCAATTTTATTATTTATCTATTAAATGAATTTACTCCAATGCAAATTCAACTGCTTTTTTTGCATGTATTGTAGATGTATCAAAAACAGGAATCTCTGAATCTTTCTGTTTAATTAATAATGGTATTTCTGTACAGCCAAGTATAACACCTTCGGCTCCATTCTTTTGAAGATTTTCTATAATAATTTTATACTTTTGTTTTGATTCCTCTTTTATTTTTCCATTTATTAATTCATTATATATTACCGAGTGAATAATATCTCTTTCATCTTCATTAGGTATTATAACATCTATGTTATGAACCTTTTTTAATCTTTTTTTATAAAAATTCTGTTCCATTGTAAATTTTGTTCCCAGGAGTCCAACCTTTTTGATTTTTTTATTCTGTATACGGTCAGCAACAGCATCTACAAGATGAAAAATAGGAATATTTATACTTTTTTCAATATCCTCAGCCATTATATGCATGGTATTAGTACATATTACTATAAAATCAGCTCCTGAATTTTCAAGATTCTGGGATATCTTTATCATTATATCTGTTAATTCTTCCCATTTATTTTTGTGCTGTAATTTTTTGATTGGTTCAAAATCAACTGAATACATGATACATGAACATGAATGTGATTTCCCCAATTTTTTATAAACTTCTTCATTTATAATTCTGTAATATTCAATCGATGATTCCCAGCTCATACCACCTATTAATCCTATTGTTTTCATAAATCCTCCTTAAAATTATCTAAATTTACAGTGTAATTTAATTATATTTTATATTCTCAATCATTAAAATCAATAGTATTAAAAAAAATCATTTGACAATATGCTATAATCCCTTATAAATAATAAAAAAGTCATATTTACGAAATTAAATATATTTTAATTTCCTTTTTATTGTTAATAATTAACTTTATTTGGTAATTATTAGTTTTAATAATTAACATTATTGGGAGGTAGACTTATATGATTAATCATAGTACTTTAGGAAATATAATCAAATGGATGCGAAAACAAGTTAAAAAACGTAATGCTAATGGCGCTCTTGTTGGATTAAGTGGTGGAGTTGATTCATCTGTAGTTGCTGGTTTAATTAAAAAAGCATTTAATAAAAATAGTCTTGGGGTTATGCTTCCATCAAGTGGTACTGTAACTAAAGATGTAAAATTAGCAAAAAAAGCTGCTGATAAATATAACCTTAATACCATTAAAGTAAATGTAAAAAATATCTACAATGAATTTACAGAAACTTTTAAAAATATTGATGTAAACGATGCTAAAAGAAAATACTGGCCTCAAACTAAAGTTCCTACAACAAATCCCGCATATCAAAATATTTCAACAAGATTAAGAATGATGGCTCTATATCATATTGCAGAAAGACTCAATTATGTAGTAATGGGAACAAGCAACAAAAGTGAAATATTAACCGGGTATTATACTCTATATGGAGATGGTGCCACAGATATGAGACCACTGGGTGATATGTATAAAACTGAAGTTTGGGAATTAGCAGATCTTTTGGGTGTACCTCAGGAAATAATTGATAGACCTCCAAGCGGTGGATGTAGAGGAGATAAAACAGATAGAGATGAATATGAATTTGGAATTGATTATAAAACCTTTGATAAAATCCATATAGCAATCACAAATAATAACTCTCTTGATAAATTTAATGAAAATGATGTAATGAGAACTAAAGAACTAATTAAAGCAGCAAAAGATAAGTCAGAAGTACCAATTTTTCCAGTTAATAGATAAATTAATTATTAAGAGTGGTGTTTCTACACCACTCTTCACTCATTTATAAAACTTTTTTTTAAAGATAATATAAATGCATGTAAAGAAATAATTAAAAGAGGAATATGCAATATCCCATGCCACCATCTTTGACTTAATGCATCAAATACTGGAAGAATATTATAAAATGCTATGATTAATCCAATAAAACTGGAAATTCTTAACACTGCAAAATTTACACTGGGATAACTCAAAATTAAAATAGTTAAAAAAACCGGGGTCATCATACAAAAAGCCATTCCTGAGCTATTAGTAAATATAGAAAC
>CAZUKV010000075.1:0-4303 GCA_964621075.1 uncultured bacterium | reverse complement strand
TTGAATCTATTGGTTTTAAATTCTTTTCATCAACCACTTCAACATAATCAATATCGGTTTTTGATTTAGAATTAATCGTATTTATTATCATTTCTTTTATTTTATTTACATCTTTTTCACCGTTATCAAGAAGTTCTTTTGCTTTTTTTAAAGCTAAATTTAAAGATAATGCATCTTCTCTTTCTTCACTGTTTAAATACCTATTTCTTGAACTCATTGCTATCCCATCATCTTCTCTGATAATAGGGCATGCAATGACCTGTACATTCATGTTTAAATCTTTACTCATTTTATCAATAATTTTATACTGTTGATAATCTTTCTGCCCGAAATAAGCACGATCAGGATTAATAATATTAAAAAGTTTTGTTACTATGGTACATACTCCCTTAAAAAATCCGGGTCTTGAACTACCGCATAAAACATCACTCAATTTCCCGGGTATAACATAAGTTTGAAAATCATCTGAATACATCTCTTTATCATCAGGAGTAAAAACAAGATCTACACCCTCTTTTTCAAGCAATTTTAAATCTCTTTCCATATCTCTTGGATATTCATCGAAATCTTCATCCGGAGCAAACTGAGTGGGATTAACATAAATAGACACAACAGTAAAATCCTCATTATTAACAGAATTTCTAATCAAAGAAAGATGTCCTTCATGTAAAAAACCCATTGTTGGCACAAACCCTATAGAATTATCTTTCATTCTAACTTCATTTAAAATTTCTCTTATATTTTTTATTTTGGATTCAACTATCATATTCACCTACTTTTTTAATACGTTGTTTTCCTCAGGAAACTTCTTTTTTTTAACAGCATCATGATATTTCTGCACACCATTTTTTATTCTGGCGCCTACATTTTCAAAAATTTTTGAATGTTTTGGATTAAAATCAGGATATATACCCAAAATATCATATAAAACCTGTATTTCACCATCACAATACCTGCCAGATCCAATCCCAATAACAGGAATCTTTAATTTTTTAGTAATTTCTTTTGCAAGGGTCTCAGGAACAGCTTCAAGGATTAACATTTCAGCTCCAGCTTCTTCAAGTTCTATTGAGTCTTCAATAATAGTTTTTCTTTCGGTTTTTCTCTTTCCTCTAACAATATCCCTGCCAAACTTTTTTACAGATTGTGGAGTAAAACCCAGATGAGCAACTACAGGTATTCCCATTTTTGTTAATCTTTCGGTTAATTTTATATATTTACCTTCAAATTTAACCGCTGAACAGCCTGTTTTTCTTATAAGATCACCCGCATTTTTTAATGCCTCTTCAATAGAAAGCTGATATGATAGAAAAGGCATGTCTGCAGCAATTAAACTATTTTTATTACCTTTAACTACTGCTTTTGTATGATGAGCCATATTGCTCATTGTTACATTTAAGGTAGTTTTATCGCCTTTTATAACCGTTCCTAATGAGTCACCAACAAGAATCATGTCAATATCTACTTCATTAATTATTTTAGCCATGGAATAATCATAAACAGTTACACAGGAAATTGGGGTTTTATTTTTTTTAAGCTTTTTTATATCTTTGAAAGTTTTCCTCATAATAACTCCTTTTTATCCATTACTTTCTCTACATTACCAGTTTCTTTCAAAAAAGGTTTCACCTTAAAATATCTAACCGGATCTCTAAAATGCTCTTCAATTTCAACCAATGGTTTTAAAACAAAACCTCTATTATAAATTTCCTTATGAGGAATAGTTAATTCTGGTTCCTCTATTTTATAATTATTATAAAATAATATATCAATATCAATCTTGCGGGGATGATTTCTTTTAATCCAATCCCTTCCCATGTCCTTTTCAATTTCTTTAATAAATCCAAGCAGCTCAACCGGTTCTAAAATTGTTCTGGCTTTTATAACCATATTATAAAAATTATTCTGATTTTTATATCCAACCGGCTCACTTTCATAAATCGAAGATAAATCATCAATAACTATTTCATCTTTACTCGATAATATTTTTAATAATTTTTTTAAATTAGATATTTTGTTACCTCTATTTGTTCCAATTCCTAAAAAAATAAAATTATAATCTTTTGATAATGTATGAATTTTATTATCAGATTCAATTAAATTAAGTTTAACTGAATTAAAAATATATTCTTTTTCCAGATTTTTAATTATTACTGGTAATATCTTTCCAGCAATTCTTGAAAAATCAATATTATTCAACAATCCATTGATTTTAAAATCACAGAATTTGATATAATTTTCCTTTTCTCTGAATTTAACATCCAGAGTGATTTTAGAATATAATTCTGATTTGATTTTAATATTATTAAATTTTAATTCATACATTTTATTTTTTCCCGCTATTTATTTATTTAGATATTTTTTTATTGTTTTTTCAAATTTTTCCTTGTAGTCTGGTGTGTAACCAACTTGCTTTTGTACTATATTCCCTTTTTTATCAAAAATAAAAGTTGTAGGAATACCTTTTATTCCACCGAATTTTTCAGCTGCTTCTTTGGTTCCTTTTACTATTGTAAAATTTACACCATTTTCTTTTAAAAATTTATCAACCTTATTTTTATCTTTATCATAAGATATTCCAATAATTTTAAATCCTTTATCTTTATACTTTTCATATAGTTTTACAAAACCCGGAAATTCTTTTACACAATAAGGACAGGTAGTAGCCCAAAAATCAACAAGAACAACATTTCCCTCAAATTTTTTAAAACCAACTTCTTTTCCATCATATGTTTTCAATACAACATTAGGCAAACTTTTTGGTACTAATTTTTCATCAGTTTTTTCTATTTTTTCATTATTTTTAGCTTCCTTATTATTTCCATCGTTTCCATTATTTGCTTTGCTGCATCCAAGTACTACTATTAATACTGTAAGTAAAATAATAATCGTTTTTTTCATTATTTCTCCTTTTTAATTTTTAATAAATAAAGATTATTCTTTTTGAAAAAATTGAACAAATCCTCATCCCACATATCACTATCAACCGCCAGCTCCATCAGATAATTTTCTTTCAAATATTTTTTAATAGATTTTTTATTTATATTATTTTTATCATTATACAAAATTATTTTTATGAAATCATCTTCAATAATTTTTTTCAAATATGTTGTTAAAAGGTGATTGTAATGAGGATGTGTTATATCAATATAGATTTTCACATACAAATTTCTTCGTTTTAAAATATCAATAAGATAAAAATATTCATTATATTTATAGTAAAATTCTTTTACACTTTTAATAATAGATTCAATCTTATTTAATTTTTCTATTGATTCAAGTTGATTAAACTTATCAAAATTTAGTTTGAACTTAAAAAGAGCCGGATATACCGGTAATTTTGTTTCATCAAGTGAAAATAAAGAAAAATTCTCATTTTTTTGAAAAGTAAAAGCATAAATATTATTTTCATGAGGAATATAATTATCCAAATAAATAATTGAAGGAATTTTTTCCTTATTTTGATTATTTTGGAAAAGCAATTTTTTCCCCTTGCTTTTAAAATTATCATACATTTCTTTATTATAGAAAATATACTGTTTTGAAAAACATTTTTCATGATTTTTTATTTCATTTTTGTTTAAAACCAGGTCGATAACATCAACCTGAAATGGATTTAAATCAAATAGTTTTATATAATTTTTTTTCTCAAAATAACGTAATTTTCTATTCATTAAAAAATTATTAAATAAATAATAATTTACAACTTCCTTAAAATATTCACCTGTTTCATAAGGAGAAAATTTTGAATAGATAAGAAGAATCTCATCCAGCGGGAAGGATAATTTTTGATCTTTCTTCAAGTGTATCTCGTATTTGCTGCAGATTTCTCTTAATAAATTATCAAATGTATTTATATTTATATTACTCAATGTAATTTTATTTCTCAACAGGTTTAGCGATTTTTTAAGATCATTAAATATACTACTGCTAATTTTTTGAGGAATACCTAATCCTTTTTTATTTATATAATTGTAAAAAAACTTTTTATCAAATAATTGATCTTCTATATAAATTTCTGATTCTTTTTTTGATTTTTTTAATTTAAATAACATTTTATCAATTTCATTTTCTTCAATTAAATCATCATCTTTTCTATTATGAACATAAAATGACAAAACGGATAACAGATTATCAATTTCTTCATTTTTTAGATTTTCATCAGAATATATTGATTTAATCTTCTCAAGGAGAAATTCCCGTGATAATTCTTTTATATTACCCTTTTTATTTTTATAAAACAGATCTCCTATAAACATAATCTCACTTATTATTTTCTATAAAATGTTTTAATTCAGAGAAA
>CAZUKV010000074.1:0-4382 GCA_964621075.1 uncultured bacterium | reverse complement strand
CAAGAAAACAACCAAATAAAAATTTATCCGGATTTTTAACACCAAGCTGGAACTTGAACAGTAACGGATACATAGAAGTAAGAACCAATTAAAATAACAGGGGAAGAATATCTCTTCCCCCTTATAATCAAAAAAATGAAACATTAACAATTTATATTGTGTCTTATAACTAAATAGTATTATTAAGGAGATATTATGAAAAAAAATTTAACTGTAGTCATATTATTATTAATTGTAGTTGGATGTTCATCAGGTAAAATGAAAAAAATTGAAAAAAAATCATTTGAAATTATAAAAGAAAAAAAACTTGAAAAAAATATTAATCTTTATCATAAAGTTGAATATTTTAATAATAAAATTATTATCTATCAAAATTTTGGTAGCGGTAATAATATTTATGAGTATGACATGAATCTAAATTTAATTAAATCAAGGAAATATACAAAAGGAAAAGGACCTGGAGAATTTCAATGGTTTAATAACATGACTGGAGTTAATAATAAATTGTACTGTACTGATGGTATGAAAAATACAATAGAAATTTTTAATTCCGATTTTAAGTATGAAGATACTATAATTCCAAAAGGAAATTTTAGATTTTATTCAGGAATGACTGATCTTGTAAAAATTGATAATTATTTCTATATTTCACCAACATTTCCCCACGTGATGATAAAGGTTAATGAAAAGAATTCAAAAATAGAAAAATTCATAAAATCTAACTCTGATGAGATGTCAAAAATGGGTATGTATAATATTGTTAAAATTGACAGTGATGGAGAATATATTTACATGATACCAATCGGAAGAGAAAAGCAGTATACAATAAGCAAGTATGATAGAGATCTTGATCTTGTATGGGAAAAGCAGTTTGATGATGGTCTTGTTAATGAACTGTCCCTTAAAATTGTTGAACTTGGAAATAGATTTGAGGCCAATGGTGCACCTCCTACTATGGGTTTGATAGTAGATGATGGTAAAATATATAACTTGAGAGGTGTTGGAGGGTATAAAGAATGGACAAGAGAAGAGGGCAAAGTTAAATTTGAGAATTTAAAAATAAAAAGTATTGATAATGGATTTGTAGATGTTTTTGATAGTGATACAGGAAAAATGCTTTACAGAATTGAAGGGGATTTCTTAAATACCCAAAGGGATTATCAGATGCTAAAGGTTGATGATAGATTTTATTTTCTCAGTTATTACAATGATAATAATAGTGATAAGAGTACAGGAAATTCAGCAAAAATCTATGTGGCAAAAGTGGTTAATTAATGTTTATTAAAAAATTAGATAAAGAAAAATTATATTATAAATTATTGGAAGAAGAAAAAAAAGAGTTTGGAGGATGGGACTTTTCTTATCTTTCTAAAACAGGTAGAATGCAGGATGAACCATTAGATTGGAGTTATGGCTCAATAGTTTTAAAATGGATTGAAGATGCAAAAAAAATGCTTGATATGGGTACAGGAGGCGGAGAAGTACTGGAAAAATTAACTCCCCTACCTAAATATACATATGCAACTGAAGGATATAAAAAAAATTTTAAGATAGCAAAAAAAAGACTTTCAAAATCAGGAGTGAAAGTTAAATATATTGAATCGGATTCAAATCTTCCATTTGATGATAATTATTTTGATTTAATCATAAACAGACATGAATCATTTGATTTTAATGAGATTAGCAGGATTATAAAAGAAAAAGGTATATTTATAACTCAACAGGTTGGATTTAATAACTGCCTTGAATTAAACAGGTTATTAGAATATAATAAATTAGAAAATGATTACTGGAATTTAAAATATACAGTCAAAAATTTAAAAGAAAAGGATTTTAATATTATTTATAAAAATGAAAATTTTCCTAAAATAAAATTTTATGATATTGAAGCAATAGTATATTTTTTAAAGGTTATTTCCTGGCAGATTCCGGATTTTACAGTTGAAAAATATTTTGAAAAATTATTTAAATTAGCTAAAATAATAGGAAAAAAGGGAAGTTTATCTGTTTCTCAACATAGATTTATAGTTGTAGCTGGAAAGGAGTAGCAATGAATATCAGAGAAGCGAGAATTGATGATTATGAAGGTTTTTTATCTGTATTCAAAGAGATTGAGAAACTTCACAGAGAATTTGTTAAGTGGAAATTTAGAGAGTGTAATAATGAACAAAATATATTTCCTTATGAGTATTATAAAAAAATGATTGAAAATGATAATTCAAATATTTATATTTTTGAATTTGAAAATAAAATTGTTGGATTATCAATGGGGGAAATAGTAGAATCAAAGGATATTCCTGTTTTAAAAGAAAGAAAATATTTAAAAATCAGAACAGTTGGTGTACTCCCCGAGTATCGCAATAAAGGAATTGGCAACAAGTTATTAAATGAACTGGAAAATTGGGCAATGTCAAAAGGTGTTTATGATTTTGAAATAAATGTTTATGCATTTAACAACAGTGCACTGGAATTTTATAAAAATAATGATTTTGATGTTTATTTATATGGTTTAAGAAAAAGTAAAAATTAAATCTTATCTTCAATCAAATTTTCTTTAAAGGGAGTTTTTATGAAAATACTCATTATTGGTGGTACTATATTCCTTGGCAAACACCTTGTTAAAATTATTGATAATGAAAAGCATGATTTAGCTATATTTCATAGGGGAAATCATAATATAGAATTAGATGAAAATGTAGAAGAAATTCTTGGTGATAGAAGAGAGAATTTAGATTTGTTAAAAAATCAGAAGTGGGATGTTGTTATTGATACCTGTGGATATTTTCCTGAAGATGTAAAAAAGAGTGTTGAATATTTAAAAGATAAAACCAATAAATATATTTTTATTTCTACAATATCTGTCTATAAAGATTTTTCAGAAAAAATAGATGAATCCAGTGAAATTAATTATAAAAAGGGAAAACTTGATAAAGAAGATGGAAATAATTACGGTCCATTTAAGGCACGCTGTGAAAAGGTTGTTCAAAAATATTTTAAAGAAAAATCTGTTATAATTAGACCTGGATTAATTGTCGGTCCTGACGATCCTTCTGACAGATTTACCTATTGGATTGATAGGATTTCAAAAGGTGGAAAAATAATTGCTCCGGGAAGAAAAGATAGAGAAATACAGTTTATAGATGTAAGAGATTTAGCAAAGTGGATTATCAAAATTGCTGAGAAAGATTTTACAGGTATTTACAATGCAGCTGGACCTGATTATAAATTGAGAATGGATAAATTCTTAGATAAAATTACTGAATATTTTGAAAACAATTTGCAATTCTTCTGGATAGAAGATGAATATTTGCTGGATAAAAAAGTGAAACCATGGATAGAATTACCGCTCTGGCTTCCTGATAGTTACAACATGAAAGGTATGATGATGGTGGATTCTAAAAAGGCAATTAGCAAAGGTTTAAAGTTTCGAAATGTAAAAAAAACAATAAAAGGTACATATCAGTGGTTTCAAAAAAAAGAGAGAGAATTAAAAATTGGATTAAAAAAAGAAAAAGAGAAAGAGATAATAAAATTGTATTCTACAATCTAAAGGAATAAATTAGTGAAAAAAAATAAAAAATATACAGAATCAAATAGAAAAGCCTGGAATCAGGCTATGCCAAGACATCAAAAAGTAATGAAAAAAAAATGGGATAAAAGATTTCAAGAAAATAATTATGTTTTACAAAAGGGAATCGAACTTGAGAAATTAAATGAAATAGACATTAATGATAAAGATGTTGCTCATCTCTGCTGTAATAATGGTGTAGAATTACTGTCCTTGAAAAATATGGGGGCTGGACGATGTGTGGGATTTGATATATCAGACAAAGCTATTAAAGAAGCAAGAGAACGAGCTGATAAAACTGGTATAAATTGTGAATATGTTAGAACGGATGTTTTGAATATTGATAAAAAATATTATAATTCTTTTGATCTAATATATATAACTATAGGAGCACTTGTGTGGCTGCCAGATCTTAACAAGTTTTTTTCAAATGCTAATAAGTTGTTAAGAAAAGATGGTAGAGTATTTATTTATGAACAGCATCCTTTTGCCGAAGTTTTCCCCTGGTGGGAAGGAGAAGG
Organism: uncultured bacterium; assembly: GCA_964621075.1. GTDB lineage: Bacteria > Macinerneyibacteriota > Macinerneyibacteria > Macinerneyibacteriales > Macinerneyibacteriaceae > CAZUKV01. The sequence continues at coordinate 293 of CAZUKV010000074.1, read as the reverse complement.
AGAAAATAACCTAACGGCTATACACTCATATTTTGATAAAAAACCCGATATTTCTACAGAGGGAATAGATTATATTGGCGGAACTACATATAACTCTCATCCCAGTTATGAATTTACCCATACTCTTTCAGAGATATTTATGGGTTTGATTGATAACGGAATAAATATTCAATATTTCAAAGAATATTCTCATGACATATCAAATGTTTATACTCATCTAATTGATGATAAGGTTAAGCTTCCCCTTAGTTATATTCTTATTGGAGAAAAAACTAATTAGTATTAAGGGGTCA
>CAZUKV010000073.1:0-4555 GCA_964621075.1 uncultured bacterium | reverse complement strand
TGCCATCTTTAGCAGTTATTGGTACACAATGGGGAGATGAAGGTAAGGGTAAAATCGTTGATCAGTTATCCGAGAAAAAGGATTTGGTTGTAAGATTTCAGGGCGGAGCAAATGCAGGACATACAATATATGTTGATAATGAAAAATATGTTTTTCATTTAATACCTTCAGGAATTTTGCATGAAGATGTTATAGTAGGTATTGGTAATGGTGTCGTTCTTGATCCAGAAGTATTAATGGATGAAATTAATATGCTTGAAGATAGAGACCATCGAGTAGATGCTGAAAATTTAAAAATATCTCCACTTGCTCATGTTGTTATGCCCTATCATAAAATATTTGATGGAATAAGAGAAGAAGAAAAAAAGGATAAGAAAATTGGCACTACAAAAAGAGGAATAGGTCCCTGTTATGAGGATAAGATGGCCCGAATTGGTATTAGAGTTATGGACCTTGTGGATGAAGAAAAATTATATGAAAAATTGAAATTTAACATAGAAGTAAAAAATAAAATTCTTGTTAAAGCTTATGGAAAAGAAAAATTAGATTTTGACAGAATTTTCGAAGAGTATCGATTATACGGTAAAAAATTGAAAAATTTTGTATATGATGTATCATATTTGATAGATGATTTTTACAAAAATGAAAAAAATGTGTTGTTTGAAGGAGCTCAGGGTTCCTGTCTGGATATTGATTTTGGAACTTATCCCTATGTAACATCATCCAACACTTCAGCAGGTGGTATTTTAACTGGTGCCGGTGTTTCCAAGGATAAGGTTGATGAAGTTCTGGGTGTAGTAAAGGCTTATACATCAAGGGTTGGAGCAGGTATCTTTCCTACTGAACAAATTAATGAAGTTGGCGAAAAAATAAGAAATATCGGGAAAGAGTTTGGAGCAACTACGGGTCGTCCAAGAAGATGTGGATGGCTGGATTTAATTATGTTAAAGTATGTTGTTCGAATAAACTCACTATCAGGAATTGCTTTAACACGTCTTGATATTTTGGATGAATTTGAAGAATTGAAAATTTGTACGGGTTATGAAATAGAAGGAAATATTGTAGAAGATTTTTCTACTAATTTTATGGCTTATGATAAGTTAAACCCAATATATGAAACATTTAAAGGATGGGAAAGCCAAACAACAGGGATAAAAAAATATGAAAATCTTCCTGAAAATGCTAAAAAATATATAAAATTTATTGAAAATTTCCTTAATGTTCCCGTTGATATTATTTCTGTAGGTCCAAATAGAACCCAAACAATTTTTAAAAATAAAAAATATCTATAAGAATACAGGGAGAAATTCTTTTTCTCCCTTTTATCTTTATGAAAATCTTATTAAAATAATTTTATGAAACAAAACATTTCTCTTTCCTGTCTATTAAGTAAAAGGAGAGGGTTTATGAAAAAATTATTATTTATTTTAACTATTTTTACAGCAATTTTTTTTGGATGTGGTAATAATATTGAGATTGTTCAGCTTGAAATTACAAAAGTATGGAATGCTGAGAACTTAACTCCAGCGAATTCGGATTTATGTATCGAAGTAAAAAAAGATGGTATTTATTATGTTAAAACTGGCGAGAACTCTTTTGGAATATCAAAAAGGAATTTTGATGGTAAAGAAATATCTGAATTTAAAATTCCAGTTGGCAAAGGTCCAGGGGAGGCAATGCATTCTCTTGGTTTAGGTGTAAATGATAACTCTATTTATTTTACTGATTTTGTTTTGAAAAGAATAACAAAATTTTCTTTTGAAGGTGAGTACAAAGATAGTTTTAATCTTGGAAATGAAACAGGAATGATAATATCATTTGATTTTTATAAAGATTTTCTTTTTTATCACAGTATTAATATTTCATATCTGGGTAAGATGAATATTAAAACCGGAAAAGTATTAAACAGTGTTGAACATGATATTAAAAAAATGATTGGTCCCGGAGATAAATTAAAAGGCGGGATTATGGTAGTTGATAAATTTGACAATAACATTTATGTTGGGGGGATATCTAAACCATATAAAATTGAAAAGTTTGATATGAATTTTAATAAAATTGATGAATTTAAATATGATGTTGGGAAAGGTATTGAACCCACTAAGGTTGCTCCAGGACCTAATATTTATGGAGATATGTTAATTAGCTCAATGGTTTGTGATGAAAATTATTTATATACTCCGGAGATAAGTAATAGAACTGATATTAAGGGAAATGATAGAACATATAAGAAATTTGATGGAAGAATCTTAGTTTTTGATAAAAATTCAGGGGAATTAGTAAAGATATATGAGAATGAAAAATTAAAAAATATTAAAGGTTCCTTTACAATATCAGGGCTAACTGAAAACTACATTGTTACATTTATAAATGGATATGGAGAAACGGGAAAAAGATTAACAGGAAAAGATGATAAATATCAAAATATCTTTTTGCTTTTAAAAAGACCTGAAATAAAGTAAATAAAAAAGGGGGAATTGTCTTTTTACAATTTCCCTTTTTCATTTAAAATAAATAATTTATCTACGATACTCCTATAATTAATAAATTATTGTTCTATATAAAAATGTAATAGATAATTTACCATAATATGTTATTATTTATAAAAATTGGGTAAGATTAGAAGATAATTAACTATTGACTTTTTATTTAAATATTTTATTTTTTTTAAAAGGAAAAAATGATAGATATCAGTTCAAAAAAATGGAATAAAATTGGAACTCTTTATATTACATTTCTCTCTTTAACTCATTTATTACTTCACTATTTTTATTTACTGGAAATAATTGATATTGATAAGTCAGGGGATTGGTTTGATTTAGCTGTATATCCAATAGGGTTTAGTTTATTTTTAATATTTTCCTATTTATATAAATCCAGATTTACTCTGAGATATATTGTTCCATCATTTCTTTTATTAATTGTTTTTTTATTATTTTCTCATTATTATTATGAATATTTTAAAACCATTTTAAATATCCCCCTATTTATAGAGCTAATTCAAAGTATAAATTTTGGAAGTATAAATCATGTAATTGGAGTTTATGGATATATATTATTTATATTTTTATTTTTTTTAATCCTTTTTGTCTATTTAAGTATAAAGTTATCAAAAAATATAGAAAAAAAAGGCAGTATCAGCTGGAAAATATATATTATTATAATCTTACTTTTATTTGTACAACCTTTAAGAAATATTTTTGATCCTGCAAGAACCCTTTCCGATAAATATCACCAGGCAAAGACAAGAATAGTGGTTAATGCAGGACTACCTTTTTATTTAATATATGATTATTTAAAGGTTAGTGATGTTGATTATGGAACCCCAGATTTAAAAAGTAAATTTAGAAGAAAAAACACTGGAAAAATTATTGATTTGAAGAATAGGAGTATAAAAAATGTTTTTTTTATTCAGGTTGAATCATTATCTCAATCTGTTATAAATAGAAAAATCAATGGAAAAGAAATTGTCCCATTTTTTAATAAACTTGCCAGAAAAACAATTTATTTTCCTAATTTTTTTGCAAATCACATTGTAGGCTCTGCAGATGCAGATTTTTCAACATTAACGAGCATTTTACCAAATAGTAAACAGTTATCATATAATTTTTCGTTGCTTCACATAGAATCCCTCATAGATATTCTAAATAAAAATGGTTATAATACTGTTGGTTTTCACCCGGTAAGAGGATCTTTTTTTAATCGGGAACAGGCCTTTAACTATCTTGGCTTCAATAAGTATTATCACTATCTTGATTATAAAGGCAAGGCAAAGGGTTGGTTTGGAAAGGATGAGCCTTTTTTAAATCAATCATTACCATACTTAAAAAAAGAGATATCGAAAAATCAAAAAAACTTTTTCTACTTAATAACAATGCAAACACATGGACCTTTTAAAAATCATTCTTATAAATTAATAGAAAAAGATAAACTGGATGAGATTGCTGATATGTATAATGATAAAAATTCAGTGCTGGAATCATTGCATTATTTTAATTCAATAAATGAAGTAGACAGGGCATTAGAAAATTTTATATATAAATTAAAACAGATGGGGATTTATAATAATTCAATATTTTTTATTTTTGGAGATCATACACCTGAATTAAAATCAAATGAATTTTTTGATCCAAGAAATCATTATCCTGGTAATATAGAAAATATTCCTCTATTTATTTTATACCCAAAATCCAACCAAAGATTGGAAATAGAAAACTATGCCGAACATATTGACATAGCTCCCACTCTGGTTGATATTTTAAATCTGAATAAAAATAAATACTGGTTAGGACAAAACATATTTCAGAAGAATAAATTCATTGTACTTAACAATATGTCAGGATTTTATTTAAAAAATAATTTGATTTACATGAAAGGTGAGGGAAAATTTAATAGAAAAAAACAAGTGTTTCAAAAAGTTTCTAATGATAACAGAAATAAATATAATAATATTATTGAAAGGTTCAAAAATTTTTCAAATTCCTGGTTCTACAGTTCAACAAAACATTAAGGGGTCAGGTCTCGACATTCGTACAATCTTTTTTATTTTGTTTTA
>CAZUKV010000072.1:0-4584 GCA_964621075.1 uncultured bacterium | reverse complement strand
CTATAGAAGAACTTCATGAAGCAATACTCTATAAACCGGAATCGCATTTTATTCTTCTGATGATGCTTGATATATACATTGATATGGGCAATTGGGAGAAAGTTGCTGAGATTAAGGATGAGTTAAAAAAATTAGAAGAAGAAAAACAATATGTATGTGAAAACTGCGGACGAATATATCATCAGAAAACATGGTATTGTGATAATTGTAGAGAATGGGGTAGTGTAGCAGTTAAATTATGAGCAAATCAAAAGAAACTCCTCTAACAAGACAGTACAGCGAAATTAAGTCTAATTATGAAGATTCGATTCTTTTTTTTCAGGTTGGGGATTTTTATGAAGTTTTTTATGATGATGCTAAAACAGTTTCAAGAGAACTTGATATTGCTTTAACTTCAAGAAAAAAAGGACAGCCAATGGCTGGGGTCCCCCTGCATTCTGTTCAGAGATATTTAAGAAAAATGGTAGAAAAAGGATATAAAGTTGCTCTTTGCAACCAGGTAGAAGAACCACAAAAGGGTAAGAAAATAGTCAAAAGAGAGGTAGTAAAGGTTATAACACCGGGGACGTTTATTGGTGATGATGAAGAATCCATACTTCTCACTGTTTTTTATCAGGAAGACATTTTTTTCTATTCCTATGTAGATATTGCAATTGGTGATATTTATGTTGGGAAAGCTAATACAGAAGAAAAATTAATGTCTATTTTAGAGAAATTGGAGATTAAAGAAATTGTATATTCGGAAAAAGATAAAAAATCTAAGAGATTTATTGAGCAAAATTTTCAAAATGTATTTACAACAAAATTTCCTGAATGGGAATTTGATATAGATTTATCAATGAAGAGAATAAAAAATTATTTTAATATTGTTTCTCTAATTCCTTATGGGATTGATGATGAAAGTGATAGAGTTATAGCTATTGGAGTTCTACTAAAATATATAGAGGAAACACAGAAAGGTAAATTAAGAAACATCTGTAATATTGAATCGGAAAAACAAAAAAATATTATGAATATAGATGCTAAAACATGGCGGAATTTGGAAATTTTCAAAAATTTACAGAACAGTACAGAGCAAAATACTCTTTTTGAAGTAATTAATAAGAATATAACTCCAATAGGTAAACGAAATTTAAGAAGATGGATGAGGAAACCATTATTAAAAGAAAATAAGATGAAAGAAAGATGGAAAGCAGTTGATTATTTTCGAAAAAATAGGAAAAAAAGAGTTACTTTAGAAAAATTGTTAAATCGAACACCTGATTTTGAAAGGGCAATTGGAAGAATTTCTTATACAAAGGGGAACCCAAAAGATTTGCTTCAGATAAAAGCTGGAATTAAAAATCTTGACCAATATAAAAAAATTCTTTTGGAATCGAATATATCTATTTTAGAAAGATATTCTGCAAAAATTAAGATTCTTTCAGACTTACATGATCTTCTCGATGAAGGAATTAAAGAAGATGGAGCGGCTGTTCTTGGCAAAGGAAATCTTATTAAAGAGGGATTTAATGATAAAATTGATGAATTGAGAAATTTAAGGAATAAGAGTAAAAAAATTCTGTTAGATATAGAAAAAAAAGAAAAAGAAAAAACAGAAATTGAAACTTTAAAAGTAAAATATAATAAAGTGTTTGGATATTTTATTGAGGTTACAAAATCTAAAATAGATAAAGTTCCAGAAAGATATCAAAGAAAACAGACTTTGAAAAATGCTGAAAGATATTTTACAGATGAGTTAAAAGAAATAGAGGTGAAAATATTAAGTGCAGATGAAAAATTAAAGGAACTTGAAAATGAAGTATTTTTTAATATAAAAGAAAAAATTGTCAAAAAAAGTAAAGAAATACTTGATAATGCAAAAATAATCGGCAAACTTGATACTTTAATTTGCTTTTCTAATGTGGCCATGGAGAATGGATATTCCAAGCCCAATTTAAGTGAAGATAATATTCTGCACATAGAAAATGGAAGGCATCCTGTTATTGAAACATTAAATATGGAAGAACCTTTTGTTCCAAATAATCTCATAATGAAAGAAGATGAGGATAGTTTATTTCATATACTAACAGGACCAAATATGTCAGGGAAATCTACATTTTTGAGACAGAATGCATTAATTTTAATTCTTGCACAAATTGGTTCATTTGTACCAGCTAAAAAAATGATTTTCAAACCCATTGATAAGATATTCTCCAGAGTAGGCGCTTCGGATAATCTTGCTCAGGGAGAAAGCACTTTCATGGTTGAAATGCTGGAAGCTTCTTTTATTTTACATAATGCTACCCCGCATAGTTTTATTGTACTTGATGAAATAGGTAGAGGAACAAGCACGTTTGATGGTCTATCACTGGCATGGGCTATATCTGAATATATTTATAAAAATATTAATTCTAAGACTCTTTTTGCAACTCATTACCATGAATTAACAGAACTTGAAGATTTATATGATGGAATTAAAAATTATAATGTTCAGGTAAAAGATTGGGATCAAAAGGTAGTTTTTTTGAGAAAAATTGTTCAGGGACGAAGCGATAAGAGTTATGGAATTCATGTAGCAAGACTTGCAGGATTACCTGAAGATGTCATTGAAAGATCAAGAGATATCTTATTTAATCTTGAAGAAGAAAGTTATACAGATGGAGTTCCTTCACTTGCTTATGATGATTCGGTAAAAGAAAGTAGAAAAAAATCAGATCTTTTTCATAGTGGATTTAAAGATAATATATTAAATAGAATAAAATTTCTTGATTTAAATAAAATTACCCCAATTGAGTTAATGTATGAAATTGAAAAAATGAAAAATGAGATCGAAAATTATGATACAGAAACTTGATTCTAATACTATAAATAAAATTGCAGCAGGTGAGGTTGTTGAAAGACCTGTTTCAATTGTCAAAGAATTAATAGAAAATAGTCTCGATGCTGATAGTTCTAAAATTGAGATAATAATAAAAAATAATCCTACATCTTTTATTGAAGTTAAAGATAATGGAAATGGTATAAAAAAAAATGAGATTGAATTAGCTTTTCAGAGACATGCAACATCTAAAATAGATGATATAAACGATTTAATGGGTTTAAATTCCCTGGGGTTTAGGGGGGAAGCTCTTCCAAGTATTGCATCTGTATCTTATTTAACTGCAATATCACGACATAAAGATGAGAAAATTGGAGGAAAAATAGTTTTTGACGGAGGAGAAAAAGCTCTAATCGAGGACAACAAGAGTATAGATGGAACTTTGATAAGGGTGGAAAGATTATTCTATAATGTTCCTGCCCGGAAAAAATATGTCAAATCTCCTTTTTATGAAATGAGACTAATAAAAGAATATATAGGCAAAATCGGGCTGGCGTATTCCGAAAAGAATAATGTAGAATTTAAACTAACAAAAGATGGAAATATGCTTTTAAATTATACAAAATATGATGATATAAATGATAGGATTGCAAAGTTTTATGATGATGAAATAGCAGATAATCTTCTCTTTTTTGAAAAAAATCAAAAAGACTTTTCAGTTAAGGGCTATATAACCTCTCAAAATATTACACGAAAAAATTCAACTGAAATGAATTTTTTTATTAACAAAAGATTAATTAACAATCGAAGAATGATTTATACGGTTAAAAATGCATTGAGCGAGATTTTAGAGAGTGGGGAGTATCCCTACCTATTTCTTTTTCTTGAAATTGATCCTGAAAAAATTGATGTTAATGTTCATCCTCAAAAAAGCGAGGTTAGAATAGTTGATGAGAAAAAGATATTTAGTACGATCTATCATCAGGTAAAAAATTTATTTACAAAAATTGATTCCGTTTCTACAGTTGATTATTCTAAACTTGAAGAATTAAAAGAAGATAATGGTACTAAAAATAGAGAATTTGATAAGTTAGAAGAAGACCAAAAATCACTTTTCCAAAATAATGATTTTTCTAATATTAAAAGAAATCATTCTATAAATGAAAATATAAGGTTATTTGATTACAGATATGAGGGTGTTATTTTTGAAAGATATTTATTTTTTGTTTCAAATTCTGAAATTCTTTTTGTTGATTTTCATGCTCTTAATGAAAGAATTTTATATGATAAACTTGTTGAAGAAGGGCTTGAAAAATATAAGTCACATATAATTCCTGAAGCAGTTACACTTTCAAGCAAGGATTATGATTATTTAATAAAGAATAAGGATATACTAGGAAAAATCGGGATAGAATTTAGAGATTTTGGTGAAAAAACTATTGTAGTAGAAACTGTTCCAAATTTTACATATAAAGATAATATTGGTGCAGAGAAAATAATAAAAAATATTGTAGAAAACATGGAAAAAAGAAATGATGATAACCCCTATAAAGATATACTCTCCCGAATTGCATGTAGAGGTTCTCTGAAGAGTGGAGATAAATTAAATGAAGAAGATGTAAAAACTTTTGTGGAATATATAGAAAAAGGGGGACTTTCTTTAACCTGTCCCCATGGTCGTCCGATAATAAAAAAATTAACAAAAGATAATATTGATAAGTGGTTTGGGAGGAAGTAAACAAATTAATCGAAGATTAATTTGTAGTTTAAGTATAAGAATTACT
>CAZUKV010000071.1:0-4614 GCA_964621075.1 uncultured bacterium | reverse complement strand
GTAGGTCTAACGAGATTTTCCAAAGTTTTGGCAACTGTTTTTAAAACAGCTTCAGATTTTTTCTTTCCATAATTTTCTTTTATATATTTAAATTTATTAATTTTTAATGTGATAACAGAGAATTTTATTCCCTCTCTATCATATCTACTTATATAACTTTCAAGAACCTGTTCTAGATAATTTTTTTTATAAGTTTGTGTGATTTCATCTACAATTGACAGCATATTTAACATTTCCTGCTGTGATTGTAGTTTATATATATTTTCATAAGACCTCAAAATTTTGGAAATTTTTAATCTTATTTCTTCTTCAATATATGGCTTGAAAATATAATCATCAACAGCATTTTTAATTAAATAATAGAAAAGGTTATCTTTTTTTGAACCAGCAATTAACAATTTTTTGATATGATCTTTATCTTCAATTATCCTGTATAATTCCATTATTTTTTTCTTATTTTTTGTAAAATCAATGTCCTGAATTATTACATCAAATTTATTGTTTTCAAGCGATTTAAAAGCCTTATCATAATTTGTAAAATTTTTAAGTTCAATTCCAAGTTTATTTAAAAAATAAGATAGAACATAATATTCCATAGAATTATGCCCCAGATAAATACCTTTATATCTATTATCTGATTCTATATATGCTTCAATCTTACTTAATAATCTTATTAATTCACCTGGTTCACTATCTTTCTGGAAGAACTCTACTCCACCAGCTTTTATACCTTTTAGTTTATAATTAACATTATTGTTACTGATATAATAAATCACAGGAATATTTATAGCTGTAGGATCTTCTTTTATTTTTTCACAAATATCAAATCCATTCAATCCGGGAAGTTCGACATCCAGTATTATGAAATCAGGTTTGCTTTTTTTTGCTTTTTCTAATCCTAAGACACCACTTTCTGCAGTAATTACATTAAAATAAGAACCTTTAATTTCAAATGTTAATTTTTCTCTTGCTTTTTTTGAGTCATCAATAATTAAAACTGTTTTTCTCTTCTTTTTCTCATAAAGTTTTTTTAATATATCCATGTATTCTATCAATATTTCATGATTATTAATTACCTCACTATTTAAAACATGATTTATACCATTAACCCTTGCCTTTTTAAAATTGAATTGCTTTATATTTTCTGTAAGGAGTATAATTGGAATTTTCAAACCATATTTTTCTCTAAGGTTTTTTGCAATAGAATAAGAATCAAGATTATTAGAACACTTATCTCCTATTAAAATAATATTTAAATCTTTTTTATATTCATTTAAAAAATCAGAAGCTTCATTTAAACTTTCAAATCCTGACACATAAAAATTGTCATTAACAAGTTTATTGGACAAAGCTTTTATATAAAACTTATTATCATTTATAAACAAAACATTATCCATAATATTACTCCTTATTATATTATAATTTAATTTAGTCTATCTTTCAAGTATTTTAATAGTAGTTGAGTACTTTTTTTCAATTTCGTCTTTAATTTTTTTTAGATAATGTTTTTTGGGATTATCTTTAAAATATTTTGTGTGATATTTAACCAGTATTTCTGGTTCAATTCGTTGCAGCATATTACATATTGTGCTTTTAATGGAATTATCTTTCCAGTTGGGTTCTATAATTACAAATTTTTCTACCATATCCTTGTAATTTCTTATTATTTTGTGAATAGGTGTTATTTCTGGAAGATAAGGATAAATATTTATATTAACATCAATATTATTTTTATTTAAAACATCTACAGTTCTTATTCTTTCATCACAGCTGGGTGACCTATTTTCAAGGATACTTAATATTTTTGAATTATCATTAAAAATAGAAATTGAAACTGTTAAATTTTTTATCTCCTTTAAAATATCCATATCTTTAAGAATTAGTGAGGATCTGGTTTTTATAAGAAGTTGTTTTAAATCATAATTTTTTAATTCAAGTAATACTTTTTTAGTTAACCTCAGTTCTTTTTCGACTTGATTATAGGGATCTGTTAAAGTCGATAAATAAACTCTTTTATTCTTTAGTCTACTTCTATTTTTTCTCAAAATATTTAAAATATCTTTTTTTATCTCAATTAAATGTCCCCATTTTCTTTTATCATAAACTGTGCTAAAGGGAGTAATTGCATCACAATACATGCAGCCATAACTACACCCTTTATAATGATTTAATACATAGTAATCCCTATCAAAAAACTTCTTTTTTATAATAGGATTTTTGGTTTTTTTATAAACTTTTTCTATATTTGCCATATCAATAATTTCTAATCTGGTTAATATCTTGTTTTGTAAGGAAAATTAAATCGCTGTCATTAAAATCAGCTGCAAATTTAATTTTATCATATTTGTCATCATAAATTGAGAAACCCCAGAATTTTTGATTACCATTTGTAGAGAACTTAACAAAATCATAATCATCCATTTCACTAATTTTAAAACTATACATATCAACAATTGAATATATTTTTCTTTCACTTAAAGACACACCTGAATTTCCATGAGAGTCACCGGGCAGCCAGTTAATAAATTGAACAGCTATAATATTTTCTATATCCCGTATGTTTCTTAAATAACCAAAATTATTTTTTTTATTAAGCTTAATGCTGAATTCGATTTGGTCTTTTTCATTCTGCTTGTCTTCAATCTTTTTTAATAATTTATTCTTTTTTACTGCGCCATTAAATAACTTTGAAAGATGCAGAAAAAATTCTTTATTGCCAATAATTTTTAATTTATTTTCAGTATGTCTGTAATCAAATCTTGCTTTTAAATCATTTTCATTTAAAACATGGCTGATTTTATAAAAATCAAGATCTTCCAGAATATTATTATCATTTAATATTTTAATAAAATTTCTAAATTCATCCAGAAGATCTTCATAATTCGAAATACTTTTTTTATGTTCTATATGCTTTGAGAACATTTTGATTGACTTTGTTAAAATATCTTTTTTATTCTGCTCATTATTTAAACTCTTTTTTTCTATAAATGAATTCAAATAATTTTTAAAATTCATTTTCATATCAATAGTTCTTGTATCCTTTTTCCTGAAGTCTTTTATTCTTTTTTAAAACATTTTCAGCCATATTTTCCATATACTCTTCAACTTTTTCTTTTACAGATTCATATTTTATAGATAATATTTTAGCAGCAAGAACTGCAGAATTTTTTGCACCCGTTTTCCCAATTGCAACTGTAGCTACCGGTATACCTGTAGGCATTTGAACAATTGAATAAAGCGAGTCTCTACCACCGAGATCTGATGTTTTCATTGGAACACCAATAACAGGAATAGAAGTTTTTGAAGCTAAAACCCCTGGTAAATGAGCAGCTTTACCGGCACCAGCAATAATAATATCAACACCTCTTTCTTCTGAAGACTTAACAGTTTTTAGTGCTTCATCTGTGGTTCTATGCGCAGATAAAATATACATATTATAATCAATATCAAACTTTTCTAAATATTCAGCGGTTAAACTCATTGTTTTTAAATCAGAATCACTTCCCATGTAAATATCAACTAAAGGTTTCTTAGACATTTTTCCTCCTATTTTTTTTACTAATAAATATTAACACTATCACTGAAAAAACCAGCATAAGAAAACTTAAAATCTGTCCCATGGATAAACTATTCAAAAAAATATACCCCATATGACGATCTGGTTCCCTAAAATATTCAACAAAAAATCTAAAAGTAGAATAACCAATACCAAATAACGGTCCAAGATAATATAAATTTTTTCTTACTTTGAAGATAACTAATAAAATCAAAAATAAAAGAATACCTTCTGTAAAAGCTTCATAAAGTTGAGAAGGATGCCTTGGCAGAGGGCCTGCACCGGGAAATATTATTCCCCATTCACCATTAGTAGGTTTTCCCCATAATTCACCATTTATAAAATTTCCTAATCTTCCAAAAAATAAACCTACCGGAGCAATCATCCCTTCAGCACCAAAAAGTTTCCACAAATTTTTATTATATTGCTTTGCAAAAATGTATGTCCCAATAAGAACTCCAATAAAACCACCATGAAATGACATACCCCCATGCCAGAATCTTAATATTTCAAGGGGATCATTAATTATTAGTTCAGTGTGATAGAAAATAAAATAAAAAAACCTGCCTCCAACAACTACTCCAAGAAATAAATAAAATAACAAATCTTCTTTTTCCTTGGTATTAAGATTTAAATATTTATTTTTTACTAAATAATTAAACCAAAAAATAGCAATTACAAACGCTAAAAAATATGCAAGAGAATACCATCTAATTGCAATATTTTTCCATATGTGGATAATTTCCGGGTTTAAATTATGTGTCCATATCATGAGATATTCCTATTGTTCAAACTTATCCTCCCCAAATAATTTCTCTTTTATTAGCATAACATTTTTTTGAAAAATATCAATCATTCAGATTCCCTTTTTAATAATAATTCAGTAATTTCATTGATTATGGAATTTGATATAAAAAAATATTTCTCTTTTATTGAAACTCTTTTATTTTTTATTTCTATAAATTTATTTACTCTGCTTTTTTTTAATTTAATAATTCTATTATCTGATAATTTTATACCTTGTTCAAGTCTTAAACCCATAATGATTTTATAATACT
>CAZUKV010000070.1:0-4750 GCA_964621075.1 uncultured bacterium | reverse complement strand
ATAGTTTGGATGGTGATTATGAAATGGGTTTAATTAAAAGAAAGCAAATTGATCTGGAACAATTAAGTGCGGAAGAAATGAAAAAATATCTTGTTAAAAATATATTTATTCCTACATTTAAAGGCAGAAATATGATTCTAATAGGTGCTTTTAATAAACATATTAAATTTTATGTAAAAAATGATAATGATAATAGATATAAACTTATTAAAGATGTGATAATTCATCAGTATAAAGAAAAAAGTTATAATTCAGAAACAAATCAGAATAAGAATGATAGACGGGTAGTCCTTTCAAACATTGGTTTAGCAGGTCAGGGTATATTAGAAAATAATTACTATTTAGCAATATCCCCGGAAAATGAAGCTGTTTCATATATTAATAAATATAAATTTGACGGTACTTTAATAGGGGCCTATGAAATTGAAAATAAAACAACTGAAAGAATTAATAATCTCTTTATATTTAACAAAGATGAAATTCTATATACAAAACAGTTAAGAAATAATAAAAATGAAGAATACAAACAGGAATTAGACTATTTCTATATTTCAAAAATAACGGGATAGAGATTATTCTCTATCCTTTTCATAAAATATTTTTTATAAATATATATTTGACAAATTTTTTTAGTTATATATACTAACTGTACGGACGGTCAGGAGTATTTATGAAAGATTTTTGCAATACAAAAATTAAGATATTAAAAAAATCAGAAGAGTTATTTGCTAAAAATGGGTATTCTGCTACACCTATCTCTAAAATTGCAGACGAATGCAATATATCCAAATCCCTTGTTTCTTACCATTTTAAAAAAAAGAAAAGAATATTAAAGAAGATAATCGATTATCATTTTTCTGAAATTAGAAAAAAAAGAGATATGATTATTAATGAGGTTGTGAATAATTATATGAAGAAAGGAAATATATCAAAAGATATAATTTCAAAAGAGATGATTGATATGATGATTGAAAAAGAAAATTTTTGGAAATTATTAATTTATGAAATTGTGAGAAATGATGATATCTGGAACTATTTCAAAACATTTTTAAAAAAATGGCATGAAGATATTTTTAAAAAATTAGAAGAAAAAGGTCTTATAATTAAAGATAAAAAAATGTTTATATTTAATAGGATATTTAATATAATTGGTCCTATAATGTTATATTCATTAAGAAAAAAAGAGTGGAATGAATATTTTGATTTAAATGAAAATAAAGCCAAAAAACAATTAATTAAGAATTTTAATAAAATCTAATCTGAAGGAGGAATGATGAGGAATATATTTATTTTTTTATTACTGTTTCTGTTGAATATCCAGGTATATACTCAGGATAAAATTATAAAATACAATGAATATTTAAGTAGAATTAAAGAAAATCTACCAGAACTAAAAAGTTTAAATATTGATTTAAAAAAAGCTGATAATAATATTTATAAATCCAGGACTATAAATGATTATCACCTTGAAGGAAATATTAATTATTTTAATGATACAGGATATCAGGATTATGACTCTTTAGAAGGAATCAATCTATCAGCAAAAATATCAAAAAAATATTTACCACTTGGAACATCAATATATTCAGTTTTGAAATATTCAAAAACAAGAGTTGAGGGTGAAAGACAGATAATTCAAGAAATAGTTGCTGATATACCGGTATATAAAAAACAGGAATTTGAAAATAACTATTTTTCTCCTGAATTAGAAATAGGTTTTACACAACCTCTATTATATAACATGAAAGGGATAATTGATAAGTATGTTATAAACAATTCAAAATATAATTATGAGATTGCAAAAATTCAACTTCAGATAAATAAAAATTCAATATTAAATTATTATAAAAAATTATATTTCAACTGGATAGCCCGTTATAAAAATGTTCAGTTAATAAAAAATACATTAAAAAATGCAAATAAAATAAAAGAACTTGTTGAAGATAAATACAATAGTGGTCTTGTTGATCTTGATGAACTTGAAAGAGCGAACTCTCTTGTAGTAAGTTATAAAAAACAGCTTTTAAATTATCAAATGCTTTTAGATTTATTAGAAAAAGAATTAAATGTAATAATTAATATTACTAATTACAAACCAAATTTAAATCTATATGATTCTTTTTTTAATAAGGCCTGTTCTTTATGTCAAAATGATATAGAAATTCCTTTTAATAAGACAAATAACTATTATATTTTTGAAAAATCATTAGAAAAATTAGGACTATTAAAAAGAGTAAATAAAAATAAAACTTTGCCTGAACTTAATATTGTTGCAAATATGAAATTAAAATCAAAAGAAAATTCATTAAATGATTCAATAAATAAATTGAATGATATAGATTATCAGTTTGGATTATCTTTGAATTTACCTGTAAATAATTATCAGGCAAAGGGTAATTTAATTGACACCAAACTTTCAATTGAACAATTAGAATATGAATTAGAAGAAAATAAGAATATGTATCATAAACAAGTTGAATCGATTTTGGAACAAATTGAAAGTAAAAGAAAAATGATAGGTTATATTAAAGAAAATATCGATATATTAAATTCAGAATATGAAACTGAAGAATCTAAATATGAACAGGCAAGGCTTACTTTGCAAGTACTACTTGATACGGAAAATAAAATAACAAATGAAAAAATTAATTTTCTTACAACAAAAAATGAACTGATAAATCTATATCTTGATTTCATCAATATAACAGACTAAGGAGAGTATATGGGGCTTTTAAAATATTTTACAAAAAATAAAATATTAATTAATTTTATTGTTATTCTTATAGTTATAATTGGGATTTTTAGTATGGGTAAATTAGGCAAGGATATAATGCCTACTGTTGAAATGGATTCTATGATAATTTATATTTCTTATCCCGGAGCAAGTCCTAAAGATATAGAATTAAATGCTGTTATACCCATTGAAAATGAACTTGATAAAATACCAGGAATAGAGGAATATACTTCATTTTCAATTGAAAATAGTGCCACTGTGTATGTTACTCTTGATGATAATTTAGAAAATGTAAAAGGTGTTAAAGATGAAATTTATAGAAATATATCTGCTAACAATATTGAAAATTTTCCTGAAGAAGTTGAAAATTTAAATATATTTGATGTAAATCCCAAAGAAATGATTGTTTTTAAATTGAGTATAACACCTAAAAATGATAAAAATATTAGTGAGAAAGAATTATATAATTTTTCAGATAGAGTTGAAGATAAGCTTTTAAAAATAGAAGGGGTCTCTGAAATTAGAAAAGAAGGTTATCGTGAAAAAGAAATTCTTATAAATGTTTCTCCGGGAAAAATGAAAAATTATTACGTATCTTTAAATGATGTTGTTAACAGTATCAAATCAAGAAATGTAAGATCAACAGGTGGAACACTTCAATCTGTACAAAAAAAACAAACCATAGTAACTATTGGAGAATTTCAAAATCCAATGGATGTGCAAAATGTAATAATTAGATCAAGTTTTGAAAAAAAGAGAGTACGAATTAAAGATATTGCAAGTGTTAAGAATGGTTTCAAAGAGCAAGATGAAATAGTAAAAGTTAATCAAAAGAGATCAGTTGTTTTGGGTATAGTAAAAAAAGAAAATGCTGATATCGTTAAAACTGCAAATAGAATTAAAAATTTTATAAATGAAAATTCAAATAAAATGTCAGAAAAATTTAAAATAGTTGCTATTGAAGATAAATCCTTATCAATAACTTCACTTCTAAATGTAGTATCTTCAAATGCTATTGTGGGATTTTTACTGGTTGTTATTGTTTTATTTATATTTCTTGATTTTAAAACATCATTCTGGACTGCTTTTGGTATTCCTTTAAGTCTTTTGATGGTATTTACTTTTATGAATATTGAAGGAATCACTTTAAATGTTATAACTTTATCAGCAATCATCACTGTTCTTGGTATGCTTGTTGATCATGGAATTGTAATATCGGAAGTAATATATGAAAATAAAATTAAAGGGATGGATAGTTTTGATGCCACAATAAATGGTGTTAAAAAAGTATTTTATCCTGTTACAGTAACAATATTAACTACTATTGCAGCTTTTCTACCACTTATGGCAATTGGCGGTAAAATGGGTAAAGTAATTTATATATTTCCAGTGATTGTAACTGCTACATTAATTGCTTCTTTTTTTGAAGCTACAATCATTCTTCCAAATCATTTAGCTGGAGGGAAACCTAAAAAAAATAAAAAAATGAAAAAATGGTTTTCAAATTTACAAAGATTTTATAAATCTTTATTAAAAAGTGCGTTAAAATATAGATATGTCGTATTATTGTTATTTGGTGGACTTTTAATTTTAGTTTTATTTGTAACACAAAATACAATTAAAGAATTTGTCCTTTTCTTTGATGATTCTTCAGATCAAATATATATTAATCTTGAAGCTCCTGAAGGAACTACTTTAGAAAAAACCGAAAATTATACTTCAAAAATTGAAAATATTGTTTTAGATGATATTCCAGAAAATGAAAGAGTTTCCCTTGTCAGTAATATTGGACATCATACAGTTAAAAGACTTAATTCTAAGGGTAATCATGAAAATTGGTCTCAATTAGTTATTAATTTGGTACCTGTTACTGAAAGAAATAGGGTGGCAGATGAGATTATAAGAGAGCTTAGGAAAAAGATTAATCCTGATATATTAACCAATTTTAAAAATGTATCTTTTGAAAAAAAAGAAATGGGACCTCCTACAGGAAAAGCCGTAGATATAAAAATAATA
>CAZUKV010000069.1:0-4860 GCA_964621075.1 uncultured bacterium | reverse complement strand
GTAGTTTCTACAGATATGTCTCATTATCATGATTATCAAACTGCAAAAAAAATGGATTTAGACACCTGTTCATTAATAGAAAATAATAAGTATTTTAAATTAAAAAATAATTTAAAAAGCGGCGATTCTGAATTGTGTGGAGATTCAGGTGTTTTACTTGCATTGAGAATTTCTCAAAAGATGAATTTGGAGCAGAAATTTCTAAGATACCTTAACTCAGGTGATCTCACTGGAAAGAAAAGCAAAGTTGTTGGTTATTCTTCATTTGTTTTTTTTGACAATAAGAATAAAAATAATAATATTATTAAATTTACTGAAGAAGAAATAAGTAAAATGATTCAAATAGCAAGAAAATCACTAAATACATATATTATGCATGAAAAAATTCCAAATATGAAGATAAAATATGAAAAATTATATCAAAAACGGGGGGTATTTGTAACGCTTAAAAAAAATGGAAGATTAAGAGGCTGTCTCGGTTATATTTATCCAAGACAGAAAATCTACAGAGCGATATCAAACCTTGTAGTTTCTGCTGCTGTTAATGATTATAGGTTTCCAAGGGTTTCAAAAAATGAATTAAATGATATAGATATCGAGATTTCAATTTTAACAAGACCAAAGAAAATAAAAGATACTGGCAAGATCATTTTGGGGAAACACGGAGTTATTATTGAAAAAGGAAATAAGAGAGGAGTTTATCTTCCCCAGGTTGCTAAAGAAACGGGATGGAATAAAACTGAATTTTTAAATCATTTGTGTCATGATAAAGCGGGGTTGAAAAAAGAATCCTGGAAAAATGATAAAAGTGTTGATATTTATATTTTTGAATCTCTTGTTTTCAGGGAGAAAAATTAAAAATAGTTTTTTATAACACTTTGATAATCTAAAAATATATAAATAGCAATTATAATTAACAAAATTAAATAATTACCCAGCCCCAGTATGGGAATAAAAAAAGTCCCACTAATTAATGCACCAAGAGAGCCCCCTAAAAGATCAAATCCATACAACCTTCCACTATTTCTTAATTCTAAATTTTGGTTATGGTTGTGGTAGTAAATTTTATTTAACTGTACAAATAAAGCTCCACATAAAAATCCCATTAGAAATGAACCGATAAATATTAATATTTGTATAAAATTATATATTAAATTACTGCTAATTTTTGTTTTGAGAAGTATAAATAAAAAATTAGAACCAAGAAAGAGTATCATGAATATTATAAGTCTAAATAATATATTCTTAATTTTAAATCTTTTTTTAATATCAATTATTCTGCTTCCTGAGGCCATACCTGCCATATTCATGGCAGTTAAGAGTGCAATTTTTCCATATATATGACCATAGAGAATTTGAAATAAATGTATTAGATAAATTTGATAGGACATTGTTATAAAACCTATTAACATAATATTTGTATAAAGAGTAAAATCTATGTTTTTTCTGAAAAAGATTTGTTTGATTATAAATATAAAGAAAAAAATTATCAGGAGTGTTTTTAAATTAAGATTAGTTTGAATAAAATTAAAGAATTTTTTTGTATTTATATGAAATGATGATACCCATAATTCAATTGAATAATAATATGATACTGGATTTAAATCTCTATTTAATATTAAAATATCGATATTATTTAATCTGTTATTTACCCATTTTATTTTGACAGAATCAATTCTATAATCTATATAAAAATTATTTACATATTTATTTTTCATATTCAGGAGTTTGAAATTATTTTTTAGATTATTTTTATCAAAAACAAATCTCTCATTATTTGAACTAACAATTATTGCATTATTTCCGGGTATAAGTATTGTATTTTTAAAGATCTTATTTAGTGAATGATAAATAGAAGAATTTAACATATTTAATTCGGTGCTTATATATGTTTCTGAAGATTTCATTGTAATGGCAAACAGCCCATCATTTTTTAAAACATTTCTGACTTCTTTAAAAAAATCCAGGGTATAATATCTGTTTAATTGTGCATTATAAGGATCTGAAATATTAACAAGAAGGGCATCAATACTATTTTTTTTGAAGTTTTTATTAATTAAAAATCTTGCATCACCTGTTAAAAATTTAATTTTTTTTGTTCGGGGTAAAATTGATTTAAAATATTTTTTTCCCAGAATAATAATTGAAGGATCTTTTTCTAAATAATAAATATTTTTTATATCGGGGTATTTTATTATCTGCTTTAGTGAACCTGAAAATCCACTGCCAACGAGTATGACGTTTTCTATTTCTGGATTATTTAAAAGTGAAAAATGTACAAATTCTTCAGCTGAAATTAAGTTATTAGAAGATATGGATAGGATTCCATTTTGAAATATATTAATCTGGTTCTTATTTTTTATAACTGTATTTTTTCCATAAACTGAATTTACAGTATCAACAACAGAATAATTATCGGGATATTTATTTTTAATAATTTTTCTATAATAGTTATGTTTCAGAGGTGAGATTACAAATGTAATAATAAATAAAAAAAGTATAGTAGAAAGCATAATTACAATTTTATTTTTATAAATTGCAGAGAGAAGGTATATATTAATTATATTTAAGATACTTAAGGTGAGCAAAATTTCGAAGTTATCCATTATTTGTATTAATAAAAAAGAAAAAAGTATTCCTCCTATTAACCACCCCAAGGCTTCCAAAAAGTAAGTGCCTGAAATAATTTTTTCTGATTTATTAATTGAAGTTTTATATTTTTTTAAAAGCATGCATGATAATGCAAATTGGAATCCCAAAATTATTGCAGCAGGGGAGATAATAATCAATGTACTTAAAATTGTCGGGATAATTCCTACTATTTCGCCTTCCATTATATTAAATATTGAATTTATATTATTTGAAAGAATAAATATTAATGGATAAAATATTAATGATATAAGTAGTATGTAAAATAAGTAATTGATAATATTTATTGTTTTTTTTAATAGAAAAGATACCAGTCCAGCTCCAGCTGCTTCAAAAATCATCCAGAATGAAAGAACTATGCCTATTGATAGTTCATTGCCATGAAACTGTACAAGTAGTTCTCTGATTATTGAAGATTGAGCTATTATGGAGATAACCCCCATATTTATAATGGTAAAATAGATAATATTAGATTTATTCAATCTCATTTTATTTCCAATAATTATTTATTATACTTGATCATTTTATTAAAGATATTGATATAGTCATTTAAATTATACAATGAGTTTGAATCATCACTATATTTATCTTTTAATTTTTTTAAAGTTTTTATATATTTTTTTATATTTTTATCAGAAAAAATATTGGTAAATGTATATTTAATAATATCAAAAGTTAATTTTTCGTAGCGGTCACTCATTTCATCAATATTTTTCTCAAGGAAAAAATTCTTCTTGTTATTAATTTTATAACCACTAACTCCGAAACTATTAAAATTAACAACTATATTTTCAATATTTTCAATTTTTATTTTATCATTTTTAGATAGAGGTTTATATAAAGCAAATACCGAGAGTCTAATAAATAAATTAGGATATACTTCCGGGAAAAAAACTTTAACTAAATTATCAATAATTATGTCGTTAAGATTATTGATTTCATAAATCATATTATTAAAATAAACCATAAAATTGTTTAATATAAATTTAGGTATTGATAGTTCATCTCTTAAATTTTTATCCGTAACTTTCCAATTTTCTGGAATATATTTATTCCATTCATAGGAAATTTTATTGTTTTCAATTGTTTTAAAAAAGCATTGAGTAAACATTGATGTAATTTTTTGTATATATTCCTCGGAGGTTTCTTTCTGGTAATGGTTTTTAAAATACTTTAATAATTTTGGAAAGTCATTTTTCCTCTTGTTCTTGAGAGATTCTGAAATAATATAATCAAGGATATTTTCAATAGTATAGAGAAGCTCTTTATTTTTTTTACCCCATATAGATTTATGAAGTTTTAGAAAAAAAAGGGTGGTATTATTTAATAAAAACAAATTGGATCTTAACTGTATAAAATTTAAAAAATCTTTTAAATAATTTTGTAAATATAAATAAGAATTATTCTCAATTAGTGAATATATTTTTTGTTTAAAAATGTCAAAGAGGTCTTTTTCTTCAAAGAAAAACATGTTTATAAGCAAGGGTTCTTTTTTGGACCATAACTCCCTAAAAGCTTCCTGTATTTCAAAAGAAGCTGCAGGAGATTTTTTTAGAAAATTCTTAAAACTTTTGTAACTCTTGTATTTTGTAAATTGATATATTTGAGGTAAAAAGAAAAAAAATAGAGCAGAAATCATTATAAAAAAGATTCCGACTGGATAAATCAGGATTGGCAAAATAAATAGTGTAAAAAAAATAATTAGAATAATCGGATAATTTAAATAAATGTGATAGTTATTTAGTTTTATTTTATAATATTCTCTTGATATAACATTATCTATATCATGTTCAGTAATTAAATCTCTGATATTAATAATTTTTTCATAAACATTCCACAAAAATGGAATTGAATAACAGATATATAAAAAAAGAATAGTGTAAAAAATGGTGCTATTTTTATATTTTTCAATTAAATTCGTCTGTTTGTTACTTGATAGAAAGATTAATATAGCTATGGAACTTATAACAATAAATGAAATAGTAAAGATTTTTAAAATTCTGGAAATAATATCAGATCTGTTCTTGGGTTTCATATCAATTTAAATTGTAACAACTATAAAAATATTTTAAAGGAAAATTAATGTCAGTATTATAACTATTACAAGAGAAGGTAAAAAATTGGCTACTTTGATTTTTTTCAGTTTGAGCAAATTGAAACCAAGACCCATTATAATTATTCCACCTACTGCTGTTAGATTATTTATAATTA
>CAZUKV010000068.1:0-4970 GCA_964621075.1 uncultured bacterium | reverse complement strand
TTGAATACAGTAGTTACAATGATAAGATTTTTAAGCATTTTGTTCTTCCTTACCGGGTTTCACAGGAACCATTACAGAAATGGAGAAAACTTTTTTATAATAAATTAAAAGATAGAGTTAAAAAATTTAAAGATATCAAAAAAGCTATTACAGTTGCAAATCTGTGGGCATTTGAACAGATGACTTTTCAGCCAACTTCTTCAAGAGACCAGGGGCCAATTACAACAATGAAGAGAGGTTTCGGACGGTGTGAAGAAATGATGATAATTATGATTGATGCCTTGAGAAGTGTGGGAATACCAGCAAGGCCTGTTTATACACCATTATGGAATTTTACAGATAATAATCATGCATGGGTTGAGGTTTGGACTCCTGAAGGTTGGTCTTACATTGGGGAACCTGCTCCTGTATTAAATAAAACATGGTTTACAAATTCAGCTACAAGGGCATCTTTTGTACTCTCCCATGCTCTTGGTAATTATAAAAGTAATAATAGTATTATATTTAGAAAAAATGAAACTCTTATTAATTCAATAGAATATTATACTGATTATGATAACTATAAAATAGTTGTTAAAGATGAAAACAACAATAAAATTAAAGGTGCTGTTGTAACAATATATGGATTATCATATGGTGGATTTATGAGAATGCTAAAAATGAAAACTGCTAAAAATGGAGTTGTTAACTTTCCAATGGGAAAAACCTCAATATTTATAACAGTATATTATGATAAAAAGCTGGGACACGGGTATTATAATTCTTTTAAAATGGATAAAAATAAAATAATTTTAAAATTAAAGGAAAAATCCACAATTAATAAAAAATATGTTTTTAACTATCCTGTTGAAAAAAAGAAAAACCGTGAAGTTGATTTCAAACCACTTATTAAAAATTATAATCAGAAAAAAGAACTGTCTAAGTTGAGAAGAAAAACTAAACATTATGAAAACAGGAAGGGCCTAAAATTTCTTAATTTTTATGATGAATTTAATAAAAAAGATAAAAATTTCATGAATGATAAGTATCTTGAGAAAAGGGAAAATTTTATAGATAAGTGCAATGATATTTCAGGAAATATAGAAATATATATAGATTTGCTTAAAAATGCTGAAAAAGAAGAGAGACAATTAATGATAAAATTGATTGAAAATTGGGATGTAAAGAGTCTTATTGAGATTTCCGATAAGAAAAACTTAAAAAATATAATAGAAGTCTTCTTAGAATCAAAAAAATATTATGAAGATAAAATTGATCAAAATCTGTTTTTGAAAAATGTTCTTGGAAAAACCTGGGAGAGCTGGGGGATTATAGAAAATGGATGGGAAAAAGAATTAAAAAATAAAATAGTAAAATTTAGAACAGAAGATATTCCTTCAACGGTTGATAAAGTTCTAAAATGGGTTGAAAATAATATTAAAATTGATGAAGATAAATACAGGTCCTATTTTTCAGGAGAACTAAATCCTGTTGAGATACTGAATAAGAAATTTGTATATCAATTTCAGAAAAACAGATTGATTGCTGCATCATTAAGGGTTCTTGGAATACCTGTAAAGTGGAGTGGATTCTTAAAATATTATAATGGTGAAAAATTTATAAATATTGGAAAGAAAAACAATAATCAGAAAACAGAGGAAAAAACTGTGTACATTAGAATTGATGTCGATGGAAAACAAATAGAAGCTAAACCCATGAAAAATTTTATGATATTAGGTTTAAATGATAGAGGATATTTTAAATATATTTTTATAAACGGAAAAAACAATGATAAAGAATACAGAGCGAGTTTTGAAAAGAATTTAAAAGATAAAATATGTATTTCAAGTGTAATTAGAAATTCAAATGGTGATGCCAGTTTTATCATCAAAGAGTATGAAAAAGGAAAACAGAATTATGAGTTTAATCATGAAACTCCGGAAGAATATTTTAATCAGAAAAAAATGTTAGATGTAAAAACCGAGAAAAAAATAAATGCTATTATAAAAAATAAGATTAATAATAAAAAAAATACAATGACGATTGTTTTAGGTGAAAAATTAGAAGAACCGCAGAAAAGACTTCTTGAAAATCTTGATAAGAGAAGCGAAAAATTACAAAAAAAAGTAAATCTTTTAATTATATCAGAAATAAATAAAAATAGAATTGAGCAATATTTAAAAAATAGGTTTTATTATAAAAAATCGGATGTTTATAAATCTAATTTTAGAGATTATCCTGTTATTCTGATTTATAAAAATGAAAATGTTATATTTTCTTCTGATAAATTTAATCTTAATATCCTTGACTATATTGAAAGGAATTTGCTAAAATAAGAGTTATTATGAAAGTATTATATCTTGGAAAAATAAATAACTTAAATAAGGATCTATTTTATGAAAAATTAAATAAAAATATAAAGATTGATTTTAATAGAAGAGAAAATATGAAAAGTATTAAAATACAGGATTATGATGTATGTATTGGACATAGAATTGGAGAAAATAATTTAAAAAGATTTAAAAAATTAAAATATTTAATTATTCCCTTTGCTGGAATTCCTAAGAAGGATAAAAAAATGTTCAAAAATAGTGATGTTACAGTAATTAATTCACATTTTAATTCGGAATTCGTAGCTGAACATGCAGTTGCATTAATGTTAACTCTTGTAAAAAAGATAATTCCTGCTCATGAAAAAATGAAAAAAAATGATTGGAGTTATAGATACTCTGGAGAGAAAAGTATATTCTTAAAGAATAAGAATTTGTTGATTGCTGGACATGGACATATTGGAAGAAATATTAAGGATTTATTGAAATGTTTTAATATGAATATAAGAGCAATACGTAAGAGTAAAACCAGTGAAAAAAATGTTTATTCACTTAAGTATAAAGAAAAATTATTATCATGGGCCGATATAATAATTTTAACTCTTCCGGAAACAAAAGATACAAAAGATTTCATTTCTTTTAAAGAGATAGAAGTTATTAAAAAAAGTGCTTATATTGTAAATGTAGGCAGGGGTAATATAATAAATGAAGAAGCCTTATATAAAGCTCTTGAAAATAAAATGATAAAAGGGGTTGCTATTGACACATGGTGGAATTATCCAGGAAATAATAATAAAAAAAACTGTGAACCCGGAGAATATGATTTTAGTTTATTTGATAATATAATTTACAGTCCCCATAGGTCAAGCCATGTAAAAAATAGAGAATATTATAGGGTAAATGATTTGATAAATATTTTGAACAATTTGTCTGAAGGAAAAGTATTAAACAGGGTAGATTTGGAAAAGGGATATTGATGGAAAATAATAATAAAGAATTTTATAAAAAAGAAGTAGAGAAAGAGTTCCTGGAAAATCAGAAAGATAAATGGCTTGAAAGAGCAAGAAAATACATTAATGATCCTAAAAAAGCTTATCAGCTTTTATATAATGTTGAAAAGAAATTTCATGAAAAATATCCGGGAGATCCAATTGGAAAACTTAAAAAAAATATAAAATTATTCTATAGTGTTTTTAGCGATTGGATGACAGGTAAATACAAGGGAGTATCCAAAAACAGTTTACTCATGATTGTAGTTGGGCTGCTATATTTTGTTGTTCCTGTTGATATTATTCCGGATTGGATTATAGGTGTAGGATTTATCGATGATGCTACAGTTCTTAGTTTAATAATCAATAATATCGGCAAAGAAATAAGTAAATATAGAAAATGGCATAACAACGAAAAATAGATTTTCCTTCATGTTGTAGATTAATTTAGTCTATTGAAAGGAGAATTATGAAATTAAAAGTTGTTGATACTAATAGATGTGTTGGATGTCAAAATTGTATGTTTGCATGTTCACGAAGAAATGGAAATGCTGGTTTATCAAATTCTTCTATTGGTGTAAAATCTGATGGTGGAATGGAAAATGGATTCAAGGTAATAGTCTGTCGGGCCTGTGACAATCCTCCTTGTGCAAGGGCATGTCCAACAGATGCTTTAACTCCCAAAAAAGGTGGAGGAGTTAAATTAAATAAATCAAAATGTATCGGATGTAAAGCCTGTCAGGAAGCATGTATTATTGATGCAGTTTTCTGGGATGAAGAACACAGTAAACCTGTAATATGTATTCAGTGTGGATACTGCGTGGATTATTGTCCTCATGATATCCTGGAACTTGTCGATTAGAGGAGGGTAACATGACTAAAAATGGTGTTTTAAAAAAAATATTGTATATAAATTTATCAACAAAATCTTATAGGGTAATGAATAGGAGAGAATTATTTGAAGAAAATATTGGAGGTACAGGTGTAGCAAGTAAACTTCTTCTGGAAGAATGCCCCAAAAATATAAATCCTTTTGATAAAGAATCACCAATTATTTTTGCTATCGGTAACCTTACGGGGGTATTTCCACTTGCATCTAAAACAGTTTCTATGTTCAAATCTCCTTTAACAAAAAATTTAGGAGAGAGTCATGCAGGTGGAAGAAGCGCTATTGCTATGAGAATGGCAGATATAGGTGCTATTGTAATTAAAGGAAAAAGTGATATTCCTGTTTATTTAGCAATATATGGAAATAAAGTATATTTTAGAGATGCAACAACATTATGGGGTATGCAGAGCAGTGAAGTAGTTGGTAAGATAATACGAAATAAGGAAGAGTATGCTGGATTAAGGACTATTATGAGAATTGGTAGAGCGGGAGAAGAAAAAATACCGTATGCTTCTGTGATAACTGAGACCTATAGACATTTTGGGAGACTGGGGCTTGGAGCTGTATTTGGATCTAAAAAATTAAAAGGTATTATGATTGCTGGAAAACATGAAATCCCCATAGATAATTCAAAAGAATATCGAAAAATTTATGATGAAATATTTCATCAGGCAACTTCATCCGAAATGATGAAAAAATATCATGATCTTGGCACACCGCAAAATGTTTTACCATTAAATGAATTGAAAGCTTTACCAACAAGAAATCTTCAATCTTCTTATT
>CAZUKV010000067.1:0-5027 GCA_964621075.1 uncultured bacterium | reverse complement strand
ATTTGAATATTAATTCTTTATTAATAAAATATATATCTCTTACTAATGAACCAGCGATCTTATCATTTATTTTTTTTGTAATTTCTCTTAAAATCAAACCGTCCATATCTATTCCAGCTTCTCTTTAAATTTTCTCTTATTAACAATATATCTCTGGTGATTCCCAGTAGCTATTAAATAATCGTAATTATTTTTTTTATATACTTCATAAGACAAAAATACTTTTTTATCAACATATTTATCAATATTTAATCTAATAGTGATTTTTTTATTTATCTTTAGTGGTTTTAAATGATTAGTTTCAATATAAATACCTACAGTTGTTTCATTTTTATTTAAAAATTCCTGTATAAAGACATTTGATGTTTTCTCAATTAAATAAATAAGTGAAGGAGTCGATAGAACTTCAATACCTATATGATCTGTTGTAAATTCATTTTCTATCCTGTAATCTTTTGAATATTTAAGATTTTCTCTTATTTCTTTCATATAACCCTAATAAAAAATATTTTTAATTGCTTTTTCAAAATCATCAAACAATTCATCATCAATAAAAGATATGACATCCATGAAACTTTGTTTCAAATCCATTAGTTTTATCTCGATTTCTACATCTTTTAAATCTTCCTCATCCCTGAGACTCTTTAAATATCTTTCAATTTTATCTTTTTTATATACATTAAGTATTTTTTTTATTATGTCATTAGGAAGAGAAATAAGTATATCTAAAAAATCCTTGTTAAATTCAATTAGTGCAGATATCAACATTTCATCCAGTTTTTCGATTTCATCAATATCATAATGATTAACTAAATATTTAATCTTTTCCATTTTTTTATAGAAATATATATAATTTCCAATTTCTTCAATGTTAAAAACTTCCCTTTCATTGGAACTATCAAACTGTTCAACAAATCCTGTAAATTTATCTCTATGATATTTACCTATAGATTTTGCACTATATTTGAGTAAATATTTATCAAGTTGATATTTAATAATAAAATCAAAAATAGTTTCAAAATTATCAAGTTGATAAAATGAGAGTAAATTAACTGCATAAAATATCTTTTTATCAGTTTTTTTCTCATTTAAAAACGCATATTTCATTAAATAATAGTTATAATAATTATTTTCAACTAAATTATTAATATCCTGCGAATTATCCCTATATTTTAAAACATCGCTGCAGTAATTATTATAACAATAATATTTTAAATCCACATTCGTTTTCACGTCATTATAAACCCTATATATTTCTCCCCTTTTAGTAATGTAATCAATAAAGAAGTAATAATACAATAATTTATCCTGGAAATTTCTTTTGACATTTTTTATATTTAAATATTTATCAATTTTCTTATTTGAAGCTATATACTTACTATTGGAGTCAACTACAGAACAAATTATTAAATCATTTTCGTTTTCAAGGTCATCTTTCAACTTTTCAAGATCGAGAATGTTATCATTTTCAATTTCATAAAAATGATAGTCTTCATCTAATTCTTTAATTTGAATATCATTTGAATAATAAAAATCTGTTTTTTCATTATTTTCATTATCTTTAGAATAAAATAACTCTATTGAGTTTTTAATTTTTTTTACCTCTTTGTCGAGTAATTTACTTTCTAATCTTTTGTATATATCTATTTCATTATCTTCAATAATAAAATAATTCAATATTATTTTTTCATTTTCTACTATTGTTACTAGTTCAGGCAGGTGGCGGCTGTCAAATATTTCACTAAAACAAAAAGTAAATTTTTTCAAATCAATGGGGATTTTATTTGAGTTAAATAATGTAATCTCAAAATGCAAAACTCCTTTGTAATATGCAGTAATATTTATATTTGCAATAGAATCATCCGGTATATCAATAAAACTTGAAGAATTAAAAAATATTTCTAATTCATGTTCTTCATTGATTATAAAAAATATATTTTCATTAATATTTTTTTTAAATATATTTGTTATAATAAATTTTGAATTTTCATCATTTTTATTAAAATATTTTTCAATATCATAAGATTCTATTTCTACATTATTTTTTATTTTATCATATTTTTTCATTTATAATCATCTACTTTCTTTAACACATTGTTTATCAATCCCTGCAATAAATCAATTTCATTTCTTTTTGGCAAGCCCCTGCTAATTAATGATTGTAACGAGTGTAAATGTTCCTTTCTTTTATTTTTTTCTGCAAAATCTATTTTATCCATTAAAGTTTCAATATTATCAAATAAATGTTTTTTTCTTTCAAATCCAGCAGGTTTATATGCAGGTTTATCAATCATTCCATTTTCATATTTTTTTTGGAAAATCTCATAACATATTATCAAAACAGCTTGGGCAATATTTAATGATGATAACTCTTTAGATGCAGGTATTGTAATAATATCATTTACAATTGATAACTCATTATTATTTAACCCATTGTCTTCAGGTCCAAATATTATTGCAGTTTTGTTTGTATTTGACTGTTCTAATATTTTTTTTGCTAATCCTTTAGGAGTATAAGAATGAGAAAAATATCTTCGTTTTCTATTACTTGTTCCAACAATATATGATATATCATTAACAGCATCTTTCAATTTCTCATATCTCTTAGCATTTTCAATAATATCATAAGCACTAACAGCCATTTTTTTTAATTCTAAATCATCAAAAGAAAAATCAGGATTAACCAATCTCAAGTTAGATATTCCCATGTTTTTCATTGCTCTGGCAACCTGTCCGGCATTACCGGCATATTTTGGTTTAACCAAAGTTATATAAATATTATCAAACAATTTCTACCTTCTCTTAATTTTGATTAACTTGTTCATTTGATTCTTTATTTTTACTAACAGATTTCTTATTATCATAATCAGTTGAATAAAATCCATCACTCTTAAATATCACACCACTGCCAAATATTAATCTTTTAACTTTTCCTTCACACTTGGGACATTTTTCTATTTTTTTTGCAGTTATTTTTTGAAATTTTTCGAACTTATATCCACATTTTTCACATTTGTATACATAAGTTGGCATTTTTTACCTCCATTTTTTAAAATTAATTTAAATTACCTAAATCGATAAATATTATAAAGATATAGTCATTAATATCAACTAAATTTTATATATAAAATTGAATTTTAGAAATCACTCTTAATAATAGCAATATTTTCAATTACTACTTCTTTTTTGGGATAATTGTTAAAATAATTTTTTTTAACTGTCTTAAGATTAGATATTTGATTAATTGTATCCCATCCATTTATAACTTTACCAAAAACTGTATATGATTTTGTTTTAGTTTTCTGATAATTATAGTTAAATCTATAATTAGACCTTAGATTAATAAAAAAATTTGATGTAGCAGAATTGGATTTATTATCAGTTCTTGCCATTGCTATGGAACCTTTAACATTGAAAAGACCATTATCAGCTTCACTTTTTATAGATTTGTATTCGCTTATTTTTACAATTTTATTTTTTTTGTTTTTTTTGTATCCTCCGCCCTGAATTAAAACTCCCTTTACTACTCTATAAATAAGGGTATTTTTATATCTTTCAGTTTTAGAATATTTAATAAAATTATTTACAGTAATGGGAGCTTCTTTTTTATATAACCTAATTTTTATATCTCCATAATTTGTCTTAATGATAGCAAATTGGGTAGAATATATTAAATTAACAGATACTAAAAACACAATTGTTATCAAAAACTTTTTCAAAAATTCTCCTTATAAAATATCACTATCTTTTACATAATTCAAAGTATAAACTTTTTTTTCTCCAACATAAAAAGGGATCAAGAAATTCATTCTTATTAATTCTTTAATTCGCATCATTATACTTACACTATCAAGCCCAATTTCTTTTTGTAATTTTTTACTATTACTATCAATATGCTTATTTTCAGCTGCATACTTTATTAAATTTAAAGATTTGTTATCAATTTCCAGTTTGTTTCTGAAAATATCCATTATAAGATTTATATCTGCTGGTAATTTATTTTTTAGTTTGGCTTTTCTTAATATTTTTGATGAAAAGTAATTCAAAATTCTCGGGTTTCCCCTTGAAATTGAAAACAATAACCTCAAAGATGAATTTGAAAAATATTTTTCTGGAGTTTTAACCTCTTTTGTCAGAATTTCTTTTAAATCATTGATATTAAACTTTTCAAGATATATAATTTCTTCAAATATTGAAAATAATTTATCCATTTTATCTTCATTAATAGCTTCTTTTTCAATTTCCTCTATTGTTTCATTATTCAGCGTAAAGATAAAAGACATATTATTTAAATCCAGCAAGTTTTTAATTTCAACAAAAAAATTATATAATGAATTTTTATCATCAATTTTATCTAAATCATCAATAATTACAATTATTTGCTCATTAGTTTTTTTCAGAAATTTTTTTAGATATCTCTTTGTTGAATAATTTGACAGAACTCTTTTTCTTTTTTTTAAATTGCTATTCACAATACTATTTATAAAACTATAAACTTTTCCCTCTTGAATTTCTCCAATATTTGTTCCTTTTAATAACAGTCTTGTTAAAGTTTCAATTTCATTTGTAAATTGCAGTTTTTCTAATATTTTATTATCAATCTCATCCTGATATAATTCTATCAATTTTGATAAAAGTTTTCTATAAAAGTAGGTAATGTCTGTTGAAGGTAAAAAGAAACTAATTATTTTATACTTTTTTGCCAGTTCGTTTTTTAAAAAATTTAAAAATGAACTTTTTCCAATTCCCGGATTTCCCGTTACTGCACAAACACTTCCATTTTTTAACAAATCTGTTGCAATTTCAATTTCTGATTTTCTGCCATGGAAATTTTCAATATTATTTTGTGAAATTGGTTTAGTACTAATCATTTTCATATTTTTTAATTCTTTCTATTAATAACTCAATTAATTTATCCTCAGGATATTTTCCAATTATTTCACCTTTTTCAAATAATAATCCTTCTTTTTTCCCACCAGCAATACCAATATCCGCATCTCTGGCTTCTCCCGGACCATTTACTGCAC
>CAZUKV010000066.1:0-5180 GCA_964621075.1 uncultured bacterium | reverse complement strand
TATTATATAAACCAAATATTTTTTCAGCATTTAATATTATTTGATCCCATGATTTTGAAGTATCAGAGTAAGTAAGGGAGCAAAACAAGATAAATATTAATAAAAAGATTGTTAATTTTTTATGCATTATAACTCCTTTTTTTATTTTAAAAATTATCTATTGTTAGTATTATAGTTATTAATAAAAAAAAGTTAAGAGAAAATTAAAAATTAATTTATTGTTTATAAAAGAGGAAGGAAAATAAAAAAACAAAATTAAAAAGTTTATTTTTTTAGTATAAGAATGAGTATCAGCATAAGAAA
Source organism: uncultured bacterium (assembly GCA_964621075.1). Lineage (GTDB taxonomy): Bacteria > Macinerneyibacteriota > Macinerneyibacteria > Macinerneyibacteriales > Macinerneyibacteriaceae > CAZUKV01. The sequence continues at coordinate 4,877 of CAZUKV010000066.1, read as the reverse complement.
AAACTGAAAGAAAAAAATTTAAAAGATACATACTCAAGGTGGAATCCCGTAGGCTTCTTAATTTTTTATTACTTATTATCAAGCTATTGATTACAGAGTATAAAGACAAAATCAGGCAAGATGATTTTTTTGTAACTTTTTAGAGTTAATAACAGTATTGTTTTATGAAGATGAGTTTTAATTAAAGGGAGGTATAAAAATGAAAAAGTATTTGATATCACTATTGGTAATTATAAATGGATTAATTTTAATTATTGGGTGTTCAAGTTCTACAGGTGTCAATGGTACTGGAACATTATCTATTCAGTTAACAGATGGTCCTCTGAATACTGAAAATGTATCAGCAGTAATGGTTAAGTTTAAAGAAATAAGATTTAATTATGCAGGGGATAATTTACCCTATGTAACATTTAAAGAATATGGAGAAAATCAGGGGATCTTTAATCTCATGAATTTACAGGATGGTTTAACAACAGAAATGGGAACTAAACAGCTTGATGCAGGAGTTTACAGCCACACAAGAATAATTTTAGACCCGGATTATAACCATCATATTGTAATTAATGGAGAACAAAAAGATCTTGAATTAACAAGTAGTAATGAAGGTGGATATTTTCCAACAGGGCATATTGAACTTGCAGGTTCTTTTCATATTGATGAGGGGATAGAAACAAGATTAATTCTTGATTTTGATGTAAGAAAATCAGTTGTAGATAAAAGTGGATTATATAAGCTTCATCCAGCTATGAGGTTAATTGAAGAAGATGTTACAGGTGCTTTGGATGTTCAATTGATTAACATTCCTGAATCAGTTGACCATATTATCGGTTACTTATATACTGCAGGATCTTTTGATGAATTCACTGAAAAAGGTAATGATTTTGCTAATTCAATTACATCAGATACTCCGGATGAAGGAAATTTGCTTGAATTTGATTACATTGAAGAGGGAAGTTTCACACTGGTAGTAGCAACTTATGATGCTGATGACAATATTTTAGATGTTTTTACAAAAGAAGTGACAATTACAAATGGTATAACTAATGATGTGGATTTTGATTTTAACAATTATTAATTGATTGAAAATAACTGTATGATAATATTTATACATGAATGAATATGAAGAAGTAGATTTTAAAGTTATAGAGGCGGTATTAAATGGCAATACTGCCTCTTTTGAAAAAATAATAGAAAGGTATGAAGCTATGGTTTTTGATTTAGCTTATAAACATTTACAGAATTATGAAGATGCAAAAGATTTAACCCAGGAAATATTTCTTAAAATATTTAATCAACTTGATAAATATGATAGTAATTACAAATTTTTTTCATGGCTTTATAGAATCAGTTTAAATGAAATCTACTCTTACTTGAAAAAAACAAAATGGAAAAAGAAAATAATTTCAATTGAGAAGGTTAAAAGTTTTTTGTTTTCAGATTTAAAAGTTTATAAAGAAAAAAGCGATGTTCTTTTTGAAATTCAAAAGATCATCAGTAAGGTAAGTGAAAGAGATAATGAAATTTTCACTTTATTTTATTTTGATGATTATTCAATACAAAAAATATCTGAAATTACACAAGAAACTGAAAGTAATGTGAAAGTAATCCTCCATCGGTTGAGAAAAAAAATAAAAAATGAATTAGATGTGGAGGTGGAAAAATGAAAAAGTTTCTATTTTCTGAACACATAAAGGAAACCAAACTTGATAATAGTTTAAAATATGAGATAATGGATAAAATCTATCAAAAAAAATATAAAAACCTATATTTTAAAAGATTTGCTTATAGTGTAATTAGTTTAGCTCTTATTTTCCTTTTTTTGTTTATTGGAAACATATTTTTACATCATGATAAACAAAATAAAATAACTATAGTTTTTAATTTAAAAAAGCCGGATGCTGAAACTGTAAAATTGGTGGGAGATTTCAATAACTGGGATTCAAGTGGAATTAATCTTATTAGAAAAAATGGATACTGGAAAACAGAACTTAAAGTAAAAGAAGGAAGTTATCGATATTTTTTTGTTGTTGATGGGAAAATTGTTTTAGATCCTGATAACCCATCTATTGAAGATCCATTTGGAGATAAGGTTTCTTTGGTAAATGTATATCAGGAGAATGGAGTTAATAAGTTATGAGAAAATTTGTTTTATTAACTACAATAATTCTAAATATTATTTTTTTATTACAAGGGCTGACTTTTTCAGAAAAACAAAAAATTATTAAAGAACAGTACATCAAAAAGATTCAAAAACAGTACAATATTTCTGAAAAAAAAGTATTAGAATTAAAAAAAGAAATAGAAAATAAATTTGATGAAAATAAAATACAACTTGAAGTATTAAGAAGATTAGCTGTAAATAAATCACTCAAAAACGAGAATATTTTAAACAATAATGAACAAATACAGAATAGAGTAAATAGTAGGTTTAATAAAAAGATAAAAAATAAAGAAAAAATAAAAACAAAAATTGAAAAAATAAAAGATTTTGTTGAGGATAAAATAATGGGTTTTCGTGCTATTCATCAAAAGGGAGGAAAAGGAAATCCATTTAATAAGGGAAATAGAGGACAAACTAATTCTGGAAGGAAGTAATATTTGAAAATGAGTTTCATCTTTAAAAAGAAGATACAAACAGTATTATTATTGATTATGATATTTTTTTTCACAGTATTCATATATTCCGGTATAGAAGAGAATTTGAAAAATAAAATTAAAGAGAATGATCTTTCATCAGATTATTGGAGTTATTATTTTAAACTAAGTAAAATTAGAAATATTTCTGATCTTAGATTAAAAAATTTAATTATAAAAAAAATTGATTATTTAAAAATTTGTAGGACTAATTTAGATAAGTTTCATAAAGATTATATCGGATATTTTTTGTTTTTTTCTGATATTGGAATCAAAAAGGAAAACTGTATTAATTTAAAATATAAAGAAATAAAAACCAATAATTTAAGTTTATTAAAATCATTTTTATCAATTATAAGTTCAGATTATAATTTTAATAAAAAGGAACTTAATATAATATTTAAGAATTTTTGCATTAAAAATTACAGACTTGAAGATCTTGATATATTAATTTTAAATTTTAGGAGAAATAAAGGGCAGTTAAAATTAAGAAAAAGTTTGGTAAAAAAAGTATTATTGGCAAATTTTTCAGAAGGTTTAAATATTAAATTTATTATTAGAGAAATTAGGGGTTTTATTAATGACTAAAAAATATTTTATTATTTGCTTAATAATTTTATTATTTGTTATTTCTATGAATGGGAGTGTTGAGACTAATTTTACCTTTAAATATGGTATGACTGACAATATTTATAAAAATTGGTCCAAGATTGAAGATTCTTATATTGATGGAAATATGATATTATTTTATTCCAATAAAGCCTTTACTGTAGAATCGGTTCTTGATTACATTAATTATTTTGAAAATACTGAAGTAAATTTTGGTTTGTTAAATATTGAACCAAGATATATTTATCCTCTTTCTTTAAAGTCTGATCTGATTTTTAGAGCAGGATTGAATTATCAAAGTTATTACAATACCCCTTACATAACAAATGGAGAATATAATATTAATTTAACTTACAGGTATGATACTTTATATTCATTTAGGAATGATTCTTCAATAATTTATAATAATAGGATTTTCCCTGATAATAATTTGGATTATTATGAGTTTAAACTTAACAATGAAACTACATATTATATTGATATAGATAAAGTATTAAATGTAAATTTGTTATATGGAATAACTTACTGGAAAGAAAAAGATTACTATATAAATTTGGTTGAAACAATAAATAAAACACCGAAGGATAATTTTTTTAGAATAGATATAAATTATGAGAATTATTTTTCTAAAGTTATAGTCTTTGATCTTTTTCTTGATTATGAATATCAAAAAAGTGATTTAAATTCAGTTATTGAAATTGAAAGTGAAGATATTTTTGAGAAAGATATTTATTCATATAATTCTTATAAATTAGGTAGTTCTGTAGATTTATTATTTGAAAAATTATCAATAAAATTAAAAATCAGTTATGAGAATAAGAAATATAATAGTAGAAATGCTATGGATAAAAATAATAATTTTTTAAGTGAAAAAGTTTTTAGTAATATCTATTATTTTGATATTAATGTTGAAAAGGAATTAACCAAAAAATTAGATTTTATTTTAAATTTTAATTATGAAATCAATGATTCCAATGATTATTATAAAAATGGTAGTGGATATGATTTAAATGTTGGTATTTCTTATTAGTTTAAATTATGTAATTCATATTTTAGTTAAATCATAATTTAATATCTCAATATTGAATAATAATTTTTAAAAAGATTTTTTTATCATTAATTTTATAAGTTTTTTTTCTGAAACAAATTGTTATTGTAATTTATCTATTAATTATGGATAGCTGGATATGAAAAAGGAGTTAGGATGTTTTCAAAAAGTATAAAAATTATTTTAATACTATCTGTATTTATAATATTTTTAGCTGGATGTTCGAATAAAACCGAAATTGAAAAAGTTGAAATAGAAAGGTATTTTGGTTTAGATAAAGCATACGGCAATAATGCGACAAGATGTACTGGATCATATAAAAATTTGATTTATGTTCTTGATAGAAAGAACAGGGATTATATTGTAAAATTTTATGATTTAAAAGGAAATATCGATAGAAAAATCAAGTTAAACTATGGAAAAGGACCGGGGGAAGTTATTTTCAACTGGATTGTTAAGGTTGTAGACAATAAAATATATTTTCATGATATTGCACTTAAAAAAATTACTGTATATGATCTAAATGGTGAATTTATTGATGATATAATGTTGAAAAACTATAATGAACATATTACTGATTTTACTG
>CAZUKV010000065.1:0-5202 GCA_964621075.1 uncultured bacterium | reverse complement strand
TTGATTACAAGGGTAATAAAAAAATATATTCTAAACAGGTAGGGGGTAATATTGAACTCACAGGTAAATTTCCAGAAGATCTTTTAATTGAGAAAAAAGTAAATGAGGGCCAATCTGGTTTTAATTTTTCTTTTGATCTCCCATCTAAAATTTCAGAATTCGTATCTAATATTGTTGATAGTAAAAGTAAAGATGGTAAAAAAGTTAAAGTGTCTGAGAAAAAAGAAAATTCAAAAAAAGAGATTGAAAAAATATTAAAAATGGTTGATGAGGGTAAAATCAGTGCTGACCAGGCTGCAAAATTAATAGAAGCAATAAAGGAGTAAAACTCATGATTTTTCTTTTTATATTTGTTTGGATTCTTTATTATTCATTAAAAGGGATATATTTGAAAGAAAAATTTGTACGGTATTTATTATTTTTTATTAATATATCATTATTTTTTTTATTATATTCTATTGCACTTGGTTTTTCGTCATATACGGAGATTTTTTTAATTCTATATTTAATTTTAAGTCTATTTGATTACATTTTATTCATATTTATTGATAAAAAAATTATTATCAAATATTTATTTTCTTCAATTTATATGAATTCAGGTGAGGTAAAAATAAAATACACTATTTTTAAACCTTTAATTTTGCTGGTTATAAATATTTATCTAATTTTTAATAAAAATGATTTACTTGGATTCAAAGATACAATTGATTTGGGTATTAAAAGTGCTGATGGTACTGAAATCAATATTAATATTTAATGGAGGTTGTTATGGAAAGAGAAGAAAGTAGTCTAACTTTACTGGGTGATGGTTTAAAATATGGATTATTGAAACCGTTTGTTTACATAATTGTTAACTTATGTTTCGTATTTTCCGGTAAAAAATCTATAAAATTATCGGATGAAATTTTAGTAAGCGTAGACAACAGAAAATTAAAATTTTAAAAGGAGGAATTATGGAAGAAAGAGAAAGAATTCTAAACATGTTATCTGAAAACAAAATAAGTGTAAAAGAAGCTGAAAAGTTATTAAAAGCAGTTGGTGATAAAAAAGAATCAACTAAAAAAGGAACATCAATTAAAGAAAAAAAATCTTCAGTAAAAAAACTGGATGGAAAGTTAAAAATAATTGTTGAATCAGAAGATGGAGATAATGTTAATATTTCTGTTCCATTGAAATTAGCTGGAATGGTTGGGAAGTTGATGCCGGGTTCTGCTAAAGAAGAATTAGAAAATGAAGGAATAGATATTGGAGCTCTTGTTAATGGACTTGGTGATGCTATTGATGATTTTGATGAAGACATTGTAAATATTAATTCATCTGATGGAGATAAGGTAAGAATTTATATTGAAAAATAAGTATTTAGAGAGGGGAGTAAATAATCTTTACTCCCTTTATATTCTTTTTTCTGGGTTATTTAGCTAAAGAAGATTCTATTGATTCATCCTCATTTTCTTCTTTCCCAATATGGTCAAATTTTCTAAATAATATGTAATAAGTAGTTGATGAAAGTATATATAGAATGATTGTAACAAAGAATGAATATTCAAATGAATATTTTTCAATAATTCTTCCTCCTAAAAAAGCACTAACCATCCAGGATAAATTCCATGCTACCATAGTTAAAGAATGTGTCATTGGTTGTTCTTCCTTTTTCATAATTTCCATTGTGAAGTTTCTATTCATTGGTTGATTCATATTCATCAGAGTTGTTCTTAAGAAAAATGCACCAACAGCAAATGCAATATTTTTTGTTAAAGCCATTATTAACATGAATGGCAGTGATAATAATTGAGTAATAACAATTCCTTTTATCATGCCGAATCTTTTTGAAATAAAAGGAGCACTCATCATACCTATGAACATAAAAATCTGTAAAATTGAAAAATATACACCAATACGATCCGAACCAAGCCCGAAAACATTTCTGAAATATAGGTTCATAAATGGGATAATAAATCCGGCGCCCATTCCAACCAAAAATCTGGGGATAATTAATTTAATTATTCTACTCCAATTATATTTTTTCATTTCGGAAAGTAATTTATTTTGTATTTTGGGAAGGGGTTTTTCTTTAATTTTTAAATAAGGAAGTATTGATAAAATTGTAAATCCAATTGAAGCAAAAAGTGTAATCTCATAAGCTGTAACCAGTGTATCTGCGATATTCATTTTCAAAAAAATGTGGGGTAGGTTTCCTCCAATTATATTACCAATAAATTTTGAAACTACAAAAACAGCAGCATGCAGACTGAAAATATATATTCTTTCTTTTTTTGTACTATTTCGCATAAAAAATGGAGCTGATACCAATCTATAGGTCATAAAAAACATGTGAGCGAAAAAAGCAAATATTATTATTAAATATAAAAGATCGAAATAAATCTGAAAACTATAGAAAGTAGCTGCAAGCATCGTAGCAGATATTAATATATATTTTGCATGTACTCTTCTTAAAAGGATTGCTACGGGTATAGCTATTAAAGCAGCCCCAAAAGATCTCGCAGATAGAATTGTTCCTATAGAACTCTCTCCAAATCCAGATTCCTTTAAATATAAATTAAAGAGTAATCTGAAGACGGACATTCCTATACCGTTAAAAATTCCACCAAGTAAAAAAAGTTTAGCGTTTTTTGATATAATTTTCAATTTATTTAAATAATCTAACATAAACAACCTTTCGCTAAACGAATATTAGTTAAATTTAAATAAAATGTCAAGATTAAAAATAAAATACTTTTTGAATAATATAATTTTTTCCTTATAATTTAGGCAGGGAGGATATTAATGAGGAATTTATACGATTGTCATGTTCATTTAAATCTTTCACATTATGATGATAATAGGGAGCAAATTATAAATAAATGTAAAAAAGAACTTGATTTTGTAATTAATATTGGAATAGATGAAGAGAGTTCCGAGAAATCAATTCTTTACAGTTACAAGTATGATTTTATTTATGCTTCTATTGGAATACATCCCACTAATATTAGTGAATTTAATAATAAACTTGAGAGTAGATTGCTGGAGATGGGAAAAGAACAAAAAGTTGTAGCTATAGGAGAAATTGGATTGGATTATCACTGGATGGAAGATCCTAAAAAAAGGCAGATTGAAGTTTTTGAAAAACAAATGGAGATTGCAGAAAAACTTAATAAACCTGTAATAATTCATAATCGTGATGCTGATAAAGATACATTGAATGTATTAGAAAAATTTGAAAATCGGGTAAAAGGAGTCATGCATACGTATGCAGGAGGAATTGAAATGATGGAAAAATTAAATAAGATGGGTTATTATTTCTCATTTTCAGGACCTGTTACATTTAAAGGAAAGAGAAGTGAATTTACAAGAGATGTTATAAAAAAAACTCCTATAGAAAGAATCTTAATAGAAACAGATTCCCCATTTTTAACACCTCATCCCTTTAGAGGTAAAGTTAATACCCCTATTAATGTTGATTATGTTGCATCAAAAATTGCAGAAATAAAAAATATTAAAAAAAGTAATTTCTTGAATATTGTAAGAAAAAATGCAGAAGATATTTTTGGTATCTAATATTAAGTTAAATAGGAGATTATATGCTTAAACTTATAAAAAAAATAATTTATGATGATATGAAAAAAATAATTAAAGAAACTTTTCCGGAGTATAAAAATTGGAAAACGCTTGAAATAAACAAAATAACAGATACAAAATATGGTGATTTCCAGACTAATTTTGCCATGGTTAATGCCAAACATTTTAAAAAAAATCCAAGAAAAATTGCCGGTCAATTAATTCAAAATTCTGAGAAAGGTGAGCACATAAAAAAAATAGAATGTGCAGGACCGGGTTTTATAAATATTCATATAAAAGATGATTTTTTATCAGAATACCTGAATAAAATTGGAATCGAAGAATATGATTTTAAGGATTTTCATAGAGAAGGGAAGGTTATTCTTGATTATTCATCTCCAAATATTGCCAAAAGAATGCACATTGCACATTTAAGGAGCACTGTAATTGGAGATTCTATTAAGAGAATTTTTGACTATCTTGGATATGAAACAATTGCTGATAATCATCTTGGTGATTGGGGAACACAGTTTGGCATGTTAATTGTTGCTTATAGAAAATGGCTGGACAAACAAAATTATGAAAAAGATCCGGTTGGAGAACTTGAACGATTATATATTAAATTTGGTAAAGAGGCGGAAAAAGAAAAATCTTTAAAAGAAAAAGCAAGAGAAGAATTAAAAAAATTACAGCATGGAGATAAAGATAATCTTCAGCTGTGGAAAGAATTTGTTGAAGTATCATTAGAAGAATATAAGAATATTTATAATAAACTTGATATTGAATTTGATACCTATCACGGGGAATCTTTCTTTCATGAAATAATGCCCGATGTTGTTGAACAGTTAAAAGAAAAGGAATTGATACAAAAAGATAAAGGGGCTCTTGTTCATTTTTTTGATGAAAATGATAATTTACATCCTGCAATAATTCAAAAAAAAGATGGAGCTTATCTTTATACAACTTCAGATCTTGCATGCATTAAATATAGAAGAGAAAACTATGATCTGGTTAACAGAATGGTTTATGTTACAGATATCAGACAGAAAACTCATTTCAAACAGGTATTTAAAATAGCAGAGAAACTCGGATGGAAAGAAAAATATGACTTTGTAGCTTTTGGGTTGATGGAATCTAAAGAAGGAATTTTTTCAAGCAGAAAAGGAAATGTTATAAAATTGAAGGATCTAATAAATAAAGCTGTAAAAAAAGCAAAAGAAATTGTAGAAGAAAAAAATCCTCATTTGAAAGATGAAATGAAGGATAAAATTTCTGAAACTGTTGGAATAGGAGCTATTAAATATAATGATCTAAGTCAGAATAGAATTTCTCCCATACATTTTGATTGGGATGATATGCTCAATTTTGAAGGAAATACAGCTCCCTATCTTCAATATGTGTATGTAAGGGTAAAATCTTTGTTAAGAATGGCAGAAAAAAAAGGAATTCAATATAAAAAATTTAGTAAAATATTTTTAACAAATCCAACAGAAAGAGCTTTAGCTCTATTAATTGTTCAGTTTCCAGATACTGTGAAAAAGGCTGCTAAATATTACAAGCCAAATATAATAGCAGATTATTTATTCAACCTGGCACAGGCATTTAATTCATTTTATAATTCTCTTTCTATATTGAGGGAAGATGAAA
>CAZUKV010000064.1:0-5274 GCA_964621075.1 uncultured bacterium | reverse complement strand
AAGAGTGTTTTTTATTAACTTTATTAAAAGTACAAACTACCCTGAAACATACCGCGGATTTACTAAAAATTATCAATTTTTTACAGTTGCATAGAAAGTAGATTTTGTATTATTACCATTTGAATCAATGATTTTAAGAGTATGCCAGCCCTTATTTAAATAAACTGGTATTTTATGAATATTTCTGGATTTACCAATATACTTACTGTCGAGATACCAGTAAAGTATTTCATCTTTATTCATATGTGCTGCTTTTAAAACTAACTTTTGTTTCTTATTTCCAAAATCATAAGGAATCCAGATATGTGAATTATTTTTTGGATAAATTATCTGTAATGTATTGATAGATATTGAATTATTACAATTTTCCTTGTGAGGTGGAGAATTATATACAATTGTGCCACTTTCTCTCAAATATTGCGCAATTTCAGGAGGGTATAATAATTTTGTTTCTTTTTTATAATTACCTTCTTCCCAGCATAAAGAACAAACAGTATTTTTTTCATCCTTAGTTAAAAATATAGTTTTATGATATGGACATAATTTTAGTGGTTTTTGATCCCTCGGGACAAATCTATCAATGGTATTTTTACATTTTGATGTAGCCCTGTATCCTGTATCAGCACATATTTCTACTACTTTCATGTTAGAAGGTCTTTGAAACCAGCTATTTTTGTTTTTTTTAGGTAAATAATTAAAGATATCAAGCATAATAGGAGCAGCTGATTTTGCTCCAGAAATATTTGGATTACCTTCTCCACTGAAATTACCTACCCAGACTCCAATTGTCCATTCCGGTGATACGCCGATAGCCCAGGCATCTTTTTGTCCATAACTTGTTCCGGTTTTCCATGCTATAGGCCATTGATTCTGATATTGATTCCAGTAATATTCTGAACCCGGTCTTTTTAATTCTTTCATCATTTCCAGGGTTAAAAAACTGGCTCCTTTTGATAGTAACCTTACCTGATTTTTGTTAGGATCCTGAGATTTTAATAAACTTATATTTCCAAATAATCCGTAATTACCAAGACCTCTATAAGTTTTAGCCAGATCCCATAGTGTAGTTTCAGCTCCGCCAATAATCAATGTTAAACCGTAATCTTTTGCATTTCTGAATAATGTTGAAAATCCTGCAGATTTTAAAAAAAGATAAAATCTGTACACACCATAATTGTGAAGCAATCTAACAGAAGGAACATTAAGAGATTTTATTAATGATTTTTTTGCAGTTACCAAACCTCTGAATTTTTCATCATAATTCTGGGGAGAAAAACCTTTATAATTTGTTGGTAAATCTTTAATTTTAGTTTCAGGAATAATATTTCCTTTATCAATATTTAAAGCAAACAAAAAAGGTTTTAATGTTGAACCTGAAGATCTTTCTGCCATTACTCCATCAACACAACCATTATTTATTTTATCGGTGTAATCCTGTGATCCAGCATAAGCTCTGACTTTGCCGGTTTTAGTTTCAACAACTATTGCGGAGGCGTTTTCAATACCCATGGTTTTAAAATAATTAATGTATCCCTTAATAATTTGACTTGTATTCTTTTGAATTTCTTTATCAAGAGTTGTTTTATAAATATTTTGTTTTGTCTCTGTATTAATTATTTTTCTTGAAGCATGTGGGGCATAAAAGGGCAGTGGGACCTTTTTTTGAGGGATATTTTCATTAATTGCAAGTCTATAAGTTTCATCATCAATTACATTTCTATCTTTTAATTTTTTTAAAAATCTATTTCTTTTTTTTAATAATTTATCATTGTTTTTTTCAGGAAACATAATTCCGGGTGCATTGGGAAGTACTGCAAGTAAAGAAACCTGGCCCCAGGTTAGCTTTTCAGCCCTCAATCCAAAATATTTTAAAGAAGCAGTTCTGTATCCGGATATATTCGAACCATAGGGCGCGTGGTTTAAATATAGTTTTAATATTTCTTCTTTTGAATATAAAATTTCAAGTTTAACAGCCTGCATTATCTCATAAATTTTATTAATATAAGTCCTATCTTTTGGATTCATTATTCGCATTACCTGCATGGTGATGGTACTTCCACCGCTTACAATCTTTTTTTCTTTTATATTTTGATAAAAAGCTCTTAATATTGAAAATGGATTTACACCCAAATGATAATTGAAATATTGATCTTCATAATTTATAACTGCTTTTTTTAATTTAGGGGGAACCGGTTTATCATCGGGTGGCAAACAGTAGTAATCATTTTTGTTAAGAAAAACTCTTAAAATTTTCCCATTTTTATCCAGTGTCAATTTACTATGAGAATAGTTTTTAATCGTTTGCGGTAATGGAATTAAAATGAATGTAATAAAAACAATAAATATCGGGATAAAAAAAATTATTAAAAATTTATATTTATTGATATATTTTTTAATTATATCTAAATAATTCATAGAAAAAAAATACCACAGTATAAAGAAGTTGCAAGGGTTTCTCTATTGAAAATTTTATTAAATTGTTTATAATAAGAAAAATAAATAGGAGGTATTGATGAAAAAGATAGTGGTTAGTTTGATGGTTATTTTTGTATTAGTAGTTGGTTGTGGGGAATCAAAAGTGCAGGAAGAACAAAAGGTAGAAAAAGAAAATAAACCAATGAATAAAAAAGTACATGCAAAATACAGGGCAGTGGTTTATAAAACAAAAGATTTACAAGAATATGCATCTGTGTTGGCTAAAGGTGAGGCAGTTACACTATTAGATGAAGTAAAGAATACTTTTAATAAGAAAGAATTGACAGTAGCTAAAATTAAGCAGGCCGACGATTCTATAGCTTATGTTCTGAGAAAACATCTTGGTGGAGAGCCTGTTGTTTTCATAGAAAATGATGTAGAGGTAAAGATTAAACCAACGGAAACAGCAGATACCCATGTTAGAGTTGATAAAGGAACTGTTGGTTTTATTGATGATACAAAAGATAATTGGATTAAAGTATATATCGGAAAAGTTAATTATAATGGAAAGGATAGATGGGTAACAGGTCACTGGGTTAAATCAGGTTATTCAAAGAAAGCTGATATTGTTAAAGATGCGTTAATATATGAAAAATCAGTTAATAAATTGGAAGAAAATCCAGAAGATCAGGCTGCACTGGATAATTTAAAAAGTTTGGTAAACAAAGATTCCATGTTATCAGACATGGCTGCTGAGAAACATTTGGAACTATCAGAATAAAGAGTTATTTCTATAAAAAATTTAACAGGAAAGGCATTTTTACGGGTCTTTCCTGCTAAATTCACTTAATTTTTTCAATAATTAAAAATAATTTATTTTAAATGGTATGTAAACTATTATAATATATAAAATATATAGAAGGGAGAATCACATGTATAAAAAATGTATTCTATTATTTTCATTATTAATAATGTTTTCTTTTCTTATTTTTTCCCTTGATTCAGGAGATTTTAAAGAAGTAGAGGGATATACAGTAAAAGAAGTTACTTACTATGATGGAACATTTGAAGGTGCAGAAAATGGGGACAAGATTGAATTAGCAAATGGCATGATTTTTGAATTTAGAGATTATAGTACCAATCATTGTTTGAGACCGGATGTAGTGGTTTTTGAAGATGAAAAATTTGGTGTATACAAATTACTTATTGACGATGAGTTTTATGATGTAATTAGAATAAAATAAAGAAAGCCCTTATGAGGAGCTTCCTTTATTCAAATAATGATTTGATTTTAGAAAAACCTTCTTTGAAATCTTTACTCGCATCAGAAAATGCTTTTTTAGCTTCTTTCCATTTATCTTTAGATGCTGTTTCAAGTTTTTGATATTTTTCTTTTAATTTTTCTTTTTCTGATTTTAGTCTGGAAATTTTTTCTTCATATTCTGCTTTGGTTTTTCCTTTTAACTTGTCTTTTTTTGCTTCCAGTTCATCAATTTTAGCAAAAATATCATCAATTTTTTTCTTTGCCTTCTTTTTATATTTTTCTTTATCCATAATAACTCCTTTCTTTACCTTAATTTACATTATACCCTAATTATTATAATTATCAAACAATCTTTTAGCTGCTTCATTAATAATCAAGATTATTTAATGATAATGTACAAAAATATTAAAAAAATCTTTCAAATAACAATATTTAAATACTTGTATTTTACTTAAATTATAATATAATTTTTAAAATAGGGTGTTTTTACCATATTAAAAGGGAAGGATAAATATGGGTGATTCTACAGTATTGATTACAGGTGCTACTGATGGTATTGGGGAAGAAACAGCCGTAGAAATGGCAAAAAATAGTTATAATCTAATTTTACATGGTAGAGATGAAAATAAAGCAAAAGAAACTATAAATAGAATAAAACACCAAACATCAAATCAAAATATTTCTTATATTATTGCTGATTATGAACTTTTTAGTGATATTGAAAAAATGATTAAAAAATTGAAAAGTAATTATAATAAAATTGATATTCTTATTAATAATGCTGGTGTATATGAAAACAGTAGAGTCATTACAAGAAATGGTTTTGAAAAAACCTTTCAGGTTAATTACCTTTCTCATTTTTATCTTACAAATATGCTTATGGATCTTTTAATGATTTCAGATAAACCAAAAATAATTAATGTTGCTTCTATGGCTCATAATAGGACTATTGATTTTGATAATTTACAGGGAGAGAAGAGTTTTAATGGTAATGATGCTTATGGAAGATCTAAATTATGTAATATTTTATTTACATTTAAACTTGATAGAGAGTATAAAGACTCAAAACTCATAACAAACTGCTTACATCCCGGTGTTATTAACACCAAACTTTTACAAAAAGGTTGGGGAAGTGGTGGGTCTGATATAACTAAAGGGGCAGAAAATGTGCTTACGGTAGTGAATATTGATAATGAAAGCGGTAACTACTATATGCATGGGAAAAAAACTGAGCCCGCTTCAATCACACGTGATGAAAATATTCAGGATAAATTATGGGAGATTAGTACTCAGATGATTGAAAATCTAAATATTGAATTTAATCTACAATCTTAAAAAAAAATGATTTTGAAACCAGTAATAGACAAAATCAAGTAAACTGATTTTGTAGTATAAGTTTCGGACATACCGTCCCATTGGGATAGGGAAAGTTTAAGTATAAGTGAAAAATAAAAAACAAAGAGAAAAATTACAAAGTAATTTTTTATTTACGCACACTTACACCAAAATTTAAAACATAAATTTTATACAGAATTAAGATAAACAGACAACTAATTTTACTTTGTTGTAAACTTTAGCTTGGACTGAAACTTGAA
>CAZUKV010000063.1:0-5417 GCA_964621075.1 uncultured bacterium | reverse complement strand
GAATTAAAATAAAATTATCTTTACTTGGTGAAATTAGGGAAATATCACTATCCTACGATTTAATAGAAAAAATAAGTAAAAATTAATGCAACAGGGTTGAATTAAATCGTATACCTAAAGGAGTAAACAGTGGAATTTGAAAATGTATATGATAAATATTTTGATGAGATATTTAATTTTATACTGAAAAGAATTTCAAATGTTGAATTAGCTGAAGATCTCGTTGGGGTGGTTTTTATGAAAATATTCGAAAAAAGAGAAAGTTATGATCCCAGCAAAGCAAGTATTAGAACCTGGATTTATACAATAGCAAATAATGAATTAATTGATTATTATAGAAGAAGAAGAGTGAATAAATCTTTTGATAAAGTAAAACCCTATTTAAAAACAAAAGATGTTCTTGAAGAAATTCAGGAAAAGACTGATGAAATGAATAAAAAAAAATTATATAATGAAATATTAGAAGTTTTAGATAAGAAGTTAAGCAGGGAAGAAAAAGATATTGTTATATCGCATTACATTGAAGAAAAACCATATAAAGAAATTGCAGAAATAAAAAATATGAATTGCAATACTTTGAGATCTAAGGCACATAGGGCTTTAAAAAAAGTTGAAGAATTTATTGACCTTGAAGAAAGGGGGTTAATATGAATAAACAAGATAATATTAAAGTACCCAGATATAAAGAAAAATTAAAAACTTATTTTATGTCTCAAACATACAGAAAAATGGAAAAGAAAATTATTATCTATAAATCCATATCTGTTGCTGCATCAATTTTATTTATGCTTTCGGTATTAATGATATTTTGGTCGGATATTAATGTTTTTACTAATGATAAATTTTCACATCAAACACTTGAAAGTTACACATCTCAAATAGAAAATGATAGTAAGATGGAAGATAAACTGGAAACTATCATAATGAACGAAACCATTAGGGAGGGGAAACAAGTCTATCCAATAAAACAGGAAAATATCATGGTAAAAAAGATTATATTAAATACAGGGAAAACGATTAAATTAAAGAAAAGTTTTGATATGGGCAGTTATGCAGATGCTTATTAAATGAGGTGGAGAAATTGAAAAAAATAATTACTATATTTTTAATTATTGTAATTTTTGTTAGTTTGACTTACAGTCAGGAAAATAAGAGAGATGTAGCTTATGTTGGAGTACGTATTAGAGATTCTAAAGCACAGGATGGAGCCGTTATAACTTCAATAATTGAAAATACACCAGCTTCGAATTCAAATTTGAAAGTTGGAGATAAAATTATATCTTTTGAGGGTAGAAAAATTTTAAATGCTTCAGATTTTTTATTAAATTTATACAGCTTCAGGCCTGGAAACGTTATTGAAATTGGATATATAAGAGATTCTATAAAAAAAACAGAGAAAATAAAACTTGTAAAAAAAGAGGATAAATATTCTTATATTTATAAAAAATTACCCTATGTATTATTCTGGTTTAGAATGAAAGAGATGGGGAATTTTTTACAAGAAAAAGGGTTCGCAGTCGAAAATATGAATGGGCAGCTGTTTGATTATTTTAATGTTGATAGTGGAGTCGTAGTTGTTTTTATTGAAAAGGACACAGTTGCAGAAGAAATCGGATTGAAAACGGGAGATGTTATTACCCGTATTAACGATAGAAATATAAAGCACACCGTAGATTTTAGAAATTATTATGAAAAACATGATACCCTTCAATTACATATAAAAAGAAGGGATTCGAACCTAAAAATAAAACTGGTTAAATAATTATGGGAAAATATGTTATTACCAAAACATTTTATTTTGAATCTGCACATAATTTGACAAGTTATCATGGAAAATGTGAAGAACTTCATGGACATAATTATCGCTTAGAAATTTCTGTAACCGGTCAAGTAAATGAAGAAAGTATGGTTATAGACTTTAAAGAGTTAAAATCAATTGTAAAAAAGAAAATAATAAGTGTTTTAGATCACAAATATTTAAATAATATTTTTGATTTTTCACCAACATCAGAAAATATTCTAAAATGGATTTATGATAATATAAAAGAAGATATTGATAATAATCAAAGACATGTTAGTAAATTAGCTCTTTATGAAACAAGAAATAATAAAGCAGAATTAATAATAGATAATTAATTCTTTTTTCGTTTTTTCTTTTTTTGTTTATACATTTTTTTGTCAGCATCATAAACCATATCATCTATGGATTGGTGTTTCTCAGGGTCATATTGAATACAACCAAAACTAATTGACATTTTATAATTCTGAGTAATTTTATTATTTTCTTCATCAATTTTGCCTGTAATTCTTTTTAAAACTTCCATTGCTTTTTTTTCTGATAAATTTTCAAAATAAATTAGGAATTCATCCCCACCGATTCTGCCGGCATAATCTTTATCTCTAACAGATTCTTTAAGGGCCTTACCAATTTTAAATAATACTGAATCTCCTTCTTTATGTCCAAAATTGTCGTTGATATATTTAAGGTTATCTACATCGATAAAACATATGGTAATTATTCTGATCCTTTTTCTGTCATATTTGAAAATATTTTGTATAACTTCGAACATCGCTCTTCGATTGAGTAAGCTGGTAAGTTCATCTATATTCGCACGTTTTTTTAATTTTCTCTGTAATACCTCCTTTTCTTTTATTTCTTTTTCCAGCTCATTATTTAATTTATTAAGCTGTGCATTTAACTCCTCTTCAGTATTAAGTTTTTCTTTTATTCTTTGTTTTTGAATTTCATTTCTTTTTATAAGTATGTATTGCTTTACAAAATTTACCTTTTTGTAGTAAAATAGGAAAAGAAGCAGTGCAGAAATTACTATTGGATATGTAAACAGAGAAAAAGTAGTAATGTCGATGTTGATATAAAGAATTAGCATGGTATAGAGATAGATCTGAGGTAAAATTACTACGAAGTAAAAATATTTTAAGTACCCAGAAAATAAATATAATATTATTATTACACCTATTAATGCATTAATAGACCACATTTTATGATAAATTGTACTATCGATTTTTGAGAAAATAGTAATTACAGAATTACAGGCCATCATTATAATACTGATTAAAATAAAATAATGATACAAAATAACATATTTTCTTTTCTCTGCAATGTTTGTATAAGAAAGTATTAAATATATAGCCATTACAACAATTGTAATAATCCGGGATAAAACTAAAACTGGAACTTCATATATATAAACATCCTGGTAAGAAATAAGAATAAGTGCAGGGATTCCGATGAAAGAAAGAATTCTTGTTGTTTTCAAACTTATTTCATAAATAATTGTCTGTATATTTTTATCTTTATCTATATAATCATTAAAAATCATAAATTAATTATATTAAAAAGTAAGATGAATTTAAAGTTATAAAATGAATTTATTCTTCAAACCAATCTTTTTTTATTATCTCTAAAATCTCTTCAAAATCATTGACCAAATAATCAGGTTTTCCCTTTTTTAATATTGTATAATCTTTTTTATTATTTGCAATTGAAATTATCTTTGAATTTATGTATTTAGCAGCTTCAATATCTTTTTCTGTATCTCCAATTACAAAAATATTATCAAAAGTTTTGTTGTAATAATTTTGAGCTTTAGAAACAGTATTTTCAGCGATTTCGTTTCTTGTCATTCCATCTTCTCCAAAGCCACCTGTTTCAAAATATTTCCATAAATTTACAGATTGTAATTTATATTTTGCCCCAATTTTTAAATTACCGGTAAAAAGAGAAAGATCCATTTTATTTTTTATTATATATTTTATAAATTTTTTACTTCCCTTGTTTCTTTGCCAGATTTTTTGATTCTTGTAATATTGCAAAATTTTTTCATAATGTAATAAAAATTCATTATAAAGTGTGGAAGTGTAGGATATCTCATGGTTGTTAAGAAATTCTTTAAAAACTTTTAAATCTGAACGGGCGGTAGTCTCAATATTTTCAAGGGGTTTATTAATGTTAAACATATCTTTTAAAGTTTCAGAATATGCAATACTATTTTTTTTCTTTTTTTTAAGCAGGGTACCGTTTACATCAAAAAGAAACAATATTTTTTTCATATTACCACCACTTATAATATATATAATTTTTAGAATAAGTTCAAGTACAAGTTGAAAAAATGAAAACATGTAACACTAATAGACACGAATATCACTTAGGCAAATCCAGATAATGAGTGATGGAAGCTGATTCAAAGAACAGAGAATAAAGCACAGAGCACACGACAAATACAAAACAAAAAAGAATTGAATGATTAAGAATTCAGTCCCGCGTAACGCGTATAACTTCAAATAACAAAGAAAAGAGACAAAATTAGGCATGCTAAATTTTTAGTATCAGTATGAGAATTAGTATAAGAAAAAAGATAAAATTAAAAAAACATATTCCGGGCTTGTCCCAGAATCTTCTAATTAACTTACCATTTATTTTCAAAAAAACAGACTATAGTTAATGAATATTTTATTTGACGCTGACAGACCCTTTTGAAGAAAACCATTTAATTTAGGTCAGTGATACAGTCCAGCAATTACTTTTTATAACAAGTTAGGGCTGTAACACAGATTTACGCGGATATTCAGCTATATCCATTGAAGCAACTCATAAGAGAAAGTTAAAATTGGACAGGATTTTTACAAAAAAGTCCATGTAGTTTCTATAAAAGTATCCCAACCAGAGCTGGATTAACTCGATTTACAAAGATTCTCCGAAAGAGGGAGAATCAGGATTTTGGGCACACCATCCCATAAGTAAAGAGATAAGTATTTCCTCTCAAGCAACCCAAAATTAAATTTAATTCCTTATTTTATCTACGATAAAATTGTAAATATTTTAAATTTATAAAATGAAAATAAACATACATTCTTTTTTTATAAATTTTAAAAATCTATGAAATGATTTTACAAATCATTTTGAATTAAATATAATTTTTTATCCAGTTTTATATAAAAATCAAACATCAACAATCTATTCCAGTATAAAATAAAGCCTTAATTTTTTTGATGTAATTTCTTAAATGTTTAGAAAAAATGATATTAATTATTATTTATAAAATAGTTTTATATTTTACAGGCCTTTATGAGTAGCATCTATGACTAGAGTAATAATCCCGTTTCCCCACCTGTGGGACAGTTCATCTGAATCGCGTTTCCCTTACCTGATGGGACGGCTTGACTGAATCCAGTTAATCGTGGAATCAGTTTATAAAATATTTTTCATGGTAGTCTTTTGAAAGAATCCTGTCTAATTCAATAACATTTGTGGGTTGCATCTATGGAATTACTTAAAGTAAATCATGTCAAATCATGTTAATCATGTCTATATTAAATTGTAAATTGTTAATGGAAAATCGATAATCGATAATCGAAATTTCCAGAGGAAATTTCTTAATCTGCATCTAATAAAGTAT
>CAZUKV010000062.1:0-5560 GCA_964621075.1 uncultured bacterium | reverse complement strand
CTCCTGGAACATATGCCCCTATGGAGGTTATCGGTTTTATTTTTTGTTTTAAAAATGTATCTTTTTCAATTTCAACTTTAAATTCTTTAAATAGAGAAAGCTGTTTTTTGCTAAAGTTTTTTATATTCTTAATTGAATACTTTAAAGCATCTCTTTTTTTGCTATCAATATTTTCATAACAGTTTTTTAGTATATCATTTTCAATTTTGAAATTATTTATTTCAATATTATCAAATTTTTTAGTATATTTTTTTAAAGCTTTATCCTTATTTAATCTTATATCGTCTAAAATTTTTCTAACTTTTTTATAAAGTTTTTTATCCTCATTTTTATTTTTTATAAAAACATTTTCTAGATTATTACTTTTAATTATTTTCATAGTCTGAATCTCCTTTTTAGTTCATTTTTAACCTCTTTTATATCGATATTATTCTTTTCAAGATAAACAAGAAAAAAATATAAAACATCAGCAGCTTCCCAGATTCTATTAGAACGGTCGTTTGAAGTAATTAATTCGTTTATCTCCTCTTTTAGTTTTTCATTTAATTTTTTATCTGTAAGAGAAGCGGTATAAGAATCTTTAAGATTTAATTTAATTCTGCTATTAATTCTTTCTATTAAATCTTTTAAGAAAAATTTCTTTTCATTGAAACAGCTGTACTGATCAAGATGACAGGCCTTATTAATCTGGTTTACGGTAAAAAGAAGAGAATCCCGATCACAGTCTGTTCTCACTTTTAAAAATTTTTGGTAGTTTCCCGAGGTTTCTCCCTTAATCCATAGTATTTTTCTGCTTCTTGAAAAATAACACATTTTTCCCTCATTAAATGTTTTTTTCAATGATTTTTTATTCATATAAGCCTGCATCAATATTTGTCCATTTGTATCCTTTATAATAGCTGGAATTAATTTTTGTTTTTCCCAGTTTAGAGACTCAATAAATGCATTTTCAATAGAAAATATATTTTTATAGAGAGCCATTCCTATCTGAATATTAAAATCATTATCCGAGAGAGTTTTTATTTCTTTTAGAGAATTAATTCCACCTGCAGCTGTTATTTTTTTATCGGTTATTTTTTTTAACTTTTTATAAAGGTTATAGTTAGCACCTTTTAAAAGCCCCTCATCATTTACAGAAGTTATAAGAAACTCACTACAGTAATTTTCTAAACTCTGAACTGCTTTTTCTAAATCAAAATTAATTTTTTTCTTCCATCCATTTATAGCTATTTTATTGTCTTTAATATCAAGAGCTATAACAACCCTATTTTTACTGACTATATTTCTTATTTTATCTAAAAAAGGGAAGTTTATTTTATTTTTTTTAAAAACTGATGAGCCTACTATAATTTTATCAGCACCCCATAAGTAAACTTCTTTAACTTTATCAGGGCTATTTAGTCCTCCTCCAACTCTTATTTGATAGTGCTGGCAGAGTTTTTTTACAATATCCTTATTTCTATTTTTCCCATAAATAGCTCTATCAAGGTCTATTACGGCAATTTCAGAAAACCTGTTAAATTTCTCTGCAAGTTCAAATATATTATCTTTTTTTAAAATCTCTTTTTTGCCTTTTTCAAGCTGAACAGCTTTTTTATTTTTTAAATCAATTGAAGGTATAATCATCTTACCGGAACTCCTTTCTTTTTTAATTCTTTCTTTATATCTTTTATACTTTTTTTATCCCTGTGCAATAATGATGCTAAAAGAAAAGCTTTTGATCCGGTATTTTTATAAGCAGTAATGATATCATCAATTTTTCCTGCACCGCCTGATGAAATTACCGGGATATTTACTTTTTCTTTAACTTTATTTATAAGCTTTAGGTTGTATCCTTTTTTTGTGCCGTCATTATCTATTGAATTAAGAAGTATCTCCCCGGCACCCTTTTTTTCTACAAATTCAGCAAAATCGACTGCCTTTATATCTGTCTTTTCTCTTCCTCCCTTTTTATAGCAAACAAACGTATCTTTTTTTCTATCAAGTTTTGCATCAATGGATATTACAACACACTGTGAGCCAAAAGCAGCAGCAGCTTGTGAAATAATTTCAGGATTATCTATAGCAGCAGAACATATAGAAACTTTATCAGCTCCTGCTTGTATTATTTTTCTTATATCTTGAATATTTTTAATCCCGCCGCCTACAGTAAAGGGAATGAAAATGTTTTTTGCTACTTTTTCTACAAGCTTTAAAAGAGTTTTTCTTTTCTTATAGCCAGCGCCGATATCAAGAAAGACAAGTTCATCGGCTTTCTGTTTTTGATATTTTTTTGCAAACTTAACCGGATCACCTACTTCTTCAATATTT
Source organism: uncultured bacterium (assembly GCA_964621075.1). Taxonomy (GTDB): domain Bacteria; phylum Macinerneyibacteriota; class Macinerneyibacteria; order Macinerneyibacteriales; family Macinerneyibacteriaceae; genus CAZUKV01. Next base: position 3,250 of record CAZUKV010000062.1, on the reverse strand, counting down.
TTAAAACCGATTCCCTTAACTACTTTGTTGTTGTCTATATCAAGACATGGTATTATTCTTACAGGTATCATAAATTACTCCAATCTTTTAAAAATTTAAGTCCGCTTTCTGAACTTTTTTCCGGATGAAACTGCACGCCCCAGATATTTTTATAATTTACAGCAGCTGTAAATGTAATATGGTATTTTGAAAGACCGGTTATAATTTTCTTGTTTTTATTTATGATGTAATAACTGTGTAAAAAGTAGTAATAATCTTCTTTTAGTATATTGGGTTGATTTCTTGCTACCGGAGACACCCTTCTCCATCCAATATTTGGAACAGAACCCTTATTGAATTTAAAAGATTTCCCCTTAAATATTGAAAAACCTTTACTAAATTGGGCTTCATTGCTTTTTTCAAATAGAAGCTGCATACCAAGACAGATACCCAGAAATTTATTATTATTTTCTATGTAGTTTTTTAAAGGGGCGAATAAATTTTTTCTTTTTAAATTTTCAACTGCTCTACCAAATGCCCCAACTCCTGGAAGAATTATTCCCCCTACATTTTTAAAATCTTCTCTTTTATTTATCAACTTATTCTTTATATTTAAATAATCCAGACTGTTTTTTACCGATTTGATATTTCCAGCATTATAATTAATTATTCCTATCATAATCTAAAACCCCCTTTGTAGAGGGAACTTTTTCTCCCTCTATTTTTACTGCTTCTTTTATTGAAAGCCCAACACTTTTAAAAATTGCTTCAATCTTGTGATGATCATTTCCATCTTTTATGAGATCTATGTGTAGATTAACTTTTGCTCCCCTTACAAAAGCTCTAAAAAACTCTTCTGTTAAACTGTTTTTAAAATCACCGCATCTGAGTGAGTTAAATCTGCAGTTAAAATCAAGTTCGGATCTCCCTCCAAAATCTATAACTGTTCTAATTAATACTTCATCCATGCAAAGATAGTTAAAAGCGGATCTTTTAATTCCTTTCTTCCCTTTTAATGCTTTTTCTATAGCTTTTCCAAGAACAAAACCTGTATCTTCTACAGTATGGTGAGCACCTGTTTGAATATCTCCTTTTATGTTTAGATTAATATCAAGAGAACTATAAAAAGAAAGAGATTTTAACATGTGGTTAAAAAACTCGATTGGAGATGAGATTTTTATATTTTTATCTCCATCAAGATTTACCTTTAATGATATTGCTGTTTCATTTGTTTTTCTTTTAACTGTTGATTTTCTCATAAATATTCCCTCCTTCTGCAATATTTCCTATGCTATTTTTTTTATTTAAATCATTTTTTCTTGAATAAGTATCGACATAACATATTTTATTTTTTTCAAAATATTGATTATCAAGGGATGCTTTAGTCAGTATGAGATAATTTTTATCCGGTAGATTATCAGGGGTAAAAATATAATCAAAAATACCCGGAGGGTTAACATTCAGGGATCTTTTTAAATATCCAAGACTGTATTTTTCCTTTAAATAATTCAAAAAAGAAATCTGTTTTTTCATCTGAAAGAGTATGAGAGATTCCCTGTTTATACAATCAAGCATATCTTTTATCTCTTCTACATTTGTATTTTTAGCGGCTTTTTTAATTAATTTAACAGGATCGGTTAAATCAGATTTGTAAAAGAGTTTTTTTATAGATTTAATAGGAAACTCTTTTTTTGTAAGTTTATAAATAATAATTTTTATTTTCTTAAAAAACTTTTCATCATATAGAAAAACAGATTCATCGAGTATGATAAATTTCTTTTTCATATATTTCTTTAATAGATTAATAAAGGTTATGTTTTCTTCTCTTTTTCCCACAGTTACTCTGATGATATTTTTAAATCCTTCTTTTTTAATATTTTTAACAAGAACACCATTTTTTTTCATAAACTGAATAAAAGTATTGGGTTTTTTAACTTTTATCAGAACAAAGTTTGTTTGTGTTTTAAAAAAATTAATATTCAATTTTTCAAAATTTCTGTATAGATATTTTTTCTCTCTTTTATAGTTTTTCAACATTCTCTTTTTATAATCTTTTTTCTTTAAAAGGTTATAAGCAATATCCAGAGCAGCACTGTTTACATTATAGGGAAGTCTGAATCTTTTTATTTTCTTCAGTAATTTATTTGATGTAAAAAGCATGCCCAGTCTAAGTCCTGCAAGTCCGTAAAGTTTAGAAAAGGAATTTATTATTATTAAATTACTGTATTTTTTAAGAAGGGAAAGACAGTCTTCCTCTGAAAAGTCCATATAAGTTTGATCTATCAGTATCGGCTTATCCGTTAATTTTATAATTTCTTCAATTTTATTTTTCCCTATTAGTGTTCCCGTTGGATTATTAGGATTTGTAATTATGATTAATTCAAATTTCGTTTCTCTTTTTTCTATTGTTTTTTTAATCTCATTAAAGGGAAAGCTAAAATCCTTTCTGTAAATAATTTCGATTAAATTTAAACTATAGGTATTCCCCAAAATTTCATACATACTGAAAAAGGGCGAAGGAATCAAGATGCTGTCATTTTTATTCAGAAGAGATTCAAAAATAAGTTTAATTCCCTCATCTGCACCGTTTGTGAAAATGAAATTATTCTCTGGAATCTCTCCGTAAAATGAAGCGAATTTCTTCCGGTATATTTTATAGTCGGGATATTTTGCAAAATCATTAAAATTAATATTTTCTATGTTAATTTTTTTCTTGAAGTTATTTTCATTTAGATCAAGTGTTATATAGTTTTCTCTATTGTTTTTCTTTTTATATAGTGAGCTCATATTATCACCTTCCTCAAACTGTATTCAAGAATATCTTTTGCCCCAAGTTTTTTTAACTTTGGAATAATTTTTGAACTTCTATTTTTTGAAACTGCTGTTTTTATAGAGTATGCATTTGAATTATATAGTCTTGAAACTGTGGGGGATCTCATAGATGGAATAAAATCAATTATTTTTTGAAGATTTTGTTTTTCAACATTCATTTCAAGAATTACTTTTCTATTAGCATTTAATACAGAATTTATTAACATCTTGAGTTTTTTTAAATAATTAAATTTAAAGGAATTATTCTTTAAATTTTTATTTGCAATCATTACAGTAGAAGATGAGAGAATATTATCCAGAATTTTTAAGTTATTCTGTTTTAGAGTTGTTCCTGTAGAGGTATTGTCTATTATCATATCAGCATCATCAGGCGGAAAAACCTCTGTTGTTCCGTATGTTTTTAATATTACAAAATTATAATTTTTTTCAGTTAAGTATT
>CAZUKV010000061.1:0-5643 GCA_964621075.1 uncultured bacterium | reverse complement strand
AGAATCGGCAATATTTGATGCCCATATAATGCTTTTAGATGATCCAAATTTAATAGAACAATCAATTGAAAAAGCCAGAGAAGAAATGGTTTCAATAGATTATGCCTTTAGTGAAACCCTCAGTAATATTGTAGAAAAATTTAGAAATCTATCTGATAGTTATTTAAAGGATAGAGCAACAGATATTCAGGATGTTGGAAAGAGAGTTCTAAGAAACTATCTTGGAGTGAGCATATCTCCTGAAATAAAAAATGCTGAAGAAGATTTGATTATAATGGCCCATAATCTTTTACCATCAGATATGGCAGAGATTAGTGAAAGAAAGATAAAAGGAATTATAACTGAAGTTGGAGGAGAAACCTCTCATGTAGCAATCATGGCCAGATCTCTTGAGGTACCTGCAATTGTTGGAGTAAATGATATACTTATGGAAGTTTCACCTAAAGATCTTGTAATAATTGATTCAAATGATGGAAAAATATTTATAGAACCTGATAAAAAAACAATAAAGGAATATCAGGAAAAAAGAAGAAAATATGTTAATTATATAAAAAGCCTTGAAAGATTAAAAAGTGAAGAGGCTGTAACAAGAGACAACAAAAAAATTGAATTAAAAATAAATATGGAGCTGTCAAGCGAAGCAGATATTGTCAATACTCATAATGCTGATGGCATTGGTCTTTTCAGAACGGAATATTTATTCATGAAAGATGTTCTCCCAAGTGAAGATGAACAGTTTGAGATATATAAATATGTTTCGCAGTTAATTTACCCAAAGGAAGTTACAATAAGAACTGCAGATCTGGGAGGGGATAAATTTGTATCTCATTTTAAAATTCCGGAAGAAATGAATCCCTTTTTAGGATTTCGTGGTATAAGATTGTGTCTGGAGTTTACAGAATTTTTCAAAACACAATTAAAGGCAATTTTGAGAGCTTCAAGATTGAAAAATATTAAGATAATGTTCCCAATGATATCAGGTGTTGATGAACTTTTAAAAGCAAAAAAAATACTAGAAGAAGCAAAAAATGATTTGAGAAATGATGGGGTTGAGTTTGATGAAGATGTAGATGTGGGCATTATGATCGAAGTTCCTTCAGCTGCAGTCGTTTCAGATGTATTAGCCAAACATGTTGATTTTTTTAGCATCGGAACCAATGATTTAATTCAATATACTCTCGCAGTTGATAGAGGAAATAAACAGCTGTCATATTTATATAATCCACTTCATCCTTCTGTATTGAGACTTTTAAAAATGGTAATCAACAATGGACAGAATGAAGGAATTGAAGTGAGTATGTGTGGTAATATGGCCGGTAATCCTAAATATACAATTCTTTTAATTGGATTAAATTTGAGGAAATTATCTGTTGCGCCATCGAGTATCCTGGAAGTAAAAAAGATTATTAAAGAACTTGATACCTCAGAATGCAAGCAAATTGTTAACGAAAGTATAAAATATGATAGCAATGAAGAACTTGAAGAGTATTATGATAATATAAATCGGAAACATTTGAAAAATGTTTTATTTGACTATTTTGAGGAGGGTTAGTATGAATAAAAGTGATATCAAAATCGCTCATGAAATTGAATTGAAAAATATATATGACATTTCAGATAAATTAAATATTAAAAGAGACCATGTAGAATTATATGGAAATTACAAGGCTAAAATTTCTTTAGATGCATTAAAAGATGGAGAAAAGAAAAAATCTAACTTGATATTGGTTTCTGCATTAACCCCTACAGCAGCAGGAGAAGGCAAGACTACAGTCACAATTGGTTTAGGCCAATCGTTAAAAAAGATAGGTAAAAATGTATCTGTTGCTCTTAGAGAACCTTCTCTGGGACCGGTTATGGGGATGAAAGGTGGAGCAGCAGGTGGAGGATATTCACAGGTTTTACCCATGGAAGATATTAATCTTCATTTTACAGGAGATTTACATGCAATTACATCTGCACATAATTTGATTGCTGCTGTTCTTGACAATACCTTACATAGAAGAAAGCTTGATATGGATCCAAGAAGAATTGTATGGCCAAGAGTACTGGATATGAATGATCGTGCTTTGAGGGGAACCATTGTTGGGCTTGGTGGTCCGTACAGCAGTGTCCCAAGAGAATCTCATTTTGAGATAACAGCTGCATCTGAAATTATGGCTACTTTATGTTTAACCAATGGTTATGAAGATTTAAAAAGAAGAATCAAAAATATAGTAGTTGGTTATGATTATGGCCGTAACCCTGTTACTGTAGAAGATTTGGGTATTGCAGGATCGGTAACAGCTTTATTAAAAGATGCAATTAAACCCAATTTGGTACAATCAATAGAAGGAGTACCTTCTTTTATTCATGGAGGTCCTTTCGCAAATATAGCTCATGGAGCAAATTCAATATTAGCAACTAAAATGGGGTTAAAATATTCAGATTATGTTGTTACAGAAGCTGGATTTGGATTTGATCTTGGCGGAGAGAAATTTTTTAATATAGTTTCAAGATACGGGGATCTTCATCCCAAAGCACTTGTTTTAGTGGCTACAGTAAGAGCATTGAAACGACACGGAGGAGTTTCAAAATCCGATCTTGATAAATCAGATCCTTACGCAGTTGCAAAAGGTTTGATTAATCTCGAAAAGCATGTGGAAAATGCAGAAAAATTTGGATTCAAACCAATAATTGCTCTAAATAAATTTGATGGAGATACAGAAGAAGAGCTGGAGTCAGCTAAAAAATGCTGCCTGTCAAATAAATTTGATATAATTGAAACAGATGTTTGGGAAAAGGGTGGAGAAGGTGGAATAGAACTTGCAGAGAAAGTTGTTGAATCAGTTGAAAATGATAACAATAAACTGAATTTTTTATATGATCTAAATATGAAAGTTGAAGAGAAAATTGAAGTTATAGCTAAAGAAATATATGGGGCAAGAAGTATAAATTACAGTAAAAATGCAAAAAGAGATTTGAAAAAAATCTACAAACATGATTTTGATAATTTTGCTATTTGCATGGCGAAAACACAGTATTCTCTATCAGATAATCCCAAATTAAAGGGAAGACCGGAAGATTTTGATCTGGATATTAATAAAATAATTGTAAATGCAGGACCAGAATTTCTTGTTCCAATTAGCGGAAGTATTTTACGAATGCCAGGACTTCCCAAAAAGCCTGCAGCTGAAGATATTGATATAGATAATACCGGGGACATATCTGGATTGTTTTAAAATAATTTTTTCCTGATATATTACAGCTGATTTTATTAAAATTTTCTTGCAAATTTAACGAAATTATTATAACATCTATTAGATAGAAAAAGTGTTGATTTAATTTTAAGAGTAATTAAACTTGGGAGGGATTTGATATGCACAGATTACAGACAGTTGCTGTTTCATCATATTTAATTGAGGAATTAGATAGGTTAATAAAAAAAGATAATATTTTTAAAAATAGAACAGAGGCTTTAAATGAAATACTTGATGAATATTTAAAAAGATATAAAATGGCAAAAGTTATGGAAATGGATAAGGATTTAATAGATGAAATAGGTGGTTAAATGACTATTGATGAGTTGAAGAAAAAATTAGATAAATTAAAAAAAGAATTTGAAAATGATTTAAAAGATGTAAAAGATAAGAAAACCTGGAATGAAGTAAGAGTTAAATATCTGGGTAGAAAAAGTAAGATTAAATCCTTTTTCCGCTTTATTGGCAAATTTTCTTCTGAAGAAAGAAAAACAGTGGGGCAGTTAATTAATTCTACAAAAGAATATTTCGAAGAAATGATTGAAAAAACGAAAAAAAATGTTGAAGAAGAGAAAAAAAGAATTGATTTTGATATTACTCTGCCGGGAAGAAAAAGAGATGTTGGCAAAGATCATCCGGTGACATCTGTGATGAAAATATCCAAAGAAATATTTTTAAAAATGGGATTTGATGTTAAAAGGGGTCCTGAAGTGGAAAAAGAATGGAATAATTTTGATGCTTTAAATATTCCAGAATCACACCCTGCAAGGGATGAACAGGATACATTTTATTTAAACAAAAAAAAGTCAGTATTACGAACTCACACTTCTCCAGTTCAAATTAGAACAATGCTGGATGAAAAACCTCCTATTGCAATGATAGCTCCGGGTAAGGTATATAGAACCGATACAATTGATGCTAGTCACCTGCCAGTTTTTCATCAAATAGAGGGTTTGCTTGTAGATAAAGATGTGAAATTTTCTGACTTAAAAGGTGTTTTATATAAGTATTTATCTGTATTTTTTAACGATAAATCAATAAAATTAAGATTTTATAATAATTATTTTCCATTTACCGAACCATCTGCTGAAATGCATATGAGTTGTGTATTATGTGATGGTAATGGTTGTCCTGCATGCAGTTATTCGGGATGGATTGAATTGCTTGGGTGTGGAATGGTTGATCCAAATGTATTTAAAGCAGTTGATATCGATCCGGAGAAATATACAGGATTTGCTTTTGGTGTTGGAGTGGAAAGATTAGCGATGTTAAAATATGGGATTCCTGATATTAGATTTTTTCAGGAAAATGATTTAAGAATGCTTAAAAAACTTTAATGTAGGTGAAAAAAATATGAAGATTACTTTGAACTGGCTTGAAGATTTTATAGATTTAAATGGTATCGATTTAGATGATTTATCAGAAAAATTAGGGTCCCAGGGTCTTGAAGTTGAAGAGATAATTGAACCTGGAAAAAAAATTAAGGATGTATATATTGGCCTTATAACTAAAATTGAAAATCATCCCAATGCTGATAAATTAAAGATATGTCATGTAGATATTGGTAAAGATGAAAAATTACAGCTTGTAACAGGAGCTTCTAATGTGAAAGAAAAAGTTTTTGTTCCTGTTGCTGTTGATGGTGCAAAACTTAACGAACATGATATAAAAAAGGTTAAATTGCGCGGAAAAATTTCTGAAGGAATGATCTGTTCACTTGAAGAACTTGGTTTAGAAGAAAAGTCTGAAGGTATATATATAATGGAAAATGTTTCCCGTAAAGATATAGGTAAATCTGTTCATCCATATCTCGGTTTGGATGATAAGGTTATAGATTTTGAAATAACTTCTAACAGGAGTGATTGTTTATCTGTTCTTGGTATTGCGAGAGAGATTTCAATTGCAACCGGGCGACAGATTAAATTACCTGAAACTACTTTTGAGAGTACAGCCAAGAAAAGCAAAGAAAAACTAAAGGTAAATATAAAAGATTATAAAAAATGTTATAATTATACAGCAAGATTTATTGAAAATATTAGTTTAAATAAAACTCCACTCTGGATGAAAACACGTCTTGAATTGGTAGGATTAAGAAGTATTAATATTGTTGTAGATATAACCAATTATGTTATGTGGGAAATTGGACTTCCCCTTCATGCATTTGATTCTAAACTGGTAGAAAATAATAAAATTATTATAAGAGAAGCTAATAATGGTGAAGATTTCAAAACACTTACAGGTGAAGAAATATGTTTAAATTCTTCTAACCTCGTGATTGCAGATACTAAAAAATCTATTGCTTTAGCCGGTGTAGTTGGTGGGTTGAATACTGAAATAAATGAAAAAACCGATAAAGTTATTTTAGAGGCAGCACTTTTTGATCCTGTAAATATAAGAGCAACGG
>CAZUKV010000060.1:0-5649 GCA_964621075.1 uncultured bacterium | reverse complement strand
AATTAAAATTATTTTTTATTGATAATTATATAAAAATACTTAAAATATTAAAGGTGATATTTATGGAAAAAATATTTAAAAACTGTAAAGTTGGCAAACTAAATTTAAAAAATAGATTTATGAGATCTGCTACAGCTGAAAAATTATCTGATGAAAATGGAATACCGCCAAAAAGGTTGTCAAAAATGTATAAAGATTTATCAGATGGTGGAATAGGATTGATTGTAACAGGCCATGCATATATTGATAAAAGCGGAAAAGCACATTCTGAAATGAGTGCTATTGACAGAGATTCATTAATTGATATATGGTCAAATATAATAAAACCAATAAAAAAAACCAAAACCAAAATAATAATGCAGATTAATCATGGAGGAGGAAGCTGTGATCCAAAAATAACACCTACTCCATTATCTCCTTCAGGAATATCATTAAGTAAAAAAAGAAAATCGTATAAAATGGATAAAAAGAATATAAATAAAGTTATAAAATATTTTGTAAAAGCAGCTGAAAGAGTAAAAAAAGCAGGATTTGATGGTGTCCAATTACATGGAGCTCATGGATATTTGTTAAATCAATTTATGATTCCTTTTACAAATCAAAGGAATGATAAATGGGGTGGAAGTTTAATAAATCGTTTCAGAATTATTGATATAATCACAAAAAAAATTAGAGAAAAAGTAGGTATAAATTTTCCAATCTGGATTAAACTTGGAGTTGGAGGAAAAGAAAGATACGGTTTATCAATTGATGAAGGAAAAATATTTGCAAAAATGGCTTTTGAGTCAGGAATTGATTGTGTTGAAATCAGTAATGCATCAAGTGAACCTGATTATATAAAAAAAAGAAAAAGTGTTAAATATCTCCCCTGGTCAAAAGAAATAAAAAACTATATAGATGAAGAAAATGATATTGCTCTTGTAAATGGATTTTCTACACTGGAAGATTCAAAAAAAGTCATCGATAATAAATTTGCTGATTTGGTAAGTATATGCAGACCTTTGATACTTGAACCCAATTTGATTAAAAAATTTAAACATAATTCCAATTATAAAGCTAAATGTATAAGATGCAACCAGTGCTGGCCTGAAAAAGATAATATGGGCGTAAAGTGTTATAATAATAAAATTAGATTAAAGGTATAAAAATTTATGAAGAATCCTGTTATTGGTATAACATCTTCACTAATGTTCATGAATAATCAATATAGGTTTCCTGAATATAAAAGAATTTATATAAATGAGGATTATGTTAGAGCCATAGAAAATTCAGGAGGTATTCCCATCATAATTCCTATTGATTCAAAACAATCGAACATTAATTATTATCTATCAAAAATTAACGGCTTATTATTAACAGGTGGTGTTGATATAAATCCGGAACATTACGGGGAAAAACCACATGAAAAAATTGGGAAAATTATAAATGAAAGAGATTCTTTAGATTTTACTCTTTTGGAAAAAGCTTTAAATAAAAAAATTCCTGTTTTAGGTATATGCAGGGGCATGCAGTTAATCAATGTTTATTTTGGTGGCTCTCTCTATCAGGATAAATCACTTAATAAAAAATTTACCTTAAATCATTATCAAAATAATCCAGAACCATCTACACTTGGACATTCAGTTAATATTAAAGGAAAAACTAAATTACATGGTATTGTTAAAAATACAAATTTTAAAGTCAATTCATATCACCATCAATTTATTAAAAGAATTGGGACAAAATTAAAAATATCAGCTATATCAAGTGATGGCAGTATTGAAGGACTTGAAAGCAATAATTCACAATTTATTATAGGAATACAGTGGCATCCTGAAAGAATTTATAATAATTCTAAAGAAAGTAAATTAATTTTTGACAAACTAATAGATAAATCCGGGAGGAATTTATGAAAAAATTTATTATCTTATTTCTATTTTTTATTTTAACTTTAACTACTATTTTTGGATATTCTTCAAATGGTTATATTTCCAAATATCTAATCTATAAAAATTCTGAAATTTTAAAAGATTATTTTAACAACAATGATAAGTTTGACTATATGGAAAAAATACTTATTGCAAATGGAATTACCACAAAAAAAACCATGACTGCTTATAAAAAAGAAATTAACAAAATTTACAGTGAAGTCTCTACTAATTTTAATGATGGAAATAAAATTAAACTTGCCAGGTATATTTTTGATTATCTTCATAGAAATTATTTAAAAGAATATAAAAATCATGCCTACAATCTCAAACATATTTTTGTGAATGAACAATACAATTGTGTGTCTTCAACAATTTTATACAACCTGATTCTTCACAAATTCGATTATAATCCAAAAATGGTTCTTACAAGAGATCACACTTATACGATTTTAAATATTAATAACAAAGAAATATTTATTGAAAATACTACTAAAAATGGATTTAATTATATTAATAATCCTAATCTTACAAATAAAGAAGAAATACTGGAAAAAATTGAGGGGACAAAAAAGATTTTATCAACAGATAATGAAATTATAACAGCAATTTTTTCCAATAGCATCTATTATATTAAAAATTATAGAAAAGCATTCCAGTACTCGTTACTTGCTCTTGCCCATGATAGAAATGCTCTTGAGGATTATCACAACATCAAAGCAGCATTTTCAAATTATATAGGTTATATTTCAAAACATAAGGCTTACAAGAGAGCATATAATATTATGACAGAAGCAGTTAAAAATACTGGTAAAACCGATTTTATATTAAATAATTATAAACTTACCCTGAATAATTATATATTAAAATTAATTAATATATCTAAATTTGATATAGTACTCGATATTCTGGAAAAATCTCAAAATCTGATAAATGATAAGAATTTTCTCAATGATAAGTATTTTATATATTACACAAAACATGGTATCTATATATATCAAAAAAAAGATTACAAAAACTCAATTAAACTGTTTAAAAAAGCTTATGAAATTAAACCAGAAGATAAAGCAGCAATAAATAATTTACAGGCAGCTTTCATAATGGCTTCTCAAAAAAATATTGAACAGAATAATTTTCAAAAAGCTTATGGATATGCAAAAAGAGGACTAAAATATTTTCCTGAAAACAAGCCATTAATTGATTTGAAAACTTACAGTAAAAATAACATGAAATAAAATTTACTTGTAATGAATAAAAGAATGTATTATTATAATTTTAAATTGTTAAAGTTAATATAGGAGGAGGATTTATGCAATATAGAAGATTAAGAAATAGTGATACCTGGCATTTCTGTAAAAATTGCTCTAACTGGCCGGATTGGGAATATATATCAGTATATAAAAAACCTACCGACGGCAAATTCTGTTCACAGTGTGAAGCAAAACTTAATAATCACGAATGCCATAAACAGGGATAAGTTTTTATAAAATTATTATTATAAAAAAGCCCCTTATAAGGGGCTTTTTTTATTAAACACATTTAAAAAGTTTTGAATTCAGTCATCAGTTAACCTTGATTAGTGAAAAGTCAAAAATATTTTTAAAAAATTATGCACCATAAACTAATTCAAATAGTATCTTTTTTAAAATTATAGATTTCCAGCAAAAGCCTTGTAATAAACAATTTTAACTTAGAATTAAAAAAGGGTTGAAAAAATTAATTTTAAATTATCTTCAACCCTTCTATTTATAATATCAATTAATTAAATATCAAAACCATTCTAAAACATCTTCTTCTTTTGGCACTTTTCCTCTTATTTTAATATCTCCATCTACTGCTACTGCTGGAGTCATAAATATTCCCTTTTCAGTAATTTTTTTTATGTCTTCAATTTTCTCAATTTCTACTTTAAAATCTTTTTCTTTTACAACTTTTTCAATTATTTCAACTGTTTTTTTACATTTTGGACATCCTGTCCCAAAAACTTCTATTTTTTTCATATAATTTCTCCTTTATTTTTAAACTATACTCCCATAAACTAAACCACTTGCCGTTGCCATAATAACAACAAGACTTACAAATATAAGAGTCTTTTTTGTTCCCAAAACACTTCTTATTACAAGCATATTTGGTAAACTCAGAGCCGGTCCGGCAAGTAATAATGCAAGTGCTGGTCCTTTTCCCATACCAAGACCAATCAGTCCCTGTAAAATAGGAATCTCTGTTAGAGTAGCAAAATACATGAACGCCCCCAGAATAGATGCTGAGAAATTTGCAAGTATTCCATTTCCACCTACAAATCCGCTAACCCAGCTTTCTGGAATCAATCCTGCATTAGAATCTGGTCTTCCCATTAAAACTCCTGCTATTAATACTCCCACAAATAATAATGGTAAAATCTGAACTGCAAAATCCCAGGTAGAATCAACCCATTCCTTTAATTCATGTTTTCTAAACCATTTTATAAGAATCACTGCAAGTGCTGTCAGCAAACCTATAGTCAATGGCCATTTGATGGCATACATGAATCCCCAGAATCCGTTTACTTCTGCCGGTTTAGCCCAGTTTGCAAAAATCAATATAAGAATCAAAATAATGAAATAAACTGCATTTTGACTTTCTGATCTCACTTTTTTTAAATTTTCACTGCTTCCAAAATTCATTCCATCAAGTCTTTCTTTATCATCCTGTTTAAAAATTGTAGCCATTAACAATCCTATTAATATAGCAAATACGATTGCTCCAATCGCCCGAGCTATTCCAAGCTGCCAGCCAAGAACCCTTGCAGTTAGTATAATTGCAAGTACATTTATAGCTGGTCCCGAATATAAAAATGCTGTTGCAGGACCTATTCCAGCTCCTCTTTTATAAATACCGCTGAATAGTGGTAAAACAGTACATGAACATACTGCAAGAACTGTTCCTGATACCGAAGCCACTAAATATGAGACCCATTTTTTTGCTTTTCTACCAAAATATTTTATAACTGATTCCTGAGATATAAAATTAGCAATCGCTCCAGCAATAAAGAATGCAGGGATTAAGCACAGAAGTACATGTTCCCTTGCATACTCCTGAACCATTCTAAACCCTTCAATAATCGATTCCTGAATACCCGTATTTTTAAAAGGTATAAAATATGCACTTAAAAATACAGCTACAAAAATTAGCAGCTTTCTAATCTTCTTTTTCATTTATTCTCCTCAAATTTTTTTATTAATTCCAATTCTTTTTCCTGTTTTTCATAATTTTTTAAAAGAACTTGATCTACACAGCTAAAAAAGTTTATAATACATGGTGTTTCTAAAAAATATGTAACATTTAGACCGTTTTTTTGAGAATCTACAATTCCAGCTTTTTTTAATACACTCAGATGTTTTGAAACAGTAGATTGGGAGGCATCTAATTTTTCAACCAATTCACACACACAATGATTTTTTTTAGAAAGTAAATCAACTATCTCAAGTCTTAATTCATGCCCAAGAGCTTTAATTACTTTGCTTCTTGCCTTAAACAATTTATTTCCCATCTAACACCCCTTTTTTAAAAAATTATTTTAATATATGTAAAATCCAGTCAGTCCTATGAATATATTACTATATTGGAATATTGTTGTCAAATTAAATTTATTAAAATATAACATCAATATTTATTAGTATCAAAATCAGTATAAGAATAAGACAGTTATCATATTTTAAATTATTGAGATTAATTACTTTTAGCTAATCGCACTTATGGTTGG
>CAZUKV010000059.1:0-5716 GCA_964621075.1 uncultured bacterium | reverse complement strand
GTTCTTCAAAATGAGGAAGAAATTCCTGATTATTTTGCAATGGTTCTCATTGAATAAGTTTAATCTTTTAAGATAATTTTTCAAATATCTCTCTTTTTAACAAAATACTAAATCTTTCTTCAAGAATTATTAATTAATCTATCTTATATTATTTACAAAGGAAAGGAGAGATATGTATAAAAACAATATTTTAAAAGCTGATTTACATGTTCATTCAAAATATTCCGAAAGACCCTCAGAATGGATTTTACAAACGATTGGAACAAAAGAATCTTATACAAAACCAGAATATATTTATAAAAAATGCAAAAAAAAAGGTATGGATTTAGTTACTATTACAGATCATAATAGAATTGATGGTGTTTTAAAATTGAAAGAAAAATACCCTGATGATGTTTTCACCGGTGTTGAAACAACAACATATTTTCCGGAAGATGGATGCAAAATTCATGTTTTGATATATAATTTTACACAAGAGCAATTTAAAATAATAAATGACTTAAGAAAAGATGTTTACAGTTTAAGAACTTTTATAAAAGAAAATGATCTTCCATATTCAGTTGCTCACGCATCTTATTCAATTAATGGAAAATTAAATCAGGAACATCTTGAAAAATTAATTCTGTTATTTGATAACTTTGAGGGGAAAAATGGAGGAAGAAATTATATAAATAATAATAGCTGGATCAAAATTCTCAAAAATTTAAAACCAGCAGATATCGATAAATTAATTAACAAATATCAAATCAAACCCTATTCAACCACCCCATGGATAAAAGCTTTTACAGGTGGATCAGACGATCATGCAGGTTTATTTTTAGGTCAAACATATACTGAAATTCCATCTAAAAACAAAAAAACATTCTTAAAGGGTTTAAAAGAGAAAAAATCAACTTGTTTTGGCCGGGAGAATGATTTTCATTCATTAGCATTTACCCTCTATAAAATTGGTTATGATTTTTCAAAAAATAAAAAAAATGAATTTTTAAGTCCAATATTTGAAAATATTACAGAGCTAATTTTTAATGAACGAAAGATAAATTTAAAAGATAAATTCTACATCTCAAAATTAAAAAAAGCCTCAAAAAAAGAAATAATAAAACCAAGCAACTTATAATTAATTTAGTAGAAGACAACATTAAAAATGAAAATATAAATATAGATAAAAAATTAGATAACATTTATAATAATATTTCTGAAATTACAGACGAATATTTTAGAACTACAATACGATCTATACATTCAGATATAAAAAAACTTGATATAATAAACTTAGCAAGAAAATTATCATCTTCTTTATTTGGAGTGTTTTTAACCATTCCTTTCATTTCAACTTTTAAACACATGTTTCAGGATAGAAAATTGATTAATAAAATGGAGCAAAAATATTTAACAGATAAAAAAAACAAATCGAAAAATAAAATTCTCTGGTTTACAGACACAATAAACGATCTAAACGGGGTTTCTGTTACTTTAAAAAAAATTGGAGAATTATCCAAAAAACAAAATTATAATTTAAATATTATATCCGCTCTTACAGAAAAAGAAATTGATGATTCACTACCTGAAAATTTAATTACACTACCTTACATTTATTCATTTAATCCTAAAGTTTATGAAAATTATAAACTTAAAATTCCATCACTATTAAAATCTTTAAAAATTATTTATGATTTGCAACCAGAAAAAATTATAATATCGACACCCGGCCCAGTAGGATTAATTGGGTTGCTTACTGCTAAATTAATGAACCTTGATTGTGAAATTGTTTACCATACAGATTTTACCAGTGAATTTAAAGAAATTATTGGAGATGACCCAATCTTAGATACCTTAAATGCATACATGAGGTGGTTTTATAATCAGGGCCAGAAAATCTTAGTTGCTTCGATATATTATAAAAAGCTATTATTGAGAAGAGGATACTCCCCAGAAAAAATTAAATTATTTAAAAGAGGGCTTGATCTTAATCAATATAATTACAAGTCATTGGGGAAACAATTTATTAAAATTAATTATAATCTTAAAGAAAAAAATATACTACTTTATACAGGAAGAATTTCAAAAGACAAAAATTTAAAATTTATATCAGAAATTTTTAAAAAATTTGAAAGAAAAAATTATAATCTGGCTCTTTTAATTGTTGGAAATGGTCCTTACCTGAAAGAATTTAAACAAGAATTTTCTTCCAATCAGAATGTTTATTTTACAGGTAGAGTTTCTCAGAATAAATTGCCATATATATATTCAGGTTCTGATCTTTTTCTTTTCCCGAGTAATACTGATACTTTTGGCATGAGTGTTTTAGAAGCTCAAAGCTGTAGAACTCCTGCCATTGTATCAAATATTGGCGGCCCTAAAGAAATTGTAAAGAACAATCTAACAGGAAATATTATTTCAACGACAGATAAAGAGAAATGGATAAAAAAAATTGAATATTATCTTAATTTAAAAAATAACGAAAAGGATAAATATAATAATATTTGTAATAATTGCGAAAATATGGTTATTAATAATTACAACTTGAATAATCTTTTAGAAAATATTCTTTCCATAAACAATATAGAAGAAAATCTTTCCAATCAGCTCACATTAAAAACAGAAGCAAATAAAACCAAGATATCATGAATACAACAAGAACAGGAAAGCCATCTAAATAATAAATAGATGGCTTTCCCTCCTTCCAATTATTAATATTGATTTCTTTATTTTGGATTAGCAGGTTCAAAACTTATATTTCTGCCTTTAATTGTATTGTCTTTCATTATTTTTAGTACTTCTCCTGCATGTTCTCTTGGAACTTCAACAAAAGTAAATCGGTCATATATGTCAATAAGACCTACAAGACTTCCTGATATTCCTGTTTCTCCTGCAATAGAACCTACTACATCTCCTGGTGATATATTTTGATTTTTCCCAACATTTATAAAAAATCTTACCATGCCGGGTTCTGCTCCGGTTTCACCAAATGTTTTTTTTCCTTCTTTCTCTTCTTTTTTTTCATCATCAAATAACATCTTTAATAAAACAGCTGCTATATCAACAGCATTATAATCTTCCACTATTATATCACTTATTATATCTTTTTCTCTTACAAGATCTTCTTCTTTTAACATTTTAAAAGCATTATCAAGAAGAAGGTTCATTTTTATTTCTTCTATATCATCAGCTGATGGAACCTGGCGTTGTTCTATTTGAGTTTTTGTATATTTCTGAATACTTTTTAATTTATAATATTCTTTACCTGAAACTAAGGTAAAAGCACTACCCTTTTTACCGGCTCTACCCGTCCTACCTATTCTATGCACATAATATTCTTCATCATGCGGGATATCAAAATTAAATACTATCTCAATATCATCAATATCCAGTCCTCGTGCAGCAACGTCTGTAGCTACAAGCACTTCGACAGTCCCATCTTTAAATTTTTTCATCACTCTATTTCTCTGCGATTGATTCATTCCTCCATGTAAACTATCAGCAAAATAACCTCTTGCCTGAAGGTGATTTGATAAATTATCAACTTTTTTTCTTGTATTACAAAATACAAGAGTTAAGGATGGGTTGTGTAAATCTACTAATCTTGTCAAAGCTTCCAGTTTATTTTTTTTATGAACCCTGAAATATGCCTGCTCTATATTCGGAACTGTAAGTTTTTTATGTGTTACTTTAATAAATTTTGGATTATTTTGATATTTTTTTCTCAATGCTAAAATTGATTTTGGCATTGTTGCTGAGAAAAAGACCGTTTGTCTTTTACCTTTAATTCCTTTTAATATTGTTTCAATATCTTCTCTAAATCCCATGTTTAACATTTCATCTGCTTCATCAAGAACAATCATTTTCACTTTATCTAATTTAAGGGTTTTTCTTCTCATATGATCCATAGTTCTGCCAGGAGTACCAATAATTATATGAACTCCTTTTTTTAATGCCTTAATCTGACGCTTGATAGACTGCCCGCCATAAACGGGAAGAGTTTTTATTCCTTTAATATATTTTGCAAGCTTTCTAATTTCTTCTGATACCTGAATTGCAAGCTCTCTTGTTGGACACAATATAATAGACTGAACATCATTGTTCTTAACATCCACCTTTTCTAATATTGGTATACCAAATGCGGCCGTTTTCCCCGTTCCTGTTTGAGCCTGACCAATTACATCAATTCCCTTCATTACTTCAGGAATAGCTTGTGTTTGAATGGGAGTTGCTTCTTCAAAACCCATGTCCTCTACAGCCATATTAATTGACTTTGACAATCCTAATTCTTTAAATTTTTTCTTTTCCATAAATATTCTTTCTCTCTTTCTTTTAAACTATTTTGTTTAAACCTTCTTAATTAAAATTCATCTTCTGCTACAATAGAAAAATATCTAATAATATTAAATATTCTCATTGTAAAATGTGTTATAATTTTTATTTAAATAATGATTTTTAATTAAGAGCCAATTTTAAAGAAAATTAGAAAATAATCTATCCGGGAGAAAGATTGATTTTAACTTCTTTTGTCAAATGATTAAAAACTATCTTTTAAACCTGGATTCTAAATAATTAATTTAAAAATCCTTATTAATCAATAAAAATTCATATATATTTACAACTTACTACTTCGCCAGATAGAAACTACAGGTTTTATAATTAAAGTCAACCTTTATATTTGAAATCTGTTTTCTGGGAAATAATTCGTCAATTGCCCCCCGTGATCGGTCAAAAAAATTAGTGTTGGTAGTTAGTGGTTCGTGTTCGTTGAATCTATTTTCCGTTATCTGGATTCTGAATAAAATTTATTTTATAAATTTTAGTGTGAGTGTGAGGAAAAAATAGCTTAGCTATTTTTTAGTGATAGAAATTATAGCTTAGAAGTACATCTTCATAATGAATAACGGTAGGTTGTCAAATATGTAGCTTCAGGAAATGAGCTCAAAAAAATAAAGATTAAAGATTTGAAATTATGGTGATCAGTCATTTGTCTTGAAAATTATTAAAGATAATTTTCTTGTTTGTACTTCCAGAAGATTTCGGTACTGCGTTTTACTTGACCGGAATGTGCTTTTTTTAAATTTTATCTTTTTTTCTTATACTAATTCTCATACTGATACTACAAAATTAGCTTGCTAATTTTGTCTTTGTTCTCTGTTATTTGATTTTTAAACTCACACGCACACTCACACTATAAAATTAGCTCTGTTGATTTTTCTACATCCCTTTTATAGATTTTTGAACCGCATCATCAATGGAATGCTGTAAAAATTCAGGAAGCCCCTTGATTTTTAAATCAAGAAATCCATGTACTATTAGAGACCTTGCCTGTTCTTCAGTAATTCCTCGGGACATAAGATACTCAATTTCTTCCTGACCTATTCTACCAACAGAAGCTTCATGAGCAAGCTCAACATCCTGAATACTGCTGTTCAGGGATGGGGAAGAAAAGATATTTCCACCATCTTTTAAGATTAATCCATTACATTCCATATACCCGCTGGCTTTTTCAACAGTAGCTTCAAGTTCAACCGGAGCCTTAATATCTCCACCGTTAGTAACTGTTCTACTTATTATATCTCCTCTTGCGCCTTTAGCATTAAGCTGAATTTTGCCTCCTACAAAAAGATCGGTATTATCAGGAGCAAAAAGAATTGAATTTAATCTTGCTTTCCCATTTTTTCCATTAACATAAACCACAGGAGAGGTTTCAGTTGAATGAACTTCCTTTAAAGAA
>CAZUKV010000058.1:0-5744 GCA_964621075.1 uncultured bacterium | reverse complement strand
AGGATCTAATTGGAAGATATGGTGGTGAAGAATTTATACTTTTTTTGAGCAATATAGAGAAACAAGAATCTCTAAAAAAAGCTGAGGAAATTAGAAAAGCTGTTGAATCAAAAAATATACTTCCAAACAGAAAAATAACAGTAAGTATTGGCTGTTCAATGTTTCCTGATAACAGCCAGTGGATAAATATCCTTATAAATCTTGCTGATATAGCAATGTATAATGCTAAACAGAGGGGAAGAAATCAGGTTGTTTGCTGGAATAAAGACCTGAAAATAAAAAAGACAAAACAGGATGTGTTATCGGGTTTTATAACTGACAATCTCCATAAATCTAAAGATAATTTAAGAAAATTTTTCAATTTCATTGATTATAAACCAGGCGGAATAGAAGATTTAATTAAAGAATTTATATCTAATATAAAAGAAATAATTCCAAATAAATATCTATCATATAACTTAAAAATATTTGATAGAATATATAAAGAAAAAGATTCGAGAATAAAAATTAATCATAAAAAAATTGATGATTCACCTTCGAATAAAGCGGTAATCCTTGAAAACTGGCAATATATGGATACCAATGAATCACTTTATTATGATTTAGTCTATAAAATTGAGCAAGAAAACATTTCTGGAACAATCGTTCTATCCTCACCATCTCAAAATACAGAATACAAGGATAATGAAAAAAATGTTCTGCAAAAATACGTAACCCTTTTTATGAATAAGATGATGCAATTTATTAATACATCTGATAGGGATCAACATCAATAATATATTTAGAATTTAACTCTTCAAGCAGGTTCTTTTTGAGTATTTTTGTAAGGGTATTCAATTTTTTACGATTTTTCCCTTTAATTAGAATAACCATGCTATAATATTTATTCTTTTTAAAAATAAAATTTTCTTTTGGACCCAGTATTTTAATATCTTTTTGCTTGAAAATAATGAGGTCTTTTTTTAAAAGAGAAGAGTCCTGGTTTATATCTTTTTTATCCTTATTATTTAAAATAATTCGAATTAAATTGAAAAAAGGAGGATATCTTAATTTTCTTCTATATGCAATCTCATCTTTATAGAAATTATCAATGTCATTATTGAGTGCATTTTCAATTACATAACTATCTGGAGTATAGGTTTGCAAATACACTCTTCCTTCTTTAGTTCCTCTACCAGCTCTTCCGGAAACCTGGCTGATTAATTGAAAACTTCTTTCATTAGCTCTAAAATCCGGAATATTCATCATGGAATCGGCATTTATTATTCCAACAAGAGTTACATTGTTAAAATCAAGACCCTTCGCAATTATTTGTGTTCCAACAAGAATTGAAATTTCACCCTTTTTGAACTTATTAAAGAGTTCTTCATATCCACTGGAGTTTCGAACAGTCGTTCCATCTATTTTTTGAATGTTTTGATCCGGGAAAATATTTTTAAGTTTTTCAAGCAATAGTTCAACTCCAACCCCAAAATATTTAAAATCAGATTTCCCACAATTTTTACAGGTATATTTATCAAGAAAAAAATTCCTATCACAAATGTTACATTTTAACTTATCTTCAGATTTATAATAAGTAAGAGGAGTTGAACAGTCATCACAATAAACAATTTGCCCACAGGTTGTACACTTTAAATAGGTTTTATATCCCTTTCTATTTAGAAAAATTATTGATTGCTGTTTTTTTTCTAAATTAATTTTCAAATTATCTATGAGTGACTTTGAAAAAGGGTAAAAATTTGAACTTCTTTCATTACTATTTTTCATGTTTATAACATTTATTTCTGGAAGACTTGCGTTATTGTACCTTTCTTTAAGTCTGTAACATTTATATCGTCCATGTTCAATGTTGTATAAACTTTCCATAGAAGGGGTTGCACTTCCCAAAATAACAGGAATTTTCTCAATTTTTGCCCTCATTATTGCTGCATCTCTTCCGTTATATCTCGGGATATTATTTTGCTTATAGGTAGATTCATGTTCCTCATCTATGATTATTAAACCAAGATTATGATATGGAAGAAATATTGTTGATCGAGGCCCTATGGATATTGGCCTTACACTTTCACGAGCATTGAGCCATGAATTTCTTTTTTTAGATTTTTTTAAATAACTATGATTCAAATTTATATTATCCCCGAAAGCATCATTTAATCTATGTATTAAATGATCTGTTAGTGCTACTTCTGGAACCAGATATATAACATTTTTATTTTTTTTCAAAACGTCTTTTATAAGATGAAAATAAATTTCGGTTTTTCCGCTTCCTGTAATTCCATAAATATAATTAACAGAAAACCCATTATTTAATTTGTTTTTTACATTTTCATAAATATTTTTCTGCTTTTGTGAAAGAATATTTAAATTATAATTAATTTCATTTTTTCTGTTCTCTTTTTTATTTTTTATTTTTTTTGTAATAATTTTAATAATATTTTTATCCTGCAGGCTTTTTATAGAAGACCTTTTCTCTGAAATTTTATCATACTCAAGAATTTTGTTGTTTAATAATTTTTTAAGAATAGTTCTTTGTACTGATGCATTTTTTGGTAAATCAGACACCTTTATTTTTGAGTTATTCAATTTTATAAATTTTTTTTCTTTCAGATAATTTGTTTTAATTTTATCTTCTTTAATTAGAATCTCATTTTGCACTGCATCTTCAAGCTCCTGTTTTGAAATTTGTAATTTGTTTATTAAATACTTTTCTGAATAAGAATTTTTTTCAAATACCATTTTTAATTTTAAAATAGCCGAATTAAAATTTGGACCCTTTTTATATCTTATATTTCTTTTGATTTTTGAAAAAGATGGATAAATCATATCAAGAACATCCCCAATAGAACATATGTAATAATCTGAAATCCAGGTGGCTAATTGATAAAGTTTTTTATTTATTTTAGGCTCTATTAATTTTAATATGGGTTTTACTTTATTTTTATCAAAGTCGATATTTTCTATTTTTTCTGATACAATATATCCTATCTTTTTTTTGCTTTTAAAATTGACTAAGACCTGCTGTCCTAAAGAAGGACTAATCTTACTGTAATTAAATTTATAAAAAAAAGCCTTCTCCAACCCTTTAAAAACTATTTTATAATACATTTATATAATCCTTTCAGATAAAAATTTTATCACTATGCAATTTTTATTCAACATCTTATTTTTTTCTTGACACGAATCTTTTATGATTTATATTAATCTTATGAGTCAGATAGAATATTACAGTTTAATTTTACAATTATTAAAAAAGTCATCGGACAGCTTATCTGATTCCAATTTAAAATCTTTTTTTTCTAATTGGTCCTGGTGGCAGGCTCTCTAACATACGGGCCTGCAATATATTTTATTTTCTACATTTATTCTATATCTTTTATTTTAATTTAATGTACTTAATTAATATTAAAAATATACCAGGAGGAAATATATGAAAAAAACAATTGAAAAGAAAGAGTTTGGAATATACGGAGGAGCGTATGTTCCGGATATTTTAAAAAGCAATTTAAAAGAACTTAAAAATGAGTTTTTAAAAGCAATAATCGATAATAATTTTGAAAAAGAGTTAAAATCTCATCAAAAAAATTATATCGGAAGACCCTCTTCTCTTTTTCTTGCTAAAAATTTAAGTAAAATTGTCGGGAGTAAAATTTATTTAAAAAGAGAAGATTTAAATCACACAGGAGCTCATAAAATTAATAATACAATGGGCCAGATTCTTCTTGCAAAAAAAATGAATAAAAAGGAAATTATAGCAGAAACAGGAGCAGGACAGCATGGAGTAGCAACAGCTACAGCAGCTGCACTTTTCGATATAAAATGTAAAATATTCATGGGTAAAATTGATGCACAAAGACAGAAGATGAATGTAGATAGAATTAAAATGCTTGGCGCGGAACTTATAGAAGTTACAACTGGCACACAAACCTTAAAAGATGCTGTAGATGGTGCATTAAAGTATTACATAGAAAATCCTGAAAGTTATTATCTACTGGGTTCTGCAGTAGGACCTCATCCATATCCCACAATTGTCAGATATTTTCAATCTGTAATCGGAAAAGAAACTAAAAAACAGATCTTAGAGCGAGAAGGACGTCTCCCCGATTCAATTTATGCATGTGTTGGAGGAGGATCAAACGCTATTGGAATCTTCTCAGGTTTTTTAAATGATAAAGAGGTTGCCTTATATGGAGCAGAAGGAGGGGGGGAAGGATTAAAAACAAACAAAAATGCAGCTACTCTTTCAATTGGAAAACCAGCCGTTTTTCAGGGTACCTATTCATACTGTCTAACAGATAAAAATGGAAATCCAAGAGAAGCTTATTCAATTTCTGCTGGGCTTGATTATCCGGGAATCGGGCCCGAACATTCTCACCTTAAAGATATAAAAAGAGTTAAATATAAAGCAGTTACTGATAGAGAAGCTATTAATGCTTTTAAACTACTTTCAGAAAAAGAGGGAATAATTCCTGCAATTGAATCTGCACATGCAGTCTCCTTTGCAGTAAAAAATGAAAAAAATAAAAATAATCTCGTGATAATTAATCTTTCCGGTAGAGGAGATAAAGATGTTGGTAGAAATTTTCTGGAATAAAAAAATGGGGAAGGAGTTCCTTCCCCTTAAATAATTATTCTATTTCAAGTTTAATAGCAGCCATTGGATCAATCGTTCTATAAGTAAAGGATTCTGTTATAAACAGCGTTACTTTTTTATTTGTCTGTTTTTGATATCCTATGGAAAAATCGTGTCCCAGTGTTAATTCAAAATCCCCTCCACGTGTAGATACAAGCAATGCATTTTCAATCGCCGGACTGTAAATAATTTTACCTTCTATCAAATTATCTATCTGTCTTTTTACGGGATAGCCTTTTGTAAATTTAACTATTTGCTGCCACAAATCGGGATTTACTACTAAATTATAGGGACCATCTACCGATTCATCTCTTAATATTGAAACAGCTTTTGATATTCCATCCATAACCTTTTCTGGATTTTTGGACATTTTTACTTTTTCTTCTACATTGTTCAGCAGTCCATTAATATTCGCTTTTTTAAAACCTTTATAAATAGCATTTTCTTCAAAAAGCGCAATTTTTTTTGCTGCTTCTTCTAAAGGTTCAAGATCAATATCTTTTGCTCCTCTTTCTATATTATCCAGTTCCCAGATATCCAGATCAAATTCTATTCTTGATTCAATTAATGGTTTTACTTCTTTAATTCCATAATTGACATTATTTTTTTCACCTTTCTCAGTTTTAATTCTACCCACTGTCACCGCAGAAAAATCCCATCCTTTAGGGCCATCAACATCAACAAACTTTCTTGCAGAAAGATAATTTTTTAAAATTTCTGCAGCTGTATCATCTATTTCCTGCCATGCTTTATCTGTAATGGGAGACAAATTCCTTTTTAAAATATCCATATAATCACCCCTTTCATTAATTTTTTAAACTTCCGATACCAAGATCTCCTCCACTATTATTGTCATTATTTTTTTCATCTTCTGAATTTTCTTCTTCATCCTCGAGTTCTGTTATTGGATCATTTGTAAATAAATATGTTCTCAACTCTTCTTCCCATGCAGGCATATTTCTTCTCAACCATTCAATTGTCATACATGCATGCTCGATTTCTTCATCCCTGTTATGTGCTAATATTTCTTTTAAAGGCTGGCTTGTAGCTGCATCAACCCTCTGCTGATACCAGTTTACCGCCTCAATTTCTTCCTTTAAACTATTTAAAGCTC
>CAZUKV010000057.1:0-5840 GCA_964621075.1 uncultured bacterium | reverse complement strand
GAACAGTAATCCTGTAAAACAAACATTTTCTTGAATAAGCATTGGTATACAAAGCATTGGCAAAAAGAAATACAGATTACTACAAGCAGAATATAACACATTCAAAAATTTTGTCAATATATTTTTAGTATTCAAAAATTGTTAAACTATAAATTTATTATTTTATAAATAAGAATTATTTATTCGAAAAAATTATTCATCAATTTTGAATTTATAAGATGTCCCAATATTTTCCTGCATCTCTTTTCTTTTTTCATCATATCCATTTCTTCCCATGAGAGCATAAGTTGCTTTTTTTCCCTCTTCTACTCCAGGCTGATCAAAGGGATTAACACGATAAAGAATTGAAGCCATGACAGTTTGCAATTGAAACATGTAAAGTAAACCACCTATATTATATTCATCCATTTTTTCTACTTTAATTGTGTAATTGGGACGATTTTCCTTTAAAAGAGCATATCTTACCCCATTTAATTCAGATGTAATTAAATCAAGTCCTGTTTTATTATCAAAATATTCAATACTTTTAAATTCTTTTAATTCATCTATTTCAAATTTATAATTTTTTTCTGTCTCTTCTGAATCTAAAAATACAATTAATTTGTCTCTGGGTCCCTCCATAAAGAGCTGTAAAACCGAATGCTGGTCTGAAGCTCCTCTTAATATCATTGGGGTAGAACCGGTTTCAATAATGTTATTGTCATAATCATATTTTTTACCCAGACTTTCAGCCCACAGCTGCTGATACCATGACCCAACAGATTCCAATTTATCTTTATAGCACATTAAAGCAAGAATATTCCTATTTAATTCAACATGAAATAAATAATTAACCAGAGATGAAATAATAATGGGATTATTTTCAATCTGTTTTCTCCTCCATATAGAATCTATAGCTTTAGCACCATTTAAAAGTTGTTCAATATCAATATCCAAAAATAACGCCGGTAACAAACCTACTGGAGTAAAAACAGAATATCTACCTCCTACATCTTCAGGAATAAAAAAAGAATCGAGATCATATTTTTTTGCTATATTAAAAAGATCACCCTTATTTCTGGTTGTGGTAACCACAATATGATTTTCAATTTTTAAATTATTTTTTTTTAAAATATTGAAAACATAAGAAAAACCAGACATTGTCTCTGCAGTACTACCGGATTTGGTTATCACATTAAATACTGTTTCCTCTAAATTTATTGCATCAATTATATCTTTGAGAGATTCAGGATCAGAATTATCAGCAAAAAATATTTTTTTATCGTTAACAAGATTATAATGATGATGTTTTAGAGATTTGAAAAGGGCATAGGATCCAAGTGAAGAACCGCCTATGCCCACAATTACAAAATATTTAAATTTAGTAATTTTATGTTTATATTCTATTAACTTATCTAAGTTTTGATATGGTAACTCCATAAAACTATAGAAAGATTTCCCCCGACTGTTTTCAATTTTTTTGTACCCTTCACTTATCTGCTCATGGTAATTATCAAAAAATTCTTCAGATAAACCTGATTCTCTACCAATATTTTTTCTTAATATATTTGAAAAATCAAAGGAAATCATATAAGCTCTTTCTTACTCTTTAATTATATTCGCCTCTAAGTCTTTTATTTACTATTTTTAATCTACCCTTTACATATGGGTAATTAGGATTATCCACAATTTTTATATAGTGTGTATAAGCCTGCTGCCAGTTCTCAATTTCAAAATAAGTATCAGCTAAAATAGATCTTGCATAAGCAGTATCTTCAACTTCAAGTGATTTCTTTGCATTATCAATAGCTTTACGATAATTTTTCAATTTTAAATTAGCTTCTGCCAGTAATGTATATCCAGCTGTACTGTCAGGATTATTTTCAACAATTTTTTTAGCTACCGGAAGTACTTTAGAAGCATTTTCCTGTACTTTAGCTGGGTCAGTTTTTGTATACATATCAGATAATTTCAAATAAGAATTTGCCAAAAAGTTTGCAGCTCTTGTGGAGTTTGGAGATATTTCATAAGCTTTCTCAGCATATTTAACCGCTTCTTTATAATATTTTATTCTATTTGCTTTTTGCTCGGCTGTTAATTCTTTAGCACCGGATTCTCTACCAATACTTAACCCCTTTGAAAGATAACTATCTGCTAAACTGCAGCAAGCCTCGCTATTTTCAGGTCTGTATTCTATCAAATTTTCATAAGCAGATATTTGACCGTCAAGGTCTCCCATCTGTTCATAAGTTTTAGCAAGTTGAAACCATCCATTTCCATTTTGAAATTCCGGATCTTTTTCTAATCCTTTTTTATAAAATTTAATAGCTTCCTCAAGCATACCCTTTTCTCTCATTATATTTGCAAGTGCAAATTCAGCCTGAGCACTATCAGGATTGACTTCCATTGCCTTTTCAAACTGCTTTTGAGCTTTATCAGAATACCCTTTCTTTTCTAAAATTGCACCATAATATAAATATCCATTATATTGATTTGGATATTTATCAATATACATCTCAAAATATTTACTTGAATTTTTCATATCATCAATATTCCCATACGCTCTTCCAAGACCAAGAACAGTATTCCTGTAAGTCATCATTGCTTTTTCGTTCATCTTACTTTCATCCATATTTGATAATATATTGTAAGCATTTTTATAATTTTTAATAGCAGCTTTGAAATTCTTTGATCTCGCAAGATTATATCCTTTAGTATACTGTACTATATATTCTGGAGTTTCTTCAATTTCAGATATCTGGCCTTCCAGCGGATCTTTATCCTGTGCTGTTTCACACCCCAGTGTAAAAATAAGCATTAATGTAACAATAATAAGTAAACTTTTATGTATTATATTTTTCATACAAATCACCTTCCTAAAAAACTAAATTCCTAATAAATATTCAATTGAACCCCACCATGAATCTTTCAAATACAAAACACGGCCAATTAAAAGTGAAATTCTGGCCATTACTGTATACCCAAAAGATGCTCCAAAAGTAATCATAAGCATCCACATTCCAAACTTAGCAATTCCTCCAATTGTTCCTTTATGTTCAACAGAGAAAAAGAAATATACAAGAGCAGATAAAACAACAAGTAAAATAATTATTGAATTAACTGAAAAAGCAGCATTACTTCCAGTTAAACTAAAATTATTAAACCTTGCAATTGTAGCTCCCACCTGTCTTACAATATTTGTCTCAAGCTGCAATATAATATTATATCCTGCCATTATACCTACAGAAAAAGCTATTCCCATTCTTGAGAAGTGGGATACTGAAGGAATTAATCTAAATAACATAAATATTCCAAGTATCACCGGAATAACAGGCCAATAATTGCCTGATATAAATTCTTTAACAACATCCGGAATAATAACATTGTGATACATATAAACAAGCCAGTAAGCTGCAGAAGTACCTACAAAAAGGTGTTCTGCAAATTTATAAAAAGGATTGTCTTTATATAGGAAACTAAATATAAAAAGTGTTAAGAAACCACCAATAAAAAACCCTATTGCTTCTATAAATTCCATATTATTTCACCCACTCTCTACTTCTTTTTTCTCTTTAAAACTACCATACTGATATTACCAACAATAATAAATATAATAATCATTATGTGTGCATAATTTTGAGCTGCCATTCCTGCTGATCCAGTTCCTAATTTTTCAATTATACTCTCATATTCAGCTGCACCTCTTAATCCTCCCATTAGCCCAAGCATCTGACCTGAACTATAGTAAGCAAAAAATTGAGGAGCACTTACAGCTGTACATCCACCAGCAACAGGAACTCCATATCTATCATGAGCAACCATAACAAAATGCCTTAGTCCCGGATCTCCTGCTGATAATGAAATTGCAAGAGCAAAATCATCCAGTTTATTGACATTTCTCATCAATTTTAATTCATTAAGCTTATTTCCATTTTTATCAGTTGGAAAAGCATCTTCAATTCCTGATCCCATGCTGTCAATTACAACCATTCCCCCTGTTTTATATCCCAGGTGAACATAATCTACACCATATTCTTTGTTATATTCTTTTGATTTAACATCAAAAATATTATCTGATAATTGAACTCCTACAGGCCACAAAGCCATTGCAACAACTTTTATATCCTTTTCGAATAGATGCTGAATTAGAGCTTCACCCATGGGCTGTAACTCTGGCAGACTTGATGCAGCATAATCAAATGATACAAGTACCACATCATCTTTTTCCAGTGAATCTATCTTATCATAAATATCCTGAACAGGTTTTGTGGGTTCAACTTCTAATATTATATTGAATAATAAAGGGATCAATACAGTCAAACCAATTATCAAATAAACTATACGTCTATCTAAATTATTTATTTTTTCCCAAAAATTCATACTATCTCCTTTATTCTCCACCTAAATGTGATCTTTCTATTCCAAGTATAATTTTAACAGATGTTGCCATAACTCCAAGAGCAGCTCCAATTAAAATAGCTCTCTGCCCGGCCATATTAACAACATTCATGATCCATTCTGTTATATTAGAAAGATGCGGCCCACTAATAAATCTACCAAAAGGTACTCTACCCAGCATAACTATAAATGCAGTAATAAGAAGAAGTGTTGCCATCGTTGATTTTGCTCTAAAAGCTCTAAATGAAGCAGATGCAATGTAAAAAGCTAATAGAGAAAACATTGTTGCCTGCAGCGGTACCATCACGTGATTGAACATGAACTTGAACACACTGTTATTAATTCCTCCTGCACCTGGAAGAAGTCCAAAAAATATCATAATAAATAAACTTGATAAAGTAACCAAACTATAAATTTTGTCACTGCCCGAACTGGCAGTTCTTATCTTTTTTATATTAACCTTAATTAAACTTAATATCCCCACAATCATAGTAAAAGCAGCAATTATCATAAACCAATCCTGAAGTTTGTTTCTCACAGGTGAAATAGTAGGATGTGGTGTAAAATATGCAATGATCATGATCAGTGCTACAACTACAGTGATAAAAAAGGGAACTTGCCTTCTTAAAAACATCTCTTATCCTCCTATCCTATATTTGTTAGCCATTGTGATAAATCTAAATCAGGAAATAAAATAGTTAGTATCGTTCCAACAACTAAAATTATCATAATTATTAGTTTAGAATAATCCTGACCTTTAAGAGCTCCAAGAACATCTGGTTTTCTTGATAGGTAAGCTGATGCAGCATACAACTCTTCACCAATTAAAACATAATCACAGGTAGTAATAAAAAAAGGTATCTGTGATGGCATAGCTGTACCGGCTACCTGAATAGCACCAATTGAGTGACCTGTTTCTGCTAATATCAAACTTTCTGCATAAAATGCACCAAGCATAAACACAGCAGCAGGTTTTTCTCTTACCATATAACCATCAATGTGAGATACATATCCAAATTGGTCATTTGTCACGTAATTGACCATATCATCATTGAAAGAATCAGGTCTCCCAGCTTTCAAATATGATTCTTTTACTGTATCGCTTGCTGTAGATAATATAACAGGTTTACTTACAGGTACATTTAAATCCGTTCCATATTTAGCAGTTTTAAATGCCACCTCACTCAGTACCATTACACCAGCAATCGTTTGTGGATTATTAACATCAAGAATCCCGGGTACAAAAAGTACCGCTTTACCCATTTCTGTAGCTCTTCCAACGGCTTCCTCAATAGAATCAAGAGCAGGTATTCTTCTAATTTTTAATTTCTGACCTCGCCTTGCTGCATTAATAAAAAACATAATAAGTCCTGATATTATTATTAAACCAATTAAAACTGCAGTTTTTCCCATGTTATAAAAAGCAACCCCAGGTTTAATTGACCTTGAACTTTTTTCAGCAA
>CAZUKV010000056.1:0-6108 GCA_964621075.1 uncultured bacterium | reverse complement strand
ATATTTCCCCCTTCTCTTTTTTTTGAAATTCCATGAATTACTGCATTTTCAACCAAAACCTCTATACAAAAAGGAGGAATTTTGACTTCAGTACACTTAGTATCTAAATCTATAGAATATGTTAATCTTTCATTCATTCTAATTTTTTCTATTGTTAAATATTTTTTAATAAGATCAATTTCCTCATTTATATTTATCAAATTGTTTTCATTAAGACTTAGGATTTTTCTATAAATATCTGATAAATTTAAGATCATTTTCTCTACCTTTTCAGGTTGATCATAAACCAATTCAATAATTGAATTAAAAGTATTAAATAGAAAATGGGGGTTTAACTTTGATTGTAACTCATCAAGTTTAGCCTGAATTTTTAATCTTTTTAATTTTTCATTTTCCTTAATTTTTTTTTCTAATCTGTATTCTAATTTCGAATAAGAATATAGTGACAATGATATGAGTGCTCCAATTATTGCATAAATCACAAGAATAATTCCATGCATTTCAGGATTATATATTTTTACATTAAATAATTTCCAGTTCAGAAAAGAACCAAGTTCAAATCCAAGTGAAGTAGCTAAAATACCCGGTAGGACATAATAAACTCTACTTTTAATTTTTTCCTGGAAATATTTTTCAAACAATGAATAAAATAAAAAATTCATATATCCTATACAGTTAGTCATTACTAATGCAACTAAAATGTATCCATATAGATACTGGATATTATTAGTTATAACAGAGAAAAAAAATCCTATAAAAACTCCAAGCAGTTGAATTTTTAAAAAACTAATAAACTCCTGAAAAATTCTTTTCATCTACACCTCCTAACAATTAAATATTATATAAGCAGAATGTTAATTATATTATACGTAACATTCTGCTTATTAGAGTAATAAAATATTAAGTATTATTTAATTTTTTTTGTGCACGTTTTGACCAGTAATTTTCTTTTATTTCAATTACATTTCTAAAATAATTTTTTGCTTTTGATTCAGAACCATTTTTAAGTTCTACTAATCCTCTATAATAATAAATTTTTTGTTTTGTTCTTTTATAAAATTCTTCATCACTTTCATCTTCTCGTTTAAATAATTTGTAACCCTTATAATCTTCAAGATGATAATATTTTATTTTGTTAATCTTTTTTTCAAGAAACAAAAAATCTTTGACTGCAAAATTAAATCTACCGAGAAATCCGGGTAGATTAATACTCAGTATGCCTCTTTCCATTCTTACAAAAATATTATCTGGATTTAATTTAACAGCTTTATCATGAAATTCTTTTCCTTTATTAACCCATCCCATTTTTTTGAAAAAGATTGCATCTCTTGATTTTAAAAAATATACAGATCCAAGAATTGCGTTTAATAGAGAATCTTCTTTATTATTTTTAACCAATTTTTCATAAATTTTTAATGCTTTATCTACTGATTCTTTTTTACCATTAGCTCCTTCAATATAATAATTGTACCCCTTTTTGACATCCTTGATATTATATGCAAAAAGATTTGAACTAACAAAAATTATAATAATAAAAAATAATATTTTCTTCATAATATCCCCCTTTTTTAGACATTATTTAATTTTATTTTTTGGATTTTCTAATATTAATATACCTTTAGTGTATTCAGCATTTTCATCAAAATATTTAATTATATTCTCCCTTACAAAAAGGATTATATAATCTTCATTAATGTTAATTATCTCATAACCGGAACATTTTTCAATTCTATCACTAGTTATCTGATACTTCAATTTATTATCCTTTTTATCAAATACATTTAGATAAAAATCATAGTATAGCGGCTCATATTTTTTTTCTTTCCCTTTTATAATAATATCATAACCAGAAACAGAGTTAGTGTAAATTAAATTATCATGAACAAAAATATTTGAAACTATAAATGTTCCAACAGGAGCAGGAAACCCCATACTCATGTTCCATTTTAAGTTATTAATTTTTTTTACATTTACAT
Source organism: uncultured bacterium (assembly GCA_964621075.1). Taxonomy (GTDB): domain Bacteria; phylum Macinerneyibacteriota; class Macinerneyibacteria; order Macinerneyibacteriales; family Macinerneyibacteriaceae; genus CAZUKV01. Next base: position 4,132 of record CAZUKV010000056.1, on the reverse strand, counting down.
TTTTAGATATAGTATCAACTTTTTCTAAATTTTCGTTATATTTTTCAATCCTGAACGGACTTTTATAATATCCAAGATAAATGAAATTATCATCACATTTTATAACTCCCCCCCTGAAATCATTTCCTTCTTTTGGCATCATCTGAATTTCTTTATAAGGTATCTTTTTTTCAATTTTTCCTTCTCTATTTAAAAGAACAATTTTATTGTGCAGGCTTCCATCAAAAACAAACTTATCCTTAAAAACATCAAAAGAATGCGGCCATCCAATTTCTTCCTTAAAATTAATTAAATCTTCAAATGAACCATCTCGATTAAAAATTGATATTCTTTTCAAGTACATGTCATAAATATAAAATTTACCATCTTGATACGCCATTGACATTGGCATGAACAACTCTCCGGGACCTTTCCCGGAATCAATAGTAATTGATTTAATTTTATCTGTTTCCATGTTTAAAAAATTCAATGAAAAAGCATCACCATTTTTGTTTAAAAAATAAATTTCATTACCAATTCTACCCGTAATTTCAGAAACACTTCCATTTTCAATTTTTAGTTCAAATGGAATCAATTCCACAAAATCAGCTTCTACACTTTTAACATTATCTACTTTCGAACATGAAAGCATAAAAAATAAAATAAATATTAAAAATATTGTAATCAAATTTTTCATAATTACCTCCTTGTTAAAATTATAAATCTTTTTTCATAATAAGTAATTATAAAGAGATAAATTACATATAGAAATGTTAAAATGTATATATAGAAGATGAATCTAATTTTATTAGTAAGATTTTTTAATTATTTAAACAGTAGTTGTATTTTTCTTTTAACTTCTGTCTTGTTTTATAACAATATTTAATGAATGTATCAATATTATTTAAATATATATTTAAGAATTTTTCAGGTAACTTATTATTAGTTTTTAAATTAGTAAATATTTCAATAATTTCTTCTTTTGTTTTTTTACTCCTGAATGATCTATCTTCATTAAGTGTTGCAAAAATATCACAGGTTGCAATAATCATACTTTCATCACACAATTGTTCTGCATTTTTGGAAAAAGGATATCCTGTTCCATCAAGTCTTTCATGATGATGTGATGCCCAAATTGTAATCTCTTCAAAATTATCAATTTCTTTTAAAATTATATTGGTATACCAGGGATGTAATTTAACAACATTAAATTCTCCTTCTTCAAGTTCATTTTTTTTATTCAATATTTTTGCAGGTATAGAAAATTTTCCGATATCGTGTAACAATCCGGAAATGTATAATTTTATAATTGTTGTTTTGTCTAATTTTAGTATTTCTCCCATTTTTCTTGCTAAATCTGCAACTAAATTCGAATGAGCATAGGTAAAGGGAACTCTAAAATCAATAGCAAATGAAAATAATCTTGAAATGAAAACAATTTCTTTTAGCCCAATTAAATTTTCACTGGTATTAAATCTTTTTGCAAGAATATCATAAATAGTAAAAGAATTTATATACTTGTAAAACTGTTCAGAATGTAATATTTTAAATACACTTGTTCTTATTTCAGGGTTAAATTTATTTTTATAAGTAGCATTTATTGTGTTTTCGATAAATGATATCTGATTTTTAACTTCTTTATCTTTATCAATTAATACTTCAATTCTATCGGCTATATAAATAATGTTAGCAAGTTTAGGGACAATATCTCCCTGATGTGTTGAACCATGCCCATGATCCCAGTCATGATGGTGATATTTTATAATTTTTTCCTGTTCTGAAAAATTTTTACTTATTTCAAGTAATTTGCTACCAACAAATGCATGCTTTTCATCCCCGCTAATATCATATTTAGTCAATCTTTCTTTTTCTTCTAATGAAAACACCCCGATATCATGAATTAATGCTGAATATACAAGCAGGTTTAAATTTTCTTCACTTAACCCATACTCTCTGCCTATCAAATAGGATATATAAGCAACCTTTGGATGATGCCAAAAGAAATCTTTATCAACAAGATCAAGAGCTGTTGATAATTGAAAAATAAAATCAAATAAATATATTTTTGTACTTTCTCTCATGTTTAGATATTATCAAAATTTCATACAAATTCAACCATAATTTAAGCAAAAAAAAGGATGGACAAACCATCCTTTTTATAAATTAAAACGAATAACCTATTTCAAAATCCCACTGATGCATCTTAATTTCAATTTTTTGCTGTTCAGGAATTTCCATTGGATTGTATCCACTAACACTATTTGATAGCCCATGTGAAATAGAAAATGAAAATGAATTATTATTATCAAGTTTTTTATTGATTCCAAGAGTAATATGATTTTCAATTACCGCTGGTGCAAGTATATTTAACATAACATCATTTTCACCAATTGGTTGTTTACCGTGTGAAAATCCACTCATGAGTGACCAATTATCATTTAATTTCAGTTTCATACCAATTTTATATATATCCATGTCATCCCATCCAAAACCTGCTCCTTCTTCATCTCCTAAAAGAGTTCCTGAGTAAAAATCAGCAGGATCAAAATTATTAGCAATTGATTTGATATCACTATAAAATATTTTTTGATAATTAAAAGATACTACAAAATTATTCATTAATTCTGAAGAAAAACCTGCATTTAGATTCGACGGGATATCGAAATCCCCTTTTTCAGCAAATAATCCAGAATATTCATCAAACTCTTTCATTAATATTTTAGTTTGATAAGATAATCCAATTCTAAATAACCTGCTTAAACCTCCGAAATAACCAATTCTTGCACCATATCCTAAGGAATTATCATAATCATTATTAGTTAAATCATCACTTTTTCTTGAAAATCCAACAAATGCCTGAAGTCCTTCAGCACTAAATCTTTGATAGGCTAATATTGTTGAAAACCCAATAGAATGATTCTCACCAATTTTTTTTGAAATTGTAAAATCTGAAAAAAGTTGTGCAAGATCTACACCGGTAGGTTTTTCTCCATTATAAACAGCTTCATCATAATTAGTATTCATTCCACCATTTCCATAAATATTAATTGACATATCAATATTGTTTTTTAAATTAAACTTGTATCCTATTTTTGGCATAACAAATAAATTTGTATCACTTTCTACTGTTTGAGGTACCAGGGGAAATGTCCCTGAAATCCCAGAGGGATCTCCTTTAACAGTATATTCTCTATACGGCATAAAAAAACCTAATCCTATCTGAAAGCCATCATCTACAAATGAAATAAGTGCAGGATTTGTCACTGCAGAAAATGTATCAAGTGGAATAGCAACCTCTGCCCCAGCAAGAGCTTTACCTTCAGTAGAATAACCATGACTGAAATATCCATTTGTACCAAATATGGAAAAATTAAATAATATTATCAAAAAAATAATACTAATAGTTTTAAATAATTTTCTATTCATTTTTTACCTCCTTTATTATTTACCCTATCAATATTTGATATTATATATTATAGAATAAAATAATTCAAGTATTATAAAATATTTTTTTTTATCAATTATTTTAATTTAAGATATTAATTGAAACAAATTTAATTTAATAGTTGATAAATATCTCATCACATCTGGTAAATACCATTTATGTAATCTTTTAACATTTTATTTTCATGATCTTTTTCTTTAATCAGAGAATAAATAATATCACCCATGGAGATAATTCCTTTTAAATTGTTTTTTTTACCAAGTATTGGTAAATGCCGGATTTTGTTTTTTGTCATGATATCCATAGCATATTCAATGGAATCTCTTTGATGTGCTATAATCATATCTTTATATCCTGTCATAATATCTTTAATCTTAATATTTTTTATTTGACATTTAGTATTATAAATTTTTTTAATAACATCTTTCTCTGATATAATACCCTTTAGCTCTTTGTTTTTATTAACAACTATTAATGCACCTACATTTTTTTTAGAAAACTTTTCAACTGCTTCAAAAAGAAAATCATCGGGTTTAATAAGAAATATTTTATATCCTTTGTTTTTTAATACTTCTTTAATTTTCATGATACCTCCTCCAAAATTTATATATAATTATACTACGATATATTAATATTTTCTATAACCAAAATGTTTTTTATTTATTTGAATTAATTATCTCTTCAGGATCGATATTGGTATTAAGATAT
>CAZUKV010000055.1:0-6206 GCA_964621075.1 uncultured bacterium | reverse complement strand
ATGTCCGAAACTTTTATTCTCCTTCTTTCGGAGAATGTAGAACTTAAACTACAAAACAGTTTTTTCCTGATTTTCTCATTCTTGAGACTCGTGGTTTCTTGATTTTAAGATTTTAGTTAAGATATCTATCTTTTTCTGAATAAATACAGCCACAATACTGCTGTCGATACATGTTTAATTTACGGGATTTTTTTATTCCATATTTCCAGCCTTCTCTAAAATCTTCATACAAAAATTTAACTTTATATTTCTTAGCTTCTGAAATACCAATTTGTTTTATTAGATTATGTTTTTGAAATTTGCTGTATAAAAGTGTAGTTGTAAAAAAATCGAATTTTCCTTTTTTTGCAAATATTGCTGCCTGTCGTAATCTTGAACTATAACAATAACTGCACCTTGATTCTTCACGAAAAACAACATTTCTCATAAATTTTTCGAGATTATATTCATTTTTTTCCAAAAGACGAATATTAATATTATCTAAATATTTCACAACTTCTTTATATCTTTTCTCATATTCTTTATAAGGATGTATATTATGATTATACCAGAAACCAAAAACTTCATAACCCATATCTATTAATTTTCGTATTGGATATATGGAACATGGAGCACAGCAAATGTGCAATAATACTTTTTTCATAATTATTTAAACTCTAATTGGGGATCATTTCCATCAGGATTGTTTTCAACGTCAAAATATTTGTAAGCTTTTTTAGATGCCTGTCTTCCTCTTGAAGTCCTTTGAATAAATCCAGCTCTTACTAAAAATGGTTCATAAACATCCTGTATAGTTGTAGTATCTTCCCCAAGAACTACAGAAAGTGCCTCAAGACCTACAGGTCCACCATTAAACCTTTTGATGATAGCTTTTAATATTTTTTTATCCATTTTATCAAGCCCTATTTCATCAATTTTTAAAAGATTAAATGCATTTTTTAATATTTTATTGTTAATAACCCCATTATTTTTTACATCAGCAAAATCCCTTACTCTCTTTAATAATCGAATAGCAACTCTTGGAGTAAATCTGGATCTTTTAGCTATTTTATCAGCTGAATCATTATCTATTTCAACATTAAGAATTTTTGAAGACCTTTTAATAATTTCAGCAATTTCATGTTTTTTATAGAATTCAAGACGTTCTAAAACACCAAATCTATCTCTTAAAGGTGAAGTAAGTAACCCTGCTCTCGTTGTTGCGCCTATTAAAGTAAATGGTTCAAGTGGTATTCTTATATTTTTTGCAGAAGGCCCCTCTCCTATAATAATATCAAGTTCATAATCTTCCATTGCAGAGTAAAGCATTTCCTCAACACTCCTGCTTAATCGATGAACTTCATCTATAAAAAGAATATCATTATGTTCTAAATTTGTTAAAATAGCAGCAACATCTCCCGGTTTTGTTAATATAGGGCCTGAAGTAATTTTAATATTTACACCCATTTCATGTGCAATTATGTGTGCAAGAGTAGTTTTCCCCAATCCAGGGGGACCGTGAAATAAAATATGATCTACAGGTTCATTTCTTTTTTTTGCAGCCTGTAAATATATCGATAATTTTTTTCTCAAGTCTTTTTGTCCAATAAATTCATTTAAAAATTTAGGTCGTAAGTTTCTCTCTGTAGACTCATCTTTTATTTTTGATTTTGGATCTACAACTCGATCACCCATATTTTATTTACCTTTTCCTAACTTTCTCAAACCAAGTTTAACAAAATCCTGAACAGAATACTCTTCATTTCCTACATTAATTGAACCTATTGCATTTCTTGCCTCCGGTGGAGAAAATCCTAAATTTATCAAAACTTCAATAGCTTCACTGGCAATATTTTTATTTTTATCTTCCTGCTCAAATTCTATATCAATATCTTTTACTTTATCCTTCAACTCTAAAATCAATTTTTTAGCAGTTTTTTTACCCACACCTGACAATGATGATAAGTATGAAATATCTTCGTTTTTTATAGCAACCATAAATTTACCAAACGTAGATTGTGATATTAGTTTCAACCCTTTCTTGGGACCAATTCCTGATACTGAAACAAGAAGTTCAAAAAAACTTTTTTCTTTTTTAGTCTTAAAGCCATAAAGAGATTGATTATCTTCTCTAAAATGATGATAAATATGAATTTTATATTCTGAATTTATTTCAGGTAAATCATAATAAAGATATTCTGGTATTAAAACACTGTACCCAACACCATTTACATCAATAATTATGAATTCTTCGTTTTTATCAATTAAGAAGCCATCAAGATAAGCTATCATACTGTTTTATCCTTCTATTATTTAAATGACAAATTGCTGCAGCAACGGCATCATAAGCATCATAAGTCAACTTTTTTTCGGTTTTAAAACCTGTAAGTAATTTAACCATTTCTTTTACCTGCTCTTTCTTTGCATTACCATTACCAACAACTGCAAGCTTAATTTTTGTTGGAGTGTAATTAAAAACCGGAATTTTTTTTTGTGCCATTGTTAATATTGCCACTCCACGCATCTGGCCAACTTTTATTCCTGACTTAACATTCTTTACAAAAAACAATTCTTCAATTGAACATTCTTCAGGTTTATATAAATCACAAATTTTTGTTAATTTTTTATGCAAGTAAAATATCTTTTTATCAATCTTTTTATTTTTTGCCGGTTGTATAATACCTATATCTAAAACCTTTAATTTACTGCCTTTTTTCTCAACAATTCCAAATCCAGTTTTATTCAACCCTGGATCAATCCCTAAAACTTTCATTCATCACCAAGTATTCTTTCTACAATCCTATCATCTATATCAAAATTAGCATAAACATTCTGAACATCATCATGGTCTTCTAATTCATCAATTAAATTTAATATTTTTTTTGCATTATCCTCATCAAGTTTAATTGTATTTTTGGGAATCATAGCAAGTTCTGAATTATCAATATTAATATTACTTTCCTTGAAAGAATCCATAACTTCATGAAATGATCTTGGATTACAATATAAAAGGTAAAAATCATCTTCTATTTCAATATCTTCAACACCTGCTTCAATTGCCTTATCAGTTACCTCTTCCTCACCAATAACTTCTTTAAGAATATAAATTAACCCTGTCCTATCAAACATCCAGGCAACCGACCCATCTTCTCCCATATTTCCATCATATTCTGAAAGTATATGCCTTAATTCTCCAACAGTTCTATTTGTATTATCGGTTGTCACTTCTATATATAAAGCAACTCCATTTGGTCCATAACCCTCATAAACAGCGTCTTCATAGGTAACACCCGGTAATTCACCGGTACCTTTTTTAATAGCTCTTTCTATATTATCCTTAGGCATATTATTTTGTTTGGCTTTATCAATATACATTCTAAGATTAGAATTGTATTCAGGATCCCCTCCGCCTTCTCTCGCTGCAATTGTAATTTTTTTAGATAATTTGGAAAATAATTTTCCTCTTCTTCTATCTTCTTTTTTCTTTTTATGCTTTATATTAGCCCATTTACTATGTCCAGCCATAGAATTATCCTCCCTTAATTTTAAATAAAAAATATCATATAATTGGAAAAATGTAAATATTTTAATGAATAATTATTAATTAGTTTTCTTTTTGAGTATTTAAAAGCCTGTATCTATTCTGGTAAATAAAACTATCAATCCCTTTAAAATAATTTTTCAACTTTTCTTTGTATTCTTTTTTTCTTTTCATTTTCCACAAATCATAATAAATATCCATTTTTAAATTATCATTAGAAAAATTTATAAGTATTTGTTTTAGCTTTTTTTCAATATCTGTTTCCGTTTTATCAAAAATTAATAATTTCAAAGCTTTAATTCTATAAAAATAATTATCATTTATTTTTTTTGATTTTTCTAAAGATTCATCAATTATTTTTTTTATTTTATTATAATTATCATTATTTTTATATATATTTATTAAATATAAAATATAATAAAATCTTTCTGAGTTTGAAACTTCCTCGGCAAGATTAATACCCTTAATAAGATATTCTTTCGCTTTTTTATATCTTTTTTTATAGAAATAAATTTCTCCATATGTCATATAAACATCAGAAAGAATAGATTTATATTTTTTTTCTTTAGCTATCTCTTCAACAGAAGTTAGATATAGCAAGGCATCCATAAACTTTCCTTTGTGAAAGTAGTATTTTGAAAGAAGAAAATACCCCATTGAAGTATACCTCTTATTACCGGTAATTTTAGCATATCTAAGAGCTTTATCGATATACTCTTTAGACTCATTAATTCTTAATTTTCTTAATAAACAATATCCAATATTTAAAGAAAGTATTAATTTTTTGTCTTTAGATCCCAGTTTGTCAGATACTTGATTAGCCCGCTGAAATATATTTATTGCTTTATCAAATTCACCTTTTATTAAATACATTGCAGCATAATTATTTAATTGGGTTATCTCTTCAACACATGCATTATGTTTCCTTGCGAGTTTAATAGCATATTCATAATTTTCTTTTGCTTTTTTAAACTTTGCTTTTTTCTCATAAAACATCGCCAACAATGAATAATAACATCCTATTAATGTTCTTTCATCTACTTTCTCAATATATTTTTCATTTTTTTCTAAAAATTTAAAACCTTTTTTATATTTTCCTTCTAAGTAATACAAAAAAGCGATTTCACTATTCCAGAAAAAATAGTTTTTATACCATTTATTTTCTAAAGCAATTCCAGCTCCTTTTTTTAACTCTTTTAAAAACCATATCTCATGGCCGATAATTCTTTTAAAATAATAATAATAAGAATTTATCGTATTTTTGTGTCTTGGTTGCATTATAGAAGTATCAAGATTATTAATAAATTTTAGTCCTTCTCTGTATTTGCCAGTATTCTTGAATAAATGAATCAATCTTAATTTTATCTGAAATATTTGATCCTTATCTGTTTCATAATTACACATTAACCTATAATATTCAATAAGATGATCTGCTGATTTAATAGTTTCAAAATAATCAATAACATTTTGCAATTCTTTTTTTATTAGATTTCTCTCATCAATTATTTTCAACCAGTATATAACAAATATATAATCATAAAGACTTTTATTCTTTTTATTTTCATAATAATTTTGATAATGATACCAGGCAATTTTTCTTTTTTTTTCTTGTTTAGTTCTTATTAAAATATTATTTTTTATATTATTGTTTAAAAAATATAGCTGTCCATTACTTTCATAAATAAAATCATATTTTTTTAAATTATCTAATTCTTTCAATATTTTATTTTCTGAATAATTTTCTTTTAACATGAATTTTTTCAAATATTTTAAAGAAATGGAATTTCCATAAATTGAAAATATTTTTAGTGATTCTGAAATATCAATTTCTTCAATTTTAGATTTTTCCGGGTTTATAATTACTGTCTTATCAATATTTTTATTTTCTATTTTGTTTTCAGTAAATAATATTAATTTTAAATTTTTTTTATTTTTATCCAGAAAATAATTTTTTATAAATTTTTTGCTCCACTTATCATACATATTATAATTATCAGCAATAATTATATATTTTTTATACTTTTTAAGATAATCCATTAACTGAAATAAATAATAATATAATTCTTTATGTATGGAATTCAGATCTCCTCTATTTAATTTATATATATCAGATAATTTGAAATTACTGAAATAATATAAAATTTTAAATAACTTTTCAAAAAATTCTTCAGATAAACAAATTTTTAATTTCTGCTCTATTTTATTTTTAATATTTTTAGCCTTGTCATTAGAATTAATCATAAAATAATTTATAAGAAATAGTACAACTGGTAAAAAATATGCTTTTTTAGATAAATTTTCATTTATATTTAAATATATTAATTCGTGATCATAAATTTTATCTAATTTATGAATAATTTTTTTCTTTTGTTTAGAATTTTCACCAATTACATTGATTCTATTATTTTTTTTAAATAAACTATACATATAACTAATTCCTTTTCTAAATTTATTTATTTTATTATAAGCCATTTTTTTTATATAATCAACAATGTTTCAGTTATAACGATATTTATGAATATATTTATATTTATATTAATATAAAATCTTTTATTTTATAATATTTTTATATTAATTGAGAATTATAGTGTTTTTTTTCTTGATTTAATATTTTTTTGTTGACAATAATTAATTATTAATATAAGATTTTTTTCGTTGAAACGGAGTGTAGCGCAGTCCGGCAGCG
>CAZUKV010000054.1:0-6215 GCA_964621075.1 uncultured bacterium | reverse complement strand
AGTCTGCAAATATTGCCCACAGTTATGTTAAATCAGTAATTGATAAATATGATATTGATAGAATGATTTTTGATAATAGGGGAATTCATCTGCATGTTCCTGAAGGTGCTGTAAAAAAAGATGGTCCATCAGCAGGTGTTACAATTGTAACCGCTTTATTATCTCTATTAACAGGTAGAAAAGTACCTAATGATCTTGCAATGACTGGAGAAATCTCACTGACTGGAAATGTATTACCTGTAGGGGGAATTCGAGAAAAAGTAGTTGCTGCTAAGAGGAATAAGGTAAAAAAGATAATATTGCCTGAAGCTAATAAAAGAAATTATGAAGAAATACCGGATAAGGTAAAAAAAGGTTTAGAAATAGAATATGTAAGTAAAATGAAAGAAATAGAAAAGATGCTTTTTAGCTGAATATGATTCATTTTTACTTGACAAAAATTTATTAATATGGCAAAGTATCGCCAGAAATAATTTAGATGAAGGAGGGAATTTTGGGTTATAATATAGTTGTTTTAGCAAAACAGGTGCCAGATACTCATGATGTTTCTGGTGATGTTATGAAAGATGATGGAACTATTAATAGGGCTGCTCTACCTTCAGTATTTAATCCTGAAGATTTAAATGCTTTAGAAATGGCATTGTCCATAAAAGATTCTTTTGGGGGAGAAGTAACTGTAGTTACTATGGGACCTCCATCTGCATCTGAAATATTAAGAAATTCATTATATAGAGGGGCTGATAAAGTTTATCTTGCGAGTGATATTAAATTTGCCGGTTCCGATACATGGGCTACAGCCTATTCGCTGGCAAAAATAATTGAGAAAATTGTACCGGATTATGATTTTGTTTTTGCCGGGCGGCAGGCAATTGATGGAGATACTGCTCAGGTTGGACCTCAGGTAGCAGAAAAATTAGATATAAACCAAATTACTTATGTAAAAGAAATTAAAAAAATAAATAATAATAAAATTGAGTTAAAAAGATTAATTGAAGGTGGTGAAGAAGTTGTGGAATCAGGATTACCGGTTCTCTGCACTGTCATTGATGAGGCTAATGACCCCAGACCACCAAAAATCAGAAAAATGATGAAATTTAAAAATGCAATGTCTGAGCTGGATTTTAAAAAGGCCATGCATAAAATGATTGAATTTGAAACAGAAAAAGAACTTAAGAAATACTTAAAAAAAAATGATTTGTTAATTCCTGTTGTTAAGGCTGATGATCTGGAAATTGATGTTGAAAAAATTGGTATTTTTGGATCTCCAACTAAGGTTAAAAATATTGAGAGTGTTGTCTTAAAAAAAGAAGAAACAAAAGAAATTACACCGGATAAAAAAGGGTCAATGGAATTAATTAGAGAATTAAAAGATGCTAAAATAATAGGGTAGGTGGATTATGAAAAGACAGGGTAGTGTAATGGTTTTTGTTGAGCAGGAAGAAGGAAAAATTCATGATGTTAGTTTTGAACTTCTCACAAAAGCAAATGAATTAGCTGGAAAACTGGGAGAAAAGGTTTCAGCTTTTATATTAGGGGATAAGGTTGAGAAATTAACTAAAAAAATTGAGAAATATGGTGCAGATAAAATATATTATTGTGAAAATGAAAATTTAAAATATTATAGATCGCTTCCATATTTTGAAGCAGGGAAAAAAATAATTAGAGAAGAAAGCCCTCAAATTATTCTGTATGGAGCAACAAGAATTGGTAGAGACCTGGCTCCAAGGCTTGCTTCATACTTATATACAGGTTTAACAGCTGATTGTACAGAATTAAAAATTGGTGAAGAGAAAATGCTCTATCAGATTAGGCCTGCTTTTGGGGGAAATATTAGAGCTACTATCATTTCACCTGACTACCTACCACAGATGGCAACTGTTAGAGAAGGTGTAATGAAGAAGAAAAAAAATAAGAAGAAATCTGAAAAAATTAAGATAGATGTTAAATTTACCAAAAAAGCTTTAAATTCTATAAAAATTATTGATAGAAAGAAAAAGGAGAAATCAATAAATCTTAAAAGTGAGGAAATTATTGTTGCAGGAGGAATGGGTGTAGGGTCAAAAGAAGGATTTAAATTGATTTATGATTTAGCTAAAAAGTTAAATGCAGGAGTAGGGGCTACGCGTGCTGCAGTAGATGCCGGTTTTGTTGAAGAAGAAAGACAGATAGGGCAAACTGGAACAACTGTTAGACCAAAACTTTATTTTGCAATCGGTATTTCTGGTGCAATACAGCATAGAGCTGGAATGGAAGATTCCTTTAAAATTGTAGCTATTAACACAGATGAGGATGCCCCTATATTTGATATAGCTGATTTTAAAATTGTTGGTGATTTTAAATCTGTTGTTCCAAATTTAATCAGCTCTTATGATGATTTAAAGAAATAAAGAGGAGAAAGTATGGATAATTATTTTATAGATAATAAAGATATGATTTTTCATTTTGAAAATATGAATATTGAGAAAATAGTAGAATTATATGAAGATAATTATAAGAAACATGAGAAATATGATTATGCTCCTAAAAATTATGATGATGCAAAATTGAACTATAAAAAATCTTTAGAAATAATGGGAGAAATTTGTGCTGAAAAAATTGCTCCTCTGGCAGAAGATATTGATGAAAGTGATCAAATACATATAGATGGAGATGTGGAATACAATGAGTATACCAAAAAGGCTTTAAACCTTTTGCAGGATGCAGGATTTACAGGAATTACAGTTCCAAGGAAGTATGAGGGGTTAAATTTCCCTACTGTTATATATATTATGATGATTGAACTTGTTGCAAGAGCAGAAGCCGGATTAATGAATATTTTTTCTTTACAGGATATAGGAGAAACAATTTATGAGTTTGCAAGTGAGGAAATGAAAGAAAAATATGTTAAACAGTTTGCAAGAGGGGAAGTTACCGGAGCGATGATTTTAACAGAACCTGGTGCTGGTTCTGATTTACAGAAAGTTAGAACAAAAGCAATTTATGATGAAGAAAATGAAGAATGGAAGTTGTATGGAACAAAAAGATTTATAACCAATGGAAATGCAGATGTTTCTCTTGTTCTTGCAAGAAGTGAGGAGGGCACTCATGATGCAAGAGGGTTGTCCATGTTTTTGATAGAGAAAGATGATACTGTTAATATAAGAAGAATAGAAGAAAAACTTGGTCTGCATGGTTCTCCAACATGTGAAATGCAGTTTAACGGTACAAAAGCACAGCTTATAGGTAGAAGAAAGATGGGATTGATAAAATATGTCATGTCACTTATGAATGGGGCTAGACTTGGAATTGCAGGGCAATCACTGGGTATTGCTGAGGCTGCATATCAGGCAGCACTGGAATATGCAAAAGAACGTGAGCAGTTTGGCAAGTCTATTAATAATATTCCAGCAGTTTATGATATGTTAACTGACATGAGAATTAAGATAGAAGCAGCCAGAACCCTGACATATTTTACTTCAAAAATGGTAGATTATAAAAAAGGTTATGAAAAAGCTTTTGAAAGAACAAAAGATAGAGATTATCGTAAAAAAATGAAAGAATATAAGGGTATTGCTGATACTTTAACACCCATGTCTAAAGCTTATTCTTCTGAAATTGCAAATGAAGTTGCTTATGATGCTTTACAGGTTCATGGTGGTGATGGATATATGAAAGATTATGATGTCGAAAGACATTATAGAGATGCAAGAATTACTAATATTTATGAAGGAACTACACAACTGCAGGTAGTTGCATCAATAAGGGGCATCATTTCAGGAAAATTAAATAGTACTTTTGATAAATTAGAAGAACAAATTGATAAAACGTGTTCTAAAGAGAGATCCCTAATAGTTGAAATGAGAGAAAAATTAAATGAAGCAATTGAAATGTATAAAGAAATGAACGAAGAAAAAAAAGGGTTCTATGCTAAGAATATTAATGATATGGCAACCAAAATTATGATTTCGTATCTTCTATTAATAGATGCAATAAAAACTAAAAGAAAAAGATTGATAGCCGGATCTTTTATTAAAAAATCAATTGGTGCATTTGATAGTCATTTAAGATATATTAAAGAATTAGATCAAACAATAATTGATAATAATCAATTAATCTATGATGTATAAAATTCATGAACCCCAATTTTGGGGTTTATGAATATTCATATTTTTCTATATTTATTGAATTATTTTTTTTATTTGATATACTATTAAAAGTTATATGAAGGATTTGATTTATGATTACAATTAAATGTTCTAAATGTAAAAATAAAATATTTAAATATAAAAAAATTGGTAAAGGAAAAATAATTCGTCTTTATTTTGATAGAATTCATAAAAATTATGCTATTAAAAGAGATGGAAAATATTTATGTAGTAAGTGTGAGAATGTTATTGGGATTGATAAAAAAAAGTTTGTTAAAATGAGAGATATAGCTTTTACTTATTCTGGTCATAAAATAAGAAAATAAAGGGGGTATTCAATGAATACAAAAGAGTATAAATGTCCTAAATGCGGTAATTTAACTTTTAAAACAGATCAAATGAGAGCTACAGGAGGTGGATTTTCAAAAATATTTGATGTACAAAATAAAAAATTCACGACTATAAGTTGTGAAAAATGTGGGTATACTGAATTTTATAAGGCTGAAACAAGTACATTGGGAAATATATTTGACTTTTTTACTAATTAAAATTAGTTAAGAGTAAAAAAATGGAATTTAACTTTTTTTTCTATTTTATTTTTTTAATTTCTTTTCTATTATTCATTTATTCTATTTACAGGTTATATGAGCATTTTAAAATTGTATTTGGTAAAAAAAAGAAATTTTATAAAAAACGGATATCTATAAATCTATCATTAAATATTTTATTTGCACTACTTTTTCTTTTCGTTTCTCTGACTTTTGTTTTTTTGTTTTTTTCTTTAAGAACTTATGATTCCTTAACAAAAGAAAAAATTGTTGGAAGGTTAATCTGTAGAAAAGTTAAAGGAAAAAACCATAAAATAGAAATTGATTTTATGCCGGTAAGCAGCAATTTGAAAACTATTAATTCAAAAGTAATAAATGGTGATTTATGGGCTGTAGATGCATATATATTGAAATGGCATCCTTTTGTTAACATTTTTGGTATACATACTGCATATAAATTATCAACAATTTATGGTAAATATGAAAAACCAGAAGATGAAATTAATAAAAAACATAAACTATTGATATTGGGTAACACTAACAATAAATTCTGGAAGTATTTAATGAAGTATGAAAAAAAGATACCGCTTGTTGAGGGAATTTATGGAAGTTCAGTTTTTCAGTATCCATCTAATGAGAATATATTTTTAATAAAAATTAGCAGAACAGGATTAACAATAGAAAAAATTTAGTTTATAAGGATAGAGGGATATAATGAAAATATTTGATTTACACTGTGATACTGTAATGAAATTAATTATGAATAAAGATAGTAAATTATCAACAAATAACTTTCATGTAGATATCAAAAAATTAAAAAAGGGAGAATCACTGGCACAATTTTTTGCTGTATTTTTATATAAAGAAGCAGAATTAAGTAAATATGGATACAACACTCTTTATGAATTATCTATGGATATGATTGATAGATTTTTTATAGAAATTGAGGATAATAATGAAGATATTGCTTTTGCAAAAAATATTGATGATTTAAATAAAAATAAAAAATGTGATAAAATCTCTGCCTTCTTATCTATTGAAGAAGGCGGGGTAATTGGTGAGGATTTCTATAAATTAAGAAACTATTATAGGTTAGGGGTAAGATTAATTACATTAACATGGAATTTCCCAAATAGTATTGGATTTCCTAATTCTAAAAAAGAATATATGGATAAAGGATTAACAAAGTTTGGGAAAAAACTAATTGAGTATATGAATGAACTTGGAATAATTATTGATGTTTCACATCTTTCTGATGGAGGTTTTTTTGATGTTTCTGAAATATCAGGGAAACCATTTATTGCCAGCCATTCTAATGCCAGAAGTATTCAGAATCATTTCAGAAATCTAACTGATGAAATGATTGAAATAATATCAAGTTCAGGAGGAATTATTGGCTTGAATTTTTCATCTAACTTCTTGGCCGGTGGTAAAGAGAGTAAAATATCTGATATGATTAAACATTTAAAACATATTATTAATATTGGTGGTATTGATGTTGCAGCAATTGGGAGTGATTTTGATGGTATTCGATCAGAACTTG
>CAZUKV010000053.1:0-6363 GCA_964621075.1 uncultured bacterium | reverse complement strand
TTTCCTCAAGAATATTGTTAAGCAGCCTGCTGATGATCCCCATTGGATTACTGGGTTTGTTTACAGGAAACATTCTTCACAACTTAATACCCGAAAAAAAATTTAAAGATATTACTTCCCTGGTTCTTCTAATCAGTGGAATTTTAATTATAATAAAAAATATATTATAATTATCCACTCTTTTCTCACAATATCATAATAAGATGCTTTAGATACTGCAATACTTGGAGTTCAAAGAATAATTTAAGAAAAATTAATAAATATTCTAAATAGAATTAATCTTTTTTATAAATATTAAATTAAGTGTTTATTTTTCAAACATTTAAAAGATTTTTCCTCTTGAAATTTTCTATTAAAATTAGATTGAATATTTAATTATAGTTGTTAAAATACTTATACTAAATAAAGGAGGATTTATGAAATATATTCAGGATATTAAAAAAAGAATAATTAAACAATTTGATGAAAATCTTCATTCCATTTATATATATGGGAGTGTTTTAGATTCAAAGAATTCGAAAAATAAAGATTTAAATATTTTAATTCTTTTAAAAGAAAATAAATATGAAGAACTAAAAAAAGCAGGTAAATTTTTTAACCGGTGGAAAAAAATATTAAAAACAACTCCTTTAATTTTTGATCTCAATTATATAAAATCTTCATTGGATGTTTTCCCAATTGAATTTAATGATATAAAAAGAAAACATAAAACAATCTATGGAGAAGATTATTTTGAGAACTTGAAAATTGACAATAAAAATTTAAGATTACAATGTGAACAGGAAATAAAAGGTAACTTAGTACATCTGGAATCAACTTTTATGTTAAATTATAACAATCATAAAAATCTTCTGAATGTAATGCTGGAAGGAATCAGTTCCTATGCTGCAGTATTTAGAAACCTCCTGCTGCTCTTAAATAAAGAAATTAAAAGCTGGGAAAAAAACATACTTAATATTGCTGATATTCTTGATTTCGACCCTTCCCCTTTTATAGAATTATATGAGATTAAACAAAATGAAAAAAAATTAGACAAAAATGAAGTTTTAAGTATTTATCAAAACTTTTTTACAGAAGCAAGTAAACTGGCAGATTCAGTAGATAAACTAAAGGTATAAAATATGAAACAAAAAAAGTTTGTACTAATATTTTTAATATTTATTTCTATTTTTTTTAATTTTGCCCAATCCAATATCCCTAAACCTACAAATTTTTACAGAGATGATGCTAATGTTTTAAATCAAGAACATAAATATTACATAAAAAAAATTAATGAGGTGCTTAAAAGAAATTCCGGTGCTGAAATTGCAATTTACACAATTAACGAACTGGAAAATAAAGATGCTTTTACATTCAGTGTTAAAATATTTGAAAACTGGAAACCCGGTTTAAAAGAAAAAGATAACGGAATTCTAATACTTTTTATAAAAAATGATAATAAAATAGAAGTTCGAACAGGTTATGGTGTTGAAGGTTTTCTTCCAGATGGAAAAATAGGGAGATATCTTGATAAATATTTTATTCCTCTTGCTAAAAAAAATCAGTACGGCAGGGGGTTGGTTAATCTAACCTATATTTTGGGTCTGGAAATAGCAAATGAAAATGGTTTTAATTTAAAAGAACAGTTAAAAAAGGGAACTGCAGCAAAAACACCAAAAAATAATTCAGATAAAAAAGAAGCAGCATTACCTGTTGGTATTATAATTTTATTTGTTATTTTATATATATTTCCACCAACAAGACCATTCGCTATAATGCTTCTTTTCATGTTTTTAAGAAGAGGAGGAGCAAGTGGTAGTAGTGGCTTTGGTGGAGGATTTGGTGGATTCGGTGGAGGCTCAACCGGAGGCGGAGGAGCCGGTAGAAGCTGGTAAAATGAAAGGAGTTTTATGAAATTAAATAAAGGGTGTACAATTGCAATAATAATTGGGGTAATAATCTTATTATTTGCCGGTATATTTGTTGGGCGGTTAATATCAAATTACAATAAGATGATTACCATGAAAGAAAAAATTGATAATAGCTGGGCTGATGTAGAAAATCAATATCAGCGAAGACTCGACTTGATTCCAAATTTGGTAAATAGTGTCAAGGGATATGCATCTCATGAAAGAGAAGTTTTCACAAATATAGCCGAAGCACGATCAAATTATGCAGGTTCTTCATCCAAAGAGGGTAAAATGAAAGCAGCAAATCAACTTGAAGGAGCACTTTCAAGATTGATGGTAATTGTAGAAAGATATCCAAATTTAAAAGCAAGTCAGAATTTTACACAACTAATGGATGAATTAGCTGGAACTGAAAATAGAATCGCAGTAGCAAGAAGAAGATATAATCAGTCAGTAAAACAGTATAATTCATATATTATTCAATTTCCACAGAATATAATTGCCGGATTTTTCAATTTCGAAAAAGAAACTTATTTTGAATCAGAAGAAAATGCTGAAAATGCACCGGAAGTAAATTTTGATAATTAATAATTATCGGGAGAGATTTTTTCTCTCCCCTCTAAACTATTTTCTTTTTTGACCTTTTTATCCTGTTTATATCTATATTCTTTTTCGGGTTTTTTAAACATGAGAATTGATGAAATTACTATTATTATCAGTATAATAATTTTTATAAAATTTTTATCAAAATACTTCAAAATCCTGATTTTTTTTAATTGATACTTTTTTATTAATTTTATTAATTTATCCCATATTAAATTTTTGTTTTTTGAAAAGATAGGTTGGGATGAAAAAGTGTAGAATGTAATATTTTTTATAAAAAGTATTAGCAACAAAAATGCTACCAAAAATGAAATTAGTGCTCCAATAAAATATCCAAAACCAAAATAATTTTCTCCCTTATTTAAAAAATAATACGTCCAGAAACTATTCCCAATTAAAAAAAGAGCACTGCTAAAAAATGCAAACAATCTTGCCTCAAAATATAACATAACCAGAATGACAATTAAAAGGAAGGCATTACAAAGAGCACCCAGGGCTGTAATTTGAAATATTTCCCTTACAAGAACAGGATATCCAAGAAAGGAGAAAACCCGTCCGGATATTATTATAAAAACAATAGTTAAAATTGCCTGTATTTCAATTGTATAAAAAATTTCTTTAAATAAAACCCTAACCATCTCATCTTCAGCATTTTTTATTGATTCAAGCGTTGCATTTTTTTTTATTAATCCATAATATTTTTTATATTTTACATAAAATTCTGTTTCTATATTTACTAAAAAAAGAGTAATTGTTGGAATTATAGTCAGATAAGCCCAAAATATTGCATTATCATATATAGGGGCAAAGCGGTATGTATTAAAAACATCAACCCCCAGATTACTAAACCAGATAATAAAATCATCTATCCACAATCCAACAGTGTAAAACAAGCCAATAAATAGTAAAATGGAATATTTGCTGAATGATTTTATAAAATCATAGGAGTGGGAACCGGTAAAACTAAACGTCTTTAATATTTTTAAAAACAATATACTTCCGGTTACAATCAAACCCATTGTAAAAGCCAGCAATATTTTAAATGCCTCATTATAAAAATTAATATAGATTGAACTATTTAATAACCCTACAGCAGAGATTATTGAAAACAAGCTTCCCGAGAAAAAAGCAATTAAAATTATTTTATAATTTTTTATCGCACTTAAATAGATCATAAAGACCCATATAGAGGTTATTGTCAAAAAAAATATCCCTGCAAGAACTTTATAAGAGAGAGAAATATTTTTTCCATAATAATATATTATAACTAAGACAAGTCCTATCAAAAGGGCCATTTTAAGAACACCAATAAAAGAACCACCAATCAACTTATATTTTTTTTCATATAATTTATCAGCAATATATCTTGTCATCATCATTTGAAGCGGTGAAACCAAAATTTGAGAAAAAATAAAACTGTAAATGATAGTTCCCATA
Organism: uncultured bacterium; assembly: GCA_964621075.1. Lineage (GTDB taxonomy): Bacteria > Macinerneyibacteriota > Macinerneyibacteria > Macinerneyibacteriales > Macinerneyibacteriaceae > CAZUKV01. The sequence continues at coordinate 2,434 of CAZUKV010000053.1, read as the reverse complement.
AAAAGGTCTTTTTGTGTTATATCTATAAATAAATTATCTGCAAGTATGTTTAATATATTTAAAGTTATTACTGTTAAAAGCCAGGGGCCTGCAGCCACAACTGCTGAGTAAAGATAAGCACTGGCTCTCTTTGTATACATATCTTCATCAAATAATTTTTTCAATTCAAATCCAATTCCTGCCATTATCTCACCAGTGAACTATAAAAAGTTTTATACTTATTAATAAAATATTTTTTTTGATAATATCTTTGAACTCTTTTATATCCATTTTCTCCCATTCTCTTTGCAAGATTATCATCTTTTAAAATATTTAAAATTGCCGTAGCTGTTTTTACCGGAGATACCGGTTTAACAATAACTCCTGCCTTTTTAATATTTTCAGAATCTTTTCCATATAATAATTCTTTACAACCCCCGACATCAGTAGCAACAAAAGGAATCTTGGCAGCCATAGATTCAAGAATTACCAGGGGCTGTCCTTCAGAAATTGAAGTTAACACCATTACATCTATAAATCCCAAATATTTTTCTATGTCAACTTTCCCTGTTATTATTACCCTATCTTCGAGACTAAGATTTTTAATTAATTTTAAACATTCTTTATAATATTTTGGGTTTTCATCATAAGGTCCTATTAAAAAAAGATTGGCATCATTAAAATCATCAGTAACAATTTTAAAACTTCTTAGTAAAGTTTTTACATCTTTTATGGGTACAATCCTTAATATCGCGCCAATATTTTTTTGTTCTGCATTAATTTTTTTAACATTATATTTTTCTATATCAATTCCATTTGGAACAACAACAGTTTTATCATAATCAGCACCATGTTCCAGCTGAAACATTTTATTTCTTCCAAAAAGAGAGACAACAATATCTGCTTTCTTGTAAGCACCATTAGCTATAAAATAGAAGAAATCAATCCACATTTTTTTATAAATTCCCTTAACCCAGGATGATTGAATAATTTCCTCTTCTCTTTCTCTGGCATATATTCCGTGTTCTGTTAATAAAAATGGTTTTTGCTTTTTAATCTTTTGTATCAACCCAAGAAAACCACTATACCCTGTAGAAACAGAATGATACAAATCAGCTTTCGGTAGAGTTTCCTGTATAAGAGTCATAAAAAATAAAAACATGGAACGCAGAGTCCAGAAAAATTCATTAAATCCTTCTTCATCATAATTTTCTATATATAAATCTTTTATATTATTCCAGAAATATTCACTATGAAGAAATTGGATGGGATCCCCAACTTTTGATTTTCTTGTTACACTGTTTACGAAAATATCCCAGTTTATTGTTTTGTCAAATCTTAAAAATTTTTTTATATTCTTTTTTTCAAAAGAAAATAATTTTGTATCAAAATTTTTAGGTTTAGGGTTATATTTTTTATAATCCTGTAAAGATATGGTTTCTATTTTTGAAACATTATCAGGTATTTTGTATTTATAACTTAATTTTTCATCAATATCTGGCATAATAGAAAATATTTTGAATTCAATATCTTCTATATCTGTTATTAATTGATTTATCCAGGAAGAAACCCCTCCTGATATATATGGATAAGACCCTTCAGCAATAATACAAACAATCATAACTATCTTTCATCCCAAAAATCAATTATAGATTTATATTTCTCATCTATAGATTTCAATTTGTTTTTCAAATATTTTGCAATAGAAATAACACTTGATATATTTCCTCTTGAATAATTCAATTTCATTAAAAATATATATATCCTGTTATCATCGTAATTCTTCAAAAGATATTTAGTTAACATAAAAGCTTCATCATATTCTTTTAAAAAAATTAAAACTTCTAATTTTTTTATCAAAAAATCAAGTTTATCTGCATCTTTTTGTAGAATTTTATTTAAAATTTTCATATATTCCTCATAATAATAATTCAGAACTGTTCCTTCCAGTAATCCTGATTTGATATAATTATAAAATATTTTTTCCAGTTCCAGTAAAACGCTGTAATTTCTACTATAACTATACTCCCCTTTTAAGCTATCAATTATATTTTCATACTGCTGTTCCATTAAATTTAAAGTTGAAGATGCATAATGAACCACTTCCTGATCACTATCATTTAGTGCTTCTTTCAAAATTGAAACCTTTATATCTGAATTTTCAATTAAAAAATTAATTAATACTTCCTTTTTTTTATCTTCAGATGTAGTTTTTAATCTATCAAGCAAATTCATTGCATTTATTTCTTTTAAAATATCGACATCTTCCAGCTCCTCGATTTCATCACTAAATCTTATATATTTTTCATAATCATTAAGGATATTTTTATCTTCTTCAAATAAAATTAATTCGTTTAATAAAAAAATTACGCCTCCATAAAAAGGTACAATAATAAATACAAATAAAAAATTTTTTTCATAATATTGATTTATAAAATAAAAAAACAATAAAGAA
>CAZUKV010000052.1:0-6392 GCA_964621075.1 uncultured bacterium | reverse complement strand
TTATAATAATATAGTTTATATAGAATTATTCAAGTTAAATTGTTTAATCCTGTAACCAACTTATACTTTATATATTTAAGTCTTAATAAATATTATAAAATTGTAATATTTTTATAAATTTATTATGCTGGTTTTTTTTTATGATTTATTTATCTTATTTTTTAAATGCATTTTGATTAATAAATAAATTGTAATCCCTAAAAATAGCATAGTAATACCAAGAAAGATATAACCTAAAAAAAACTTTCATTCTCGCAGATTTTCCAGCTAATAGTGCTGTTAAACCTCCAAATATGTCACTTCTACTTCTTGTTTTGCTATATTTCATAAATTTTCTTCTTTAAATTAAATATAGTTTTTATTTTATTATATGTTTTTTGTACTGGTTTTGACCCATCCATTTCAATATAATTTTTTTCTCTTTTTTTTGCCTGTTTTTTAACAATTTTTGCAAATTTTATATCCCTTTGCATCCAGTTATTATAGGCTTTTTGGGGATTTGAACAATCTGATAGATAATAATCGATCCATTTTCTCTTTTTAAAATGTTTAAGTTGAAATTCTGCAGTTGGGGTAATACAAACATATTTTTCATCTGGAATTTCATGTTTATCCATTAATTCTGGAAGAAGTGCTGCCCCCTCTGTAATAATTGGTTTTCCATTATAGTTTTCAATTATTTCTTTTTTAATAAACTGAAAAGTTTGTCTGTAAAAATCAAATTCATCAATAACTTGAGTTTGAATATCTCTTAACCATGTTTCATCTAAATTCATCTCATGAAACATTTTTAATATTTTAATATTTTTTTTTGCGCCCTCTTCCATGAATCTTTCAAGATGATCATCAATTTTGTAATAATCCATATCAAAATCTTTTTCTATTTTTTCAGCAAATGTACTCTTTCCACTGCATGGAGATCCACCTATCCAGTACACATCCAGATCATGTAACATACTTACTCCTTATAATCTATTTTGCTTTTTTCTATTATAAGAAAATTTATATTATTTTCCATAAAATTATTTTTTTAACAGGATTTTATAATATTTATAATAGTTCTTTATTAAATTAGTATTTAAACTACTTAGCTATAACTACATATATTATGGATTAATTAATGATTAGTCTTGTAAATTAGATAAATTAATGTATAATTATCTTTAATTAAAAAAGGAGGCATTTTATGTCAGATAAAAAAACTGAAGAAAGAATAACCGGATCACTATTACAACCAATTGAAAAAAAATTATTAATCTGGATTGTTAAAAGATTACCAAAAAAAATATTGCCCGATCACATGACTAATCTTGGTTTTGCTGGAGCAGTATTAATTGGAATTAGTTATATATTAACGAATATTTCAACCATGTATTTTTGGCTTGCAACTCTTGGATTTATTATCAACTGGCTTGGGGACAGTCTTGATGGAAATATTGCAAGATTCAGGAATGTACAAAGACCAAAATATGGATTTTATATTGATCATAATGTTGATGCAATAACAGTTCTTTTAATAGGAATTGGTGCAGGATTATCTCCATTTATCCATCTTCATGTAGCTTATTATGTCGTAATTTCATATTTTTTAATAAGTATCCATACTTATATAAACATGTATATTCAAGATGTATTTAAAATATCTTATGGAAAATTCGGGCCAACAGAAGCCCGTTTAGCCATGATGATTTTTAATACGGTGTTCTTTTTCATGAAAAAACCCCCAACTGTAAAATTGTTTAATATTGATTTTACCTATTTCGATTTTATGGGAATAGCACTTGGTACATTTATAATAGGTTTATATATCTTTTCTTATTTTAAAAATTTAAAAAAAATGGCAGAGGTAGATCCTCCTGATTATGATATTTAAATAAAAATTATGAAAAATAATATTTATAAAAAATTTTCAAAATTTTTTATAACAAATTTGTCAGGTACTGCTATTGATACAGCAGTACTTTTTGTTTTAAAGCAATATGTATTCAATTCCTATTTTGGTATTTATATTGTTTCTCCAATAATAGGTTTTGAAGTAGCAATGTTTAATAATTTTACAATATCTTATTTCTGGATCTGGCATAAAAGAGTCCATTATAATTTAAAAGATTTTTCCAAAAAACTTATCAAATACAATATTTCTGTTTCTTTAACTTTTGGAATTAGATTACTCATAATTATCGCAGTTGAAAGACTAACTGGACTGGATGTTATTTACTGTAACTTCATAGCTCTAATTATATCTGGATTAATAAATTTTACTCTTGGAGAGAAATGGGTCTTCATTCATAAAAAAAAAGATATGAAAGATATAATAAAAGAAGAAAATTAAATTATCAAAAAAAAGTAAAGTATAACCCTCCTATTGTCAGAATAACTCCAGTAAGAATATAATGTTTATAAACAGGTAAAAACATCATGTTAGAAACCTTTTTTTTATATTTTGTATAATCTTCAGGAAATATTTCAAGTAATTCAGTTTTCTCTTCAATATATGAATTTCCATACTGAATTATAAAAAATAATCCAATTAATATTAACCCCCAGATAGATCTTGTTGATAATAACAATCCAAAATTTATTATTAAAAAAGTACCATACATTGGATGTCTTGCTTTTGAATAGAAGCCTTCTTTTAGTAATTTTTCAGGTTTTCGTGTATTATCATTTCTGGCCTTATGGTTTTCTTTTGTTATTAAAAATAAATTTATTACCCCATGTGTTACAAAAATTAAACAGATAATAAAATAGATTATATCAATTTGATAAAGTGATATACCAAATATTTTAAACCATTCTGATTCTGTTTCCCAAATATAAAAATCAGGTACAAATTTTAATAAAAATCTTAAAAGAAAAAATAAAACAGTAAAAGAAATTGCACCAATAAATCCATATCCAATAGTTTTAATCTTTTCTGACATTTTAATCTCCTTACAGATTTCTAAATTAATTTCCTAAAAACTTTTGAATCTTTTCTACTCTTTTATTTCTTCTTCTCAATTCATTTGATTTTAATTGGAGTTCAAGAGGAGGAACCTTAATTTTATAATTATTCCAATTAACTACTTCTAAATGTTTTTTTGCATAAGGGCCAAAATCTACAGGTTCAGGATTATCTGCAAAATCCTGAGGATCAAAGGCAAGATCAATCTGTCCATTAAGAAAAACAACTCCAAAATATTTTACTATCCAGCCATTTGTATCTGCAATCGGCCAAATAATATTATCTAAAAATAATTTATTGATTTTATCTATATCTTTTGAATTAAGCATTATATCAACGTCATTTGGTTTAATATCAATACCTCTTATCTTTAACGCGCAGCTTCCTGTAAGCCACCACTCTATATCAAAATCTCTAATTTTTTCTATAAATGATATAAGAGCTTTTCTCCATTTTATTTGTTTAAATTTTCCTGCCTGTAAAACCATTTCTAAATTATATTTTTGATAATTTTCTTTTATCTTATTTATATTATTAATGGGTTTTGAAAATGTTTTATAAAAATCATGGTTCTTTCTTATATAAAATTGCTTCTCTAAAACTGGAATAAATTTTTTTTCAACATTTTTTAAAATAAATTTTAAGTTTTGTTCATTTTCTTCAAAAAATATATCCATTTATTTCCTCCATAAAACCAAACCGGAAATAATTATAATAGAAAATTGAAAAATATAAATAATAAATTTTATTTAATAATTTTATTTATGGTATATAATAAATAAAATAAAGGGGGTTCTTATGTATAAAGAGATATTCATGAATATAAAATGTTTAAAATGTTTTTTTCTCTGGTGTACAATTATTAATTTTTCATTATTTTTTATATCATTTTTAATGTATCATCTCTGCAAAAAATTCATCTATAAAACTTTTAACAGGTGGTATGATATTTCAGAAGATTACTTTAAAAAATCTTATTTTGCTGCTCTTATATTCTTTAAAATATTAATTATTGTATTTAATCTTACCCCATATCTTGCTTTAGAGCTGTTTTATTAGAGGTTTGTGTTCTGGATTGACAAATTATCAGAGATAATTTGTAGTATAAGGATAAGGATAAGCCTAAGTATAAGTTAAAAAATCAAAGAAAAAAGCACAAATAGAAAATATTATCACAGATAATTTTGTCTTTATTCCTCACACTCACACTGACACTCACACTAGAAAAATTAGCTTTGCTAATTTTTCTCATCTACCCTTCTTGTAACTGTATTTGTATATGGTTTAAAATATTTTAACCAGAATCTAAATGCAGTTGGATTAAAACTTTCAAAATCCACTCCACATCTTATATATCCTTCTTTTCTTAATTTCTTAAACATAAAAGAAATAAGGTTTTTAAATAAATTGTCCCCCCTGTATTCTGGTATTAAATATGCTCCACATATATTTACTGTTTTTTCATCAACAGTTGTAAAATTTTCTCCAGTATCTTTTATTTCTAAATACCCCAATACCTTTTTTTTATTGCTTACAGTAAAAAATCTTGAATTACGTTTTTTTGATTGTTCTATTAATTTTTTAAGCTTGAATTTTTCATATATTAAAAAAGTCGGACTTTTCCCCAGATGTTCAATAAGTTTATTTTTAAGGGGTTCAATTTTATTTAAATCATCATAAATTAATTCTTTAAAATCATATCTTTTATTTTTTTTGTATTTTAAATCCGGGTTGTCAATATTGCTTATTGCATCAACACATCTCAATCCAAATCCATTCTGAAAAAACGAATTAATCGAAGGTTTATTATGAGCATACAGTGTTATTGCATAACTTAATAAATCCTTATTATACCATTTTTCTGCAGCATATTGATAAAGTAAAGAATAGATATACTCTCTATTTTCTTTAACAGTTCCATGACCGTGCAGTGGAACAAAAGCTCCATTAGAATTACCAAAAAAATTATCAATTGGTCCGTATGATTTTATATAACCTTTAATTTTATTATCTTGAAATAAAACAGCTCCTAAATTATTATCCGGCATATTTTTCAATAATTTATAAATTTTATCTTTATAATCATTTTCAGGTAATTCATTGACCTTCTCTTTTTCCTCTGAGTACTCTTTTAGACTGAGCAAGACAGCTTCATCAATGTACTTATCTTTAAAATCTTTTAATTTATACATAAATTCTCCTTTTTATATTCTGGAAACTTCCTATAAAAATTTTCTTTTTTTATATGATAAACAAATGCATGAATATTATTTCTTTTAATTTTTGAATTTTTTGGAGCTTCATAAAAAGTTTCATCAACTTTTATACCTCCACAAGCTTTTTGCATTTTTTGTGATGCAATATTTAACTTATTTGGATCAGCTTTAACAATCTCGCATTTAGTTTTGGAAAACAGATAATGACATAAAGCTTTTTTTATCTCTTTCCCATATCCATTACCCCAGTATTCTGGTAATAATTTTACATCTGTTATGGATAATTTTTCATCATTAGGAAATCCCAATTTACATTCTCCAATTATATTTTGAGCTTTCTTTTCAACAATAATAAGAGTTTTATCGAATGCAGATTCATTATAACTGGATAATATTTTCTTAATTTCTCTTTTAGTTATTCCCAATCCTTCGGGGAAACTGACATATTTCATTACTTCTCCAGAATTCCATAACCTGTAATAGAAATTAATATCTTTTTCATTATCCTCGGCTTTTCTTACATATAATCTTTCAGTTTCAAAAATCATATATCTCCTTTTAAATTTTAATGGATTATATATATAAAATCATTTTTTTCAACCTGTATTTATAAAATAGGAACTATTCTGAAGTGTTTGAAATTTCACTTTCTCAAGTCATCGGACTTTAGTTCTAAGCTTGAAAGAAATTTCTTTGATGTTTTTATAGTTCTTTTGAAAATTATCAGAAATAATTTTAGTGACATAAGAATAAATTCAGAATATTTTTTAAAAAATTTTTGACCACTTACGGTTCACGGATCACTGATGACTGAAGTTTTCCAGATAACAGAAAACTGATTTTACGCACACGAACACGAATAACTAACACTAAGTTTTTGACTGCTCTTGGATTACGGTTGAATGATGACGAACAATAGAAAACAAGTTAAACATACTCTATATTGACTACTTTACCTTTTTCTTTTAATTTGGCAGCAATTTTAGGAATAATTTTCTCTCTTTTTAAAATACCTCTTTGTTTAAAAATTATATTTTTTTTATGAGCCGGATTTTTCGCCCGCCCAACTATAAAATTAATCTTATCTACCATATTAAAAAAATAATTTAGTTGTGTTACGCCGCTATCAAGCTCATAATTTTCCATATTTTCATCAATAATATGAAATACCTGATTTAATGTAACAGCTCCTTCCGTAACAATATTTATATCTTTTATATAATATCGGG